>NZ_JBEOXT010000047.1:24844-57986 GCF_040296685.1 Streptomyces sp. NPDC002054
CCGTGCTGCCTCCGCCCACACCGGAGCAGACCGAGGCGTGGACGGCAGCCCGGCTGGCCCGGCAGGAGCTCCTCCGCCGTATCCCGTACATCGTGTTCAGCTTCGTCATGGACCAGCAGGTCATCGAGCGGCAGACCGGTGGGCCCGAGGTCACGCGCGAGCTGATCGACCACCTACTGGAGTGCGCGGCGCTGCCGAACGTCGACATCCAGATCGTGCCGACCGTCTGCCCCGATCACGCCGGCCTCGGCGGCCCCTTTCGCCTCCTCGAAACCGACGAGCACGAGTGGTTCGGCTACGCCGAAGGGCAACGCAACGGAAGGGTACTGACCCGCCCTCAGGACATCAGCGCGCTCCAGCAGCGGTATGCCAAACTTCGCATCCAGGCCCTCAATCCGGCGGACAGCGCCAGCCTGCTGATGCGATTGCGAGGAACGCTATGAGCACCGACTCCGGACTGCGGTGGTTCAAGAGCAGCTACAGCAGTGGCGAGGGCGACGACTGCGTCGAGGTCGCCTTGTCGTGGCACAAGTCCTCCTACAGCGGCAGTGAGGGCGACGACTGCGTCGAGGTCGGATTCCCCTGGCACAAGTCCTCCCACAGCGGCAGCCAGGGCGACAGCTGCGTAGAGGTCGCCGCCTGCTCCGACACCGTGCACGTCCGCGACTCCAAGGTCACCGCCGGCCCCGAGCTCGGTATGGCCCCCGCCGCCTGGGCGGCCTTCGTGACGGCGGTCGCCCGGGCATAGGCTGCCGCCCGACAGTCGGACACGGGGCGGGCAGGGCGGGACATGACACTGCGGGACGGCGATCCGCGGACGATCGGCGGGTATGTCCTGATCGACCGGCTCGGCTCGGGCGGCATGGGCACGGTGTACTCGGCGCGGGCCGCCTCCGGGCGGCTCGTCGCCGTGAAGCTGGTGCACCAGCAGTTCGCCGACGATCCGGAGTTCCGTACCCGGTTCCGGCAGGAGGTCGCGGCGGCCCGGCGGGTCAGCGGGGCCTTCACCGCCCCCGTCGTGGACGCCGACCCGGACGCGCCCCGCCCCTGGATGGCCACCCAGCTGGTGCCCGGCCGGACGCTGGGCTCCCGGGTGAAGGCGGACGGGCCGCTGACCGGTGCCGAGCTGCGGATGCTGGCCGTCGGGCTGGTGGAGGCGTTGCGCGAGCTGCACACCACCGGGGTGATCCACCGCGATCTGAAGCCGGACAACGTGCTGCTGACGGACGACGGGCCGCGGGTCATCGACTTCGGGATCTCGCGGGTCGGCGGGCAGCAGACGTTGACAGCGACCGGGCAGATCCTCGGGACGCCGCCGTTCATGTCCCCGGAGCAGTTGTCGGCTCCGCAGCGGGTTGCGCCGGCGTCGGACGTGTTCTCGCTCGGCTCGGTGCTGGTGTTCGCGATGACCGGGCGCGGGCCGTTCGATGCGGACTCGCACTACATGACGGCGTATCGGGTGGTCTCGGATCCGCCGGAGCTGGGCGGGCTGCCGGCCGGGGCGCTGCGCACGACCGTCGAGTGGTGCCTGGCCAAGGATCCCGCGGACCGGCCGCATCCGGATGAGCTGCTGGCAGCGTTCCGGGACGCGAAGGCCGCCGAGTGGGAGATCGAGGTCCCGGTATCGATACGGGACGTGGCGGCCGAGGCCACCGAGCCGAGCGGGCCGCCGACCGGGCCGGCCGGGTCCGGTGGCCGTACGGTGCGGTCGCGGTTCCCGCGGCTGCCGCGGCTGCGGCGGCGTACGGCGGTTGCCGCGGCCACTGCCGTCGCGCTGATCGCCGGGGCCGGGATCTACCTCGGCTTCTCCCAGGAGACCTCGTCCGGGTCCCACGGCGGGGACGGGCAGGAGCAGGTGTCCCCTTCCGACGACTCCTCCGAAGCGGAGCCCAAGAGCCGGCTGCCCGCGTACGCCGCCATGGCCGGCGGCAGCGCGGCCGGGACCGCCGCGTACGCCGACCCCACCGACCGCCGCCCCAAGGGCTGGGACGCCTGGGTCGGGGCGAAGGGGCTGGGGGACTGCGTGTACGCGGACTCGGCCGCCGCGCTGGTGTGTACGTCGACCAAGGCGACCATGCCGGTCAGCGCGTCCGGCAGCGGCATCGGCTCGGTGGTCCGGCTCGACGCGGCGACCGGGCAGGTGCAGTGGTCGGTGAAGGCCGATGTGCTGGACAGCGAGAGCCCGGCGGTGGTCGGGGATGCCGTGATCGTGCTGGGCTCCGGCGGCAAGGGGTTCCAGGCCTTCGACCTGGGTACGGGCAAGAGCCGGTGGTCGGTGCCGAACGCCACCGTGCTGCGGCGGCTGGTGGTGGACGGCGGGCGGGCGTACGGCGTGACCGCGGGCGGCACCGTGGTGGCGGTGGACACGGGCCGGGGCGTACGGCTGTGGTCGGTGGCCGCACCCAAATCGGACGACGGCTATCCGATGCTGCGGGCCGTGGAGGGGAAGGTGTACGTCCAGGGGCGGGGCCAGAACGCGGAGATGCAGTTCCACGCCTTCGTGACGACGCTGGACGGCGCGACGGGCCGCAGCGTCGGCCACTCGCCCCTGGCGGGCCCGTGCGAGACGCGCGGGCTGACGGTGGCGCCGGTCGCGGCGAAGCGGGTGTTCCTGTGCCATCGGGAGAACGGGTCGGGGGTGCTGCTCGGGGACCCGGAGAAGGGCGCGGCCTGGGACATCCCGTACGGCGGGAACGCGCTGTCGCCGCTGTCGGCGGCCGACGGGAAGGTCTACTTCATGGCCGCCTCGCTGAGCGGGGAGCCGGCGTTCACCGAGCTGAACCAGGACTCGGGCGGCAGCGAGTGGCGGGTGGCGCTGCCCGAGGTGTGTGCGGAGCCGGACCGGCCGGACAACGCGAACGCGGTGGTGGTGACGGACGGGCTGGCGTACGTCCGGTGCGGGGCGGAGGGGCGAGTGATCGACCTGGAGGCGCAGGAGGCGGTGCTGAAGTTCACCGTTCCGGTGCGGCCGGAGGGGCCGGCCGGGTTCTTGGTGGCGGGGGGCGTCGTCTTCGCCCCGTCGGAAACCGGCTGGGCTTCCCTGGACCCCCAGCCAATGTAGGGCCGAAGTAAGGTGACCCGTTGGTCTTGATCACTCAAGAGGAAAGAAAGACGGGGGCAAGGAAGTTGAATCGCATACGTAGGACGGTAGCGCTCGGTCTGGTGCTGTCCGCGGGTCTCGTGACCGGGTGCTCCGGAGGCGGGGACGCCGATCCCAAGGCCGGCGGCGGAGAGAAGGGGAAGGCCGCGGAGTCCGCGCCCGCGGCGCCGAAGGGCCCGGTCTACCAGGGCAAGCCGGTGCCCGGGCTGGCCGCGCAGCCGGCCTGGAGCCTGGCGGGCGACGACGCGGGGGCTTGCGTGGGCAAGGCGTCCGAGAAGGCGACGGGGGACGGCAGCATCTGCACGGTCGGGGACGCCATCATCCTCACCGGCTACGGCAACGGGCAGGTGGGCGCGCGCACCTTCACCGCCCGGCTCCTCGATGCCAAGAGCGGCCAGCTGCGCAAGAAGTTCGAGTTCCAGGTCCCCGAGAAGGACGGCGGGACCTCGTCCTCCTCGGCCACGCCCCTCGTCCAGGTGGGTGAGTGGCGGGACGGTTCGCCGGCCCTGCTGATCCGCAACCAGGTCGATACCCCGGCGAGCGGCCTGAAGAAGGCCTCCACCCAGACCCTGCTGACCATGTACGCGCCGTCCGGCGAGAAGCTGGGGAGCTCCTCCTTCGACGGGGACGAACACATGTCCACCCCGGTCCGTCACGGCTACCTCGTGGACGCCGGCAGCTCCGGCGGCGCCAAGTTCATCCCGATCGGTGACGGGGAGACCCTGACCACCGCGGCCTCGCACATCGATCTCAAGGGCGCGGTCGGCCCCGGTCTCGGCTACTACTCGCAGAAGGACATCTCCTACCAGCCCTGGGCCTGGTGGGTGACCGCCAAGGACGTCCGCACCGGCAACAAGGCGTGGAACACCAAGGACCTCACCCCGCCGGCCGCCATCGCCAAGCTGGTCACGCCGAATAAGGCAACCAGCGCGCGGCTGATGCCGTTCCGGGGTGACAAGGCCCTCCTCGAATGGTCCTCGTACGGGGATTCCGAAGCGATCATGACGCTGATCGACGTCAAGAGCGGCCGTCAGCTCGCCGAGGGGCCTGGCATCGACACCAACGGCACCATCGATGACGACGGCCTCGCCATCTCCCCGGACGGCAAGACCGCCGTGGTGCAGTACGGCAAGGGCGCGGTCGCCTGGAACACCGAGACCGGCAAGGAGCTGTGGCGCCAGGCGGCGGACGAGGTGAACATCATGCCGAGCGCCCTCCCGGGCAATGGCGTCCTCTACGCGCACGCGAACGGCAGCGGAGCCGCGCTGGACATCCGCGACAAGAAGCTGCTGGCCTCCGAAATCGAGGAGATGCCGCAGTTCACGGCGAACGGGTACGCCGTGATCCGCACGAGCGGGGGCGTCTTCATCTTCGCCACCCAGCCCGTCTAACAGGCCATGCCCCCGGTACGGGGGCCCGGCGGTCCCGGGTGCTGGTCAGCCGGGACCGCCGGGGGGCGCTAAGCCCCCGGCCCCGGCCAGAGGCCGTCTACCGTCAGCCCCAGCAAGGAAATGGCGTTGCCGCGGACTATGCGGGACACCTCTTCCGGCGGCAGGTGGCCCATCTGGGCTTCGCCCACCTCGCGGGACTTCGGCCAGGTCGAGTCCGAGTGCGGGTAGTCCGTCTCGTACAGGACGTTGCCCACCCCGATGGCGTCCAGGTTCTTCAGGCCGAACGCGTCGTCGAAGAAGCAGCCGTACACGTGCTCCGCGAACAGCTCCGACGGCGGGCGGTGGACCTTGTCCGCGACGCCGCCCCAGCCGCGGTTCTCCTCCCAGACCACGTCCGCGCGCTCCAGGATGTACGGGATCCAGCCGATCTGGCCCTCCGCGTACATGATCTTCAGGTTGGGGAAGCGCTCGAACTTGCCGCTCATCAGCCAGTCCACCATCGAGAAGCAGCAGTTGGCGAAGGTGATCGTAGAGCCCACCGCCGGCGGGGCGTCCGCCGAGGTGGACGGCATCCGGCTGGAGGAGCCGATGTGCATGGCGATGACCGTGCCGGTCTCGTCGCAGGCCGCCAGGAAGGGGTCCCACTCGTCGGTGTGGATCGAGGGCAGGCCCAGGTGCGGCGGGATCTCCGAGAAGGCGACCGCCCGGACCCCGCGGGCCGCATTGCGGCGGACCTCCGCCGCGGCCAGCTGCGCGTCCCACAGCGGGATCAGGGTGAGCGGGATCAGGCGGCCCTGCGCCGCCGGCCCGCACCACTCCTCCACCATCCAGTCGTTGTACGCGCGGACGCCCAGCAGCCCCAGCTCCCGGTCCTTGGCCTCGGTGAAGGTCTGGCCGCAGAACCGCGGGAAGGTCGGGAAGCACAGCGCCGACTGGACGTGGTTGACGTCCATGTCGGCGAGCCGGTCCGGGACGGAGAAGGAGCCCGGACGCATCTGCTCGTAGGTGATGACCTCGAGCCGGATCTCGTCCCGGTCGTAGCCGACGGCGGTGTCCAGCCGGGTCAGCGGCCGGTGCAGGTCCTCGTAGACCCACCAGTCGCCGATCGGGCCGTCATCGCCCTTCGCGCCCATGACCGGGGCGAACCTGCCGCCCAGGAAGGTCATTTCCTTGAGGGGTGCGCGCACGATGCGCGGGCCGATGTCGCGGTACTTCGACGGGAGCCGGTCCCGCCAGACGTGGGGCGGCTCCACCGTGTGGTCGTCCACCGAGATGATCTTCGGGAAGGTCTCCATGTCCTTCACGGTACCGTTGATCTGACGAACCGTCAGCTAGTTGGGACGTGCTCGGTACACAGCTGAGACCGGGCGGGCTGACGCGCCCGGCCCAAACAGGGCAGACTGACCGTTGCACTGGACAACTGCACGGCGACGCACAGCAATGCCCGGCACAGGGAGGGGGAGACACACGTGGAAGGCATACCTGCCATTCCGCACCAGCGCACCGACCCCGAGGGGGCCCACCCCGCCCCACCGGCCGGATCCCGCTTCTCCGTACTCGGGCCCATCCGCGCCTGGCGCGGAACCGAGCCTCTCGCCTCCGGAAGTCCCCAGCAACGCGCCCTGCTGGCCGCCCTGCTGCTGCGCGACGGCCGTACCGCCACCGCCCCCGAGCTGATCGACGCCATCTGGGGCGAGGACCCGCCGCCGCAGGCGCTGGCCACCATCCGGACGTACGCCTCCCGGCTCCGCAAGATCCTCGACCCCGGGACCCTGGTCAGCGAGTCCGGCGGGTACGCCATCCGGCTCGGCGACCCGGCCGGCCTCGACCTCGGGGTGGCCCGCAGCCTGGCCGCCGACGCCGAGGCCGCCCGCGGCTCCGGCGACCGCTCCATGGCCCGCACCCTGCTGGGCCGCGCCCTGGACCTGTGGGAGGGCGAGCCACTGGCCGGGGTGCCCGGCCCGCACGCCGAGACCGAGCGCACCCGGCTCGCCGAATGGCGGCTCCAGCTCCTGGAGACCCGGCTCGACCTGGACCTCGAAGTGGGCAGCCACGCCGAGGCCGTCTCCGAGCTGACCGCGCTCACCGCCGCCCACCCGCTCCGCGAACGGCTCCGCGAGCTGCTGATGCTCGCCCTCTACCGCAGCGGCCGGCAGGCCGAGGCCCTCGCCGTTTACGCCGACACCCGCCGGCTGCTCGCCGACGAACTCGGCGTCGACCCGCGCCCCGAACTCGCCGCCCTGCAACAGCGGATCCTGCGCGCCGACACCGAACTCGCCCAGACCGCCGAAGCCGCCCCGGCCGCCGCCCCCGCCCCCGTACGGCCCGCCCAGCTCCCGGCCACCGTGCCCGACTTCACCGGCCGGGCCGCCTTCGTCGACGAACTGTCCGAGGTGCTGGCGCACGCCGAGGGCCAGGTCATGGCCGTCTCCGCACTGGCCGGCATCGGCGGTGTCGGAAAGACCACCCTGGCCGTGCACGTGGCCCACGCCGCCCGCCCGCACTTCCCGGACGGCCAGCTCTACGTCGACCTCCAGGGCACCGAAGCCCGCCCGGCCGAACCGGTCGCCGTCCTCGGGGCGTTCCTGCGCGCCCTCGGCACCCCGGACACCGCCATCCCCGACTCCGCCGCCGAGCGGGCCGCGCTCTACCGCTCCACCCTCGACGGCCGCCGGGTGCTGGTGCTCCTCGACAACGCCCGGGACGCCGCCCAGGTCCGCCCGCTGCTGCCCGGCACAGCAGGTTGCGCGGCTCTGGTCACCAGCCGGGTCCGGATGGCCGGCCTCGCCGGGGCGCACCTCGTCGACCTCGACGTGATGTCCCCCGACGAGGCCCTCCAGCTGTTCACCCGGATCGTGGGCGAGGAGCGGGTCCGGGCGGAGCGGCAGGCCGCCCTGGACGTGGTCGGCGCCTGCGGGTTCCTGCCGCTGGCCATCCGGATCGCCGCCTCCCGGCTGGCCGCCCGGCGCACCTGGACGGTGTCCGTACTCGCCGCCAAGCTCGCCGACGAGCGGCGCCGACTGGACGAGCTCCAGGCCGGCGACCTCGCCGTGAAGGCCACCTTCGAGCTCGGCTACGGCCAGCTGGAACGCGCCCAGCAGCGGGCCTTCCGGCTGCTGGGGCTGGCCGACGGCCCGGACATCTCGCTCGCCGCTGCCGCCGCCGTCCTCGACCTGCCCGAGCACACCGCCGAGGACCTCCTGGAGGCCCTGGTCGACTGCTCCCTCCTGGAATCCGCCGCGCCCGGCCGCTACCGCTTCCACGACCTCGTACGGCTCTACGCGCGTGCCTGCGCCGAACGCGACGAGCAGCCCGCCGCCGAGCGGGACGCCGCGCTCTCCCGGCTGCTGGACTTCTACCTGGCCACCGCGGCCGGGGTGTACGCGCTCGAGCGGCCCGGCGACCGGCTGGTCGCCCACCTGGCGAAGACCAGCTACCCGGGCCTGGAGTTCACCGACCGGCACCCGGCCCTGGACTGGCTGTACACGGAGGCGAACCCGCTGCTGGCCTGCGTACGGCAGGCGGTCGCCCGGACCGACGGGGCGGCGGCGGCCGACCAGCTGCGGCGGGCCGTGGACCTGCTGTGGGCCGCCAAGGACCTCATGGAGTCCGGGGCCAACTCCAAGCAGTACGAGTCCGCCGCGGTCTCGCTGCGCGAGGCGGCGCAGGCCTCCGGCGACCCGCACGCCGAGGGCCGGGCCCGCACCACCCTGACCAGTGTGCACCTGGTCGTCGGCCGGTTCGCCGAGGCCGACGAGGAGGCCCGGCAGGCCACCCTGCTCGCCCGGGCGGCCGGGGACCCGCTGCCCAGCTGCTGGGCGCCCAACGACCGGGGCATCATCGCCCTCTCCGAAGGGCGGCACGCCGACGGCGAGCGCTACCTGCTGGAGGCCATCCGCAACTTCCGGGCCGACGGCAACAACGTCGGCGAGGCGAGTGCGCTGTGCAACCTGTCCCGGATCCAGGCGGCGCTGGGCCGGCTGCCCAGCGCCATCGAGCTGGCCGAACAGGGCATCGCCATCTACGACCGGATGGGCCTGACCCTGCGGCTGGCCAACGGGCGCTATGCGCTGGGCACCGTGCTGCTCCAAGGCGGCCGGCTCCGGGAGGCCCTGGACCAGCTGACCGAGGCGCTGTCGCTGTTCCACGACAACCGGCAGCCGCTCTGGGAGGGCATCACCCACTACCGGCTCGCCGAGACCCATCTGGCCGCCGGCCGGGCCACGCTGGCCGCCTCGCACGCCGAACAGGCCATCGCGCTGCGGGTGATGGGCGGCGAGTGGCGGCGGGCCTGTGTGGTAATGGTGCTGGGCCGGGCGCTGTGCCGGATGGGGCAGATCGACCGGGCGCGGGCCTGCTGGATGGACGCGAAGGTCGTCTTCGAGCAGCTGGGATCGGCCGAACTCGCGGAGGTCCGGGCCCTGCTGGCGTCCGAGGTGGCCGCCTGAGCGGAGTGCCGGCCGGTGCCGGCCGGTGCGCCCAGGGGGCGTTCATCGTTCGTTTATCGCCGTTGGACATGATGGATCCATCGACCCGCAGCGCCGGGGGGCCACCGGGTCGAACGGAAAACCCGTTCGGCGGTCCGCGGGGGAATCGCCGAACGGGACGGCCACATCCTTCAGGAGTAACGATGACGACGACTGAGAACGCGACGCCGGAGAACGGCGACATCATCCCGCTCGACAACCACGCGACGGGCGTCGAGATCAAGCCCCTCGACAGCCACGCCGACGGTGCCGGCACCGGCACTGGTACCGCTCCCGGTACCCCGGTCAAGGGCGAGGAGATCCAGACCCTGGACAACCACGCGACCGGCCCGCGGCCGTAACACACGCCCCGGTGCGCACGGGGGGAGCACCGGGCACGGGGGCACCGGGTACGGGGGAAGCACCACGGGGGAAGCACCACCACGGGGGAAGGCCCACGGGGGGATCACGGGGGACGTGGACCAACGGGGGGAACGGGGGAACGGCGGCTGCGGTGGCCCGGAGGGGGAGCCACCGCAGCCGCCGTCTGCGTGCGTCCGGCCGGGCGGCCTAGTGGCAGCGCAGGAGACCCTCGCACGAGCCGATTCCCCCGCTGAGGGTCGTACTGCTGTTCACGACGTAGTACCCGTCGGCAGACTTGTCACTCACCGGGATCACCATCAGCGTCTGGTCCGCCATCTTCTCGCCGAGGACCTTGACCACCTTGTCGTTGAGCAGCCCGAAGAAATTGTAGGAACTCAGGTTGCCGACATGGCAGATCCGGTAGACATGCGGTTCGGCCAGGCCGGACGAGTTCCGCCCGGTGACCTTGTACGCGGACTTGGCCCACGTGTCGGGGTTGCCGATCTTGCCCTGGAAGGTATCGAGGTCCTTCCTTGCCAGATCCACGATCTCCGTCATGTGGATGTGCAGCTGCTTGTGGCTCCGCTGGTGGGCCGAGTTGACCCCCAGTCCGTTGGCGCCCAGGTGTCCGCCGTACGACTCGACCCTGCGCCAGGCTGCATCCCAGTAGTTGTACGCGGTGCCGAGACAGATGTCCGGGCACTCGATCCCCTGGATGCGCAGTGTCGGGATCAGGAGCTCTCCGCGCACTCCCGCGGACACGATCCAGTCCTTGTCGAGCCTCCTGCAGTCCCGGGCCATGACCCAGAGGGTTTCCGGGTCCTCCTGCCTCCCGCAGAGATCAGGAGGACCCTGAATGGACTTCTTGTCGTCTTCATCTCCAGCCATACCGCACCTCCGTGGGGGGATGGGAACCGTGAAACACCCTGCCACCGCTCACCGGGCGGCGCATCCGCTGCCCCGGGGGAGGAGGCGTCCGGTTCGCCCTGGCTAGGCTGATGTCATGTTCGCTCCCATGGGTCCCAGCGTGCGTGAACTGGCCGTGCAGGCCATGTCGTCCATCGAGCAGGGCTACGACCTGCTCGCCCCGAAGTTCGACCACACCCCCTTCCGTACCCCCGACCGAATGCTCGACGCCGTCGAGGAGACCCTGGCCCAGGCCGAAGGGTCCTTCGGGGCCGGGCTGGACGTGTGCTGCGGCACCGGCGCCGCGCTGGGGATGCTGCGGCGGCTGTGCCGGGAGCGGGTCACCGGGGTGGACTTCAGTGCCGGAATGCTGGCGGAGGCCGAGCGCGTCCACGGCGGTCCTGCTGATGGCCCGGCGATGGACTTCGTACGGGCGGACGCGCGGGCGCTGCCGCCCGCGCTGGCGGCTTCGTACGACCTGGCGGTCAGCTTCGGGGCCTTCGGCCACTTCCTCCCGGCCGAGCGCCCCGCCCTGTTCCGCGGGGTGCACGGCGCGCTGCGGCCGGGCGGGGTCTTCGCCTTCCCGATCGGGGCACCGCTCCCGATGGCATCGCCGCTCTACTGGGCGTCGGCCGGCTTCGATGCGGTGATGCGGGTGCGGAACGCGGTCTGGCGGCCGACGTTCGTCATGTACTACCGGACCTTCCCGTTCGGCGGGGTCCGGGAGGACCTCCGGGAGGCCGGGTTCACGGTGGAGACCCTGCCACTCGCGCAGTTCGGGCGCCGCCCGGACGGCACCCCGAACTGGCGCCTGGTGCTGGCTCGCCGGACCTGAGACGTTTCATCCACGAAAGAGTGATATTGCCGGAATGTGACGTGGCTCGGACGCTCGCGCTGGGACGATAACCGTGTTCGGTGCGTCCGACCGCGACACCAAGGAGTCGTCGAAGCATGTCCAAGCCTGTTGTCAGCATCTGGGGCCCCCGTCCGGGGGCAAAGCCCGCAGCCAGGAAGACGGACCCCTGGGACACCCAGTGGGAGCTCCACAACGGGACCGCCTGGGTCTACCACAGCTCACCCGAGCAGATGGTCATCAGGCGGCCGGTGATCCTCTCCGACGGCTTCGCCATGGGGCCGAGCGACGGCCACGCGCTGTACGAGGGCCTGGAGAAGGGGGACTACCCGTTCATCTCCTCGCTGCGCCAGAGCGGCTTCGACGTTATCCTCCTGGGCTACGCCGACCGGTCCGCGTCCATCCTCGCCAACGCCGACGTCGCAATCGAGTGCATCCGCAGGGCGATCGCGGAGCGCGAAGGCGACCACATGCTGACGGTGGGCGGCTTCAGCATGGGAGGAATGGTCACCCGCTACGCCTTGGCCAAGCTGGAAAGCCAGAGCGAGGACCACCAGACCGCCACCTACCTCTCCTACGACACCCCGCATCACGGTGCGTGGCTGCCCATCGGAGTCCAGGCATTCGCCCACTTCGTGAAGGAACGCTGGGGCAAGACCAACCCGTTCCTCAGCCTCTACTCCGACCTGGTCAACAGCCCGGCCGCACGCCAGATGCTGCGCTGGCACGTCGAAACCGGCACCGAGATCACCCTCGACGTCGCCGCCGGCCAGGATCACGAACGGACCGCCTTCCTGGAAGCACTCCGGCGGGTGGGCAACTGGCCCCAGCGCCCCCGCCTGCTGGGTGTCGCCAACGGAACGGGCACCGGCGTCGGGAACCACATCCCCGCCGAGGACATCGCGATGGCCGCCCCCGGACCGAGGGCGAACGCCAAGCTGTACACCCAGGGCCGGGGGCAGCAGACCGTCGCCCAGATGGCGGAGGCGCGCCAGGCCCCGGTCTTGATCAAGACCAACGGCTTCCCCGAACTCGACGGCGCTCCCGGCGGCCTCTTCCCCAAGGCGCCTCTCCTGGACGACGCCGCCAACTTCGGCATGGCTGCCTTCCTGGCCGCGATGGTCAACGAGCGGCCGGCGGAACTCGCCCACAACGCCACCACCTTCGTCCCCACCATCAGCGCCGTGGCGTCGGGCGAGATCGACGACCACACCGCCCTCTACACCAAGGTCGACCGCGAGAGCAGCGAGCTCCACGACTTCCTCTGCGCGACCACCAACGAGGGCCACACCGTCATGACCCCGGAGCTCGGCAAGTGGATCCTGGCCCGGCTCGAGGAAGCGTAAGCATCGGCTGCACGCCGAACGCCTGTCGCTGACACACCGCCCGCACCCTAGCCGCAAGGCTCCTGGGTGCGGGCGGTGTTTTGCGTGCTCGCGTCCGAGCCGGCCTCGCCCGGCCGGGTCAGGTCCTCGGAGCGCGCGTCCAGGGCGTCGGGGGTGAAGGCGGTGAAGTTCACATAGCCGTGCGGGCTGCCGGTGGCGGTCTCGTAGAGCATGCCGACCTCACCGGAGGGCAGCAGGGTGAGGTCCGAATAGCCGGACCGTTCCGCCTTGATCACCGTGCCGCTGGTCGACCAGGTCTTCCCGCCGTCCGCCGAGGTCCGTACGGCCAGCCGCCAGCGGTCCGTGAACTTGCTGCCCGGACGCGAGGGCGCCGAGAACAGCAGCCGGCCCTTGGGGAGCTGGAGCAGCGAGCCGGACACCGGCGGGGCCACGATGTCCGTCACGGGCCGGAATCCCGGATCCGGGAAGAAGGGCGCCGCGACGTCCACGATGCGCGCGGCCAGCCGCTGCTTGTCCACGTCGCAGGTCCGGGTCGAGCGTGCGTTGACGTACAGGCTGCCGTCGGGGAGCTGGGCCAGCGTCGGCTCGGTCGGGGCCGCGGCGTCCTCCTCCGCCTCCCACTGGGCGCCGAGCTTCCAGCTCATCCCGGCGTCGTCGCTGTAGTAGAGCTGGGCGCCGGCCCAGCCCTGGGAGTCGCGGTGCTCGCCGGCGATCACCAGTCGGCCGGGGAGCATGTCCCGCCGGGCCAGCTGGATGCCGTGGCCGGGGCCGACCGAGAGCCACTCCCAGTCCTCCTTGATCAGCTGCGGCTGCGGGTTGTGGCCGTCGGTCCAGGTCCGGCCCTCGTCCCGGCTGTGCATCAGGTGCAGCGCGCGCGGGCCGCGCACCCTGATCTCCTTGGGCTCCTTGGAGTCCTTGGCGTCCTTGGCGTCCTTGGCGTCCTTCTTGTACTTCGGGTTGGGCTCCGTGGTCCAGGTGTTGAAGGCGTACATCACGCTGATCAGGCCCGAGTCGGCATCGACCACCGGCACCGGGTTGCCATAGCCGTCGCGGTTGCCCCGGCCGCCGCCGCGCAGCACCTGCATCGGCTCCCAGGTCCGCCCGTTGTCGAAGGACCGCTTGAGGACCAGGTCGATGTCGCCGACATCGCCGCAGCCGTCCAGGCGTGCCTCGGCGAGGGCCAGCAGCGCGCCCTGCTTCGTGGCGACCAGGGTGGGGATGCGGTAGCAGTCGTATCCGTCGGTGAACGCCTTGAAGGGCGTGGACACGACCGATTCCGGCCCCGGCCCCTTGGGGCGGGGGTCCGCCTTTCCGCCCCCGCCGCCGGGCAGCAGCAGGACGGTCACGACGGCGATCACCGCCAGGGCGACGACGGCCACCCAGACCGGGGTCTCCCAGCGGAATCGAACGGCTGACTGTTGCGAGCTCACGCGTGCAGGCTAGCCTGCGGCGCGATCACGCCGGTCCGGGCGGGCCCCGGGGCCGGTCGGACCCCGGGGCGCTGCCAGGTCCGGACAGGGGCTAACGCCGGGCGCGGAGCGCTGTTTTCAGGACTTTGCCGCTTGCGTTGCGCGGGAGTTCGGATACGAATTCCACGGCGCGCGGGACTTTGTAGTTGGCCATTTCGCGCCGGGACCAGGCGATCAGGTCGTCCGAGGTGAGGGTGGAGCCGGGGCGGCGGACGGCGTAAGCCTTGCCGACCTCGCCGAGGCGGGGGTCGGGGATGCCCACCACCGCGACGTCCGCGATGTCCGGGTGCAGGCCGAGGAGCTGTTCGATCTCGGCCGGGTAGGCGTTGAACCCCCCGACGATGAACATGTCCTTGATCCGGTCGGTGATCCGGAGGTTGCCGGCCGCGTCCAGGACGCCGATGTCGCCGGTGCGCAGCCAGCCCTCGGGGGTGATGGCCCGGGCCGTCTCCTCCGGGTCCTCGTGGTAGCCGCGCATGACGTGGTGGCCGCGGACCTGGACCTCGCCGGCCTCGCCGGGGGCGAGGGTCTCCCCCGCCGGGCCGGTGACCCGTACCTCGGTGTCCGGGATGGCCCGGCCGGAGGTGGCCGAGACGGTTTCGGCGGGGTCGCCGCGGCGGCACATGGTGACGATCCCGCTGGCCTCCGACAGGCCGTACGCCGTCAGCACGGTCGCGATCTTCAGTTCGGCGCGCAGCCGCTCCACCAGTTGCAGCGGCACCACGGCAGCCCCGGTGACCACCAGCCGCAGCGCGGAGAGGTCGTGGTGGTCGCGGGACGGGTGGTCGAGGAGGGACTGGTGGAGGGTGGGCGGTCCGGGGAGTACGGAGATCCGCTCGGCGGCGATGTTGGCGAGGACGGTGTCCACGTTGAACACCGGCTGCGGAACCATGGTGGCCCCGCGCATCAGGCAGGCGATGATGCCGGCCTTGTAGCCGAAGGTGTGGAAGAAGGGGTTCACGATCAGGTAGCGGTCGCCCTCGCGCAGGCCGGCGAGCTCGCTCCACACCTGGTAGCAGCGGAGGGTCTGGGCGTGGGTGATGACCGCGCCCTTGGGGCTGCCGGTGGTGCCGGAGGTGTAGATGATGTCGGAGGGGTCCTCGGGGCGGATGGTGGCGGCCCGCTCGTGCACGGCCGCGGCCGGTACGGCGTCGCCGCCGGCCAGGAACTGCTTCCAGGTGCGGAAGGACTCCGGGGCGTCCTCGGCGAGGACCACCACCTCCTGCAGGTGCGGCAGACCGGGCAGCGGGCCGGTGCCGCCCGGCCCTTCGGCGGCGGCCCGGCGCAGGGAGGCGACGTAGGAGGTGCCGAGGAAGGTGCCGGTGACGAAGAGGAGCCGGGCGCGGCTGCGGTGCAGGACGTGGGCGGCCTCCGTGCCCTTGAAGCGGGTGTTGAGCGGGACCAGGACGGCTCCGGCGCTCACCGCGCCGAGGGCGGAGACGATCCAGTCGAGGGTGTTGGGGGCCCAGACGGCCACCCGGTCCCCGCGCTCGATCCCGGCGGCTATGCAGGCCGCCGCGGCGCGTTCGACGCGCTCGCCGAGGCCGGCGTAGTCGATCCTGACGCGGCCGTCGACGACGGCCTCGTGTCGCGCGTACGCTGCTGCCGCCGCGCGGACCAGTCCCGGAATGCTGCCCCAGCGCAGATCGCCGCGTCCGTCTTCGCCCATCGCGTGCCCCTCCCCGGTGACCCAGTAGCTGACTATCCGTCAGATTAGCTGTAGCCTTCGCGGCTGTCAGCACTGGCGCACGCACCCCGGAGGTGGCGATGGCGGCAACGCTCAAGGACGCGACGGCGATCGTCGGGATCGGCCAGACCCCCTTTGCCAAACAACTGCCGCAGAGCGAAAAGGAATTGGCCTGCCGGGCGATTCTCGCCGCGCTGGAGGACGCCGGCATCGCCCCGTCGGAGGTGGACGCCTTCTCCTCCTACACCATGGAAGAGACCGACGAGGTCGAGGTCGCCAAGGCCATCGGCGCCGGCGACGTCACCTTCTTCTCCAAGATCGGCTACGGCGGGGGCGGTTCCTGCGCGACCGTCGGCCACCTGGCCGCCGCCGTGGCCACCGGCCAGGCCACGGTCGGCGTCGCCTGGCGCTCCCGCAAACGCGGCAGCGGGCCGCGCCCGTGGAAGAACACCGCCGTACAACTGCCCACCCCCGGCCAGTGGACCCGGCCCTTCGGGCTGCTCCGCCCGGCCGACGAGATCGGCATGCTGGCCCGCCGCTACATGCACGAGTACGGCGCCACCCGCGACCATCTCTTCAACGTGGCCCTGGCCTGCCGCAACCGGGCCAACCAGAACCCGGCCGCGATGATGTACGAACGGCCGCTGACCCGCGAGATGTACATGACCTCCCGCTGGATCAGCGAACCGCTCTGCCTCTTCGACAACTGCCTCGAGACCGACGGCGCGCTGGCGTGCGTGATCGTGAGCGCCGAGCGGGCCCGGGACTGCCGGCAGAAGCCCGTCTACATCCACTCCGCCGCCCAGGGCCTGCCCGCCCAGCACCACGGCATGGTCAACTACTGGAACGAGGACCCACTGTCCGGGCCCGCCTGGACCGCCGCCCGCCACCTGTGGAAGCAGGCCGACTTCGGGCCGCAGGACGTGGACGTGGCCCAGATCTACGACGCCTTCACCCCGCTGATCCCGCTCTCCCTGGAGGGCTACGGCTTCTGCGGGCGCGGCGAGGGCGCCGCCTTCACCGAGGGCGGCGCCCTGGAGATCGGCGGCCGGCTCCCCCTCAACACCGGCGGCGGCGGCCTCTCCGAGGCGTACGTCCACGGCTTCAACCTGATCAACGAGGGGGTCAAGCAGCTGCGCGGGACCTCCACCGCGCAGGTCCCGGACGCGGCGACCTGCCTGGTCACGGCCGGCGAGGGCGTCCCGACCTCCGCGATCCTTCTCCGAGCCTGAGGAGCAACGACGTGAACGCAACGGTGACCGATGAGGGTCTGCTGCTGCCCGTCCCGGACGAGGACGGCCTCCCCTTCTGGGAGTACACCGCCCGCGGCGAACTCCGCGTCCAGGCCTGCACCGCCTGCGGCCGGCTCCGCTTCCCGCCCCGCCCCTGCTGCCCGCACTGCCAGTCCTTCGACTCCGCCTGGCGGCAGATGAGCGGGCGCGGCCGGATCTGGTCGTACGTACAGCCGCACCCGCCGCTGCTGCCCGCGTACGCGGCCCTGGCCCCGTACAACGTGATCCTGGTGGAACTCGCCGAAGCCCCGCAGATCCGGCTGGCGGGCAACCTGGTCGCCTCGGCGGACGCCCCGCTGGACTCGGTGGACCCGGCGAGGCTGCGGATCGGGGCGAAGGTGCAGGTCACCTTCGCGGAGGTGGGCGGGATGAGTGTGCCGCGCTGGTTGCTGGAGAAGTCATGAGCCCCACGAGCCTCACGGTGGACCGGGACAAGGCGACCGGGGTCGCCGTCCTCACCCTGGACCGGGAGGCCCGGCACAACGCAGTCGACCTGGCCACGGCGGCCGACCTGGCCGCGGTGTGGCGGGAGTTCCGCTACGACGACACGGTCCGGGCGGTGGTGCTCACCGGGGCCGGGACGGCCGCGTTCTGCACCGGCGTCGACCGGGGCGTGGAGGTGCCGCAGCCGGCCTCCCCGTACTCGGTCGACGATCCACTGGTCTCCATCGGCCCGAAGGCCAACGACCTGTGGAAACCGGTGGTGGCGGCGGTCAACGGGATGGCCTGCGGCGGCGCCTTCTACCTGCTCGGCGAGTCGGAGTTCATCGTCGCCTCCGCCACCGCGACGTTCTTCGACCCGCACACCAGCTACGGCATGGTCAGCGCCTACGAGGCGGTCTACATGGCGCAGCGGATGCCGTTCGGGGAGGCGGCCCGGATGTCCCTGATGGGGACGGCGGAACGGCTGTCGGCGCGGCGCGCGTACGAGATCGGGCTGGTGTCGGAGCTCGCCGAGCCGGCCGAGCTGCTGCCGGCCACCCTGCGCACGGCCGAGACCCTGGCCGGCTTCCCGACCGAGGCGGTACAGGGCACGGTGCGGTCACTCTGGTCGGCGAAGCAGGCCGCACTCCAGCAGGCCTTGGCGCAGGCCCCGCACCTGGTCACGCTGGGGAACCTGGCGCCGGAGCGGCAGGCGGAGCTGTTCGCCGCGCGGCGGCCGGGGCGGGAGTTCCGACTGCGCTGATCAGCGCGTGCGGCGGGTCTTCCCGTTCCTGGACGTGGACGTGGACTTGGACGGGTCCTTGGTGTTGGTGGTGGACGGCAGGCCGGGCTTCGGCCGGGACGTCGGCCGGGCGGTCGGATCGGTGACGGTGCGGACCTCACCGACCCGGCAGGTCCCGACCTCACCGGCCCGGGCCGGGGCGGCCATGTCGATGTCGAAGGTACGGCTCTCCCGCCCGCCCAGCGTGACCCGGCCGCGGCCCTCCTCGACGAGGGCGGCGCCGGCGCCGGCGCCCTCCAGGCGCACCGACACCTCGAAGGTCCGCCGGTGCTCCAGCCCGGAGGTGATACGGACGGTGGTAACGGGGCGGGCGGCGGTCGCGCAGACGGTCACCACGGCTGTGGCGCCCTCCGCGGTGCCGGCAGTGGAGGTGGGGGTGGGGGTCGCCGTCGGGCTGCCGCCGTTGCGACCGGCGCTGGTCCCGGTGCGACTCTTGCTCTTGCTCTTTCTCTTGCTCTTGGAGCCGGCGCACCCGCCGACCGTGAGTGCGAGGACCACGGCGACCAGCAGGGCCGTGAGCTTGATCCGCTGCCCGAACATGTCCGGAGACGCTACCAGCAGCGGCGGACGTGCGGGGGCCGCAGGCCGGGAGTAGCGTGTGGATCACGGCGGCCGCCGTCCTGACCCCTTCCGTGCCTGGTGCGACGGCCGTCACGGGTGCGGGTACGGGACCGCGACCACCTGGACGTCGTCCTCGTAGACGATCCGCCCCGGATCACAGGACTCGACGCGCTCGCAGGGCACCCCGTGCGCGGCCAGGAGCTCCAGATAGCCCGGCACCCGCTCGATCAGGTGCACGGCCGTGGTCTTGAACCAGGCCACCGCGCCCGGGTTCCGCTCCGGGTCGTAGACGGCCGGGTCGGTGTCGGAGGGGTTGGGGTAGTGGGCGTCGTACCAGTCGTTGGCCGCCCGCCAGAACCGGTACTGGCCTTCGCTGAGCCGGCCATCCCGGGCGAGGCCGTTGGCCAGGGCGAAGACCCCCGGAAAGTGCCCGCGCGGGCTGCGGACGGTCCCCTGGAACCTCACGTACGTGTAAGTCACCACCGCCAGGACCCTAGACGGCGGCGGCCCCCACCCGGAACAGGGTGGGGGCCGCCGCAGGCTCAAGCTCGGGCTCAGACGGTGCCGGAGGCGTCGATCTTGATCTCGGCCGAGGTACGGCCGGAGGGGGTGCCGAGGCCCTCGATCTTCTTGACCAGGTCCTGGCCCTCGACGACCTCGCCGAAGACGACGTGCTTGCCGTCCAGCCAGTCGGTCACGATGGTGGTGATGAAGAACTGCGAGCCGTTGGTGTTCTTGCCGGCGTTCGCCATCGACAGCAGGAACGGGCGGTCGTGCTTCAGCTGGAAGTTCTCGTCGGCGAACTTCTCGCCGTAGATGCTCTTGCCACCGGTGCCGTTGTGGTTGGTGAAGTCACCGCCCTGCAGCATGAACTGCGGGATCACACGGTGGAAGCCGGAACCGGCGTAGCCGAAGCCGTTCTGGCCGGTGGCCAGCTCGCGGAAGTTCTGGGCGGTCTTCGGGACGACGTCATCGAAGAGCTTGAAGACGATTCGGCCGGCGGCCTCGCCGTTGATGGTGATGTCGAAGTAGACGTTTTCGTTGCTCATGGGTCCCATCCTGTCACTCCCGGTGCGATGCACGCCCCGGCGGGGCCGATCCCTCGTTCGGGTGGCCCTCACGCATATGCCAAAAGCACCTGCCGCAGCTGCTCTAGCGTCCCGGGCATGGTCACTTCGCATCACGAAGCCGCCCACCGGATCTTCCAGGACCGTCCGGAGCTCCTGGCCCCGGTGTTCCGGATCCTGGGCGTGCCACTGCCTGCCAAGGCGGTGGTGGAGGTGCTCACCGCCGACGTGACGGAGATCCGCCCGCTGGAGCGGCGGGTCGACAGCGTCCTGCGGATCGAGCCGTCCGACGGCGAGGGCGGCTTCCTGCTCGCCATCGAGGCGCAGGGGCGGCGCGATCCCGACAAAGCGGCGAGCTGGGCTTACTACCTGTCCTACCTCACGGCAAAGTACGAACGCCCGGCCCTCCTGCTCGTCATCTGCCAGGACCGGGCCACGGCGGGGTGGGCGGCGGGGCCCTTCTGCCTCGGCCTGGACGGGTGGACGGCGCTGGAGCTGCATCCCCTGGTCCTGGGGCCGGGCAATGTACCGGTCATCACCGACCCGGAGGAGGCCGCCCGGGACCTGCCGCTGGCGGCCTTCTCGGCCATGACGCATGGCCGCGACCGGAACGCTCCGGCCATACTGAAAGCGCTGGCACGTGCCCTCGGGACGCTGGAAGCCGACTCGGTCACGTACTACTCGGAACTGCTGGAAATCGGCCTCGGACACACTCCGGCGAGAGACACCTGGAGGAACCTGATGAACGTAGGGACCTACTTCCCCGGCCGCGGGACGCTCGTCGAGGAGACGTATCTCAAGGGCAAGGCCGAAGGAATGGCCGAGGGGAAGGCCGAGGGAAAGGCCATAGGGCGTGCCGAGGGCCTGGCCGAAGGGCGGGTCGCGGAGCGGGCGCAGTTGGTGTTGCTGACCTTGGAGAACCGGCGGATTCCCACGCTCGCCGAGACCCGGGAGCGGGTCACCTCCTGCACCGATCCGGAGACCCTCGGCCGGTGGCTGGAGCGGGCGCTCAGCGTGACCGACGCCGAGGACCTGTTCCGCGAAGACAGCTGACCTGCGCCGCTGCCCGCCCGGGAGGGGCGGGCAGCGGCGGCAGCGTCAGGAGGTGGTGCGGGTGCCGGTGCCCTTGGCGGCGTCGAGGGCGTAGACGCAGCGGTCCTTGCTGCAGGCGTAGACCACGCCCGCCTCGGCCACCGGGGAGCCGGCGATCTCGCCGCCTGTGGCCAGCTTCCAGCGGAGTTGGCCGCCTGCGGCGTCCAGGGTGTAGAGGCAGTGGTCCGCCGAGCCGAAGTGGACCCGGCCGTCCGCGACCGCCGGGGCGCCGGTGATCTCGGCGCCCGCCGCGAACCGCCACTTCGGGGTGCCGGTGACCGCGTCCAGGGTGTACAAGGCGCTGCCGGAGGCCAGGTGGACGCTGCCGTCCGCGACCACCACCGGGTCCGGGGACTGGCGGGGTTCGGTGGCGATGCGCCAGCGGTCCGTGCCGGTGGCCGCGTCGATGGCGTAGACGGTGCCCAGGTAGTCGGCCAGGTAGACGCCGCCGCCGGTGACCGCCGGGCCGGGCGCGAAGGCCGGCGGGGCCAGGAAGACCGCCGGGGCCTCGAAGTGCCAGCGGACCCGGCCGGAGGCCCGGTCCACGGACAGGACGCGGGTGCCGGCCGCGACGTACACATTGCCGTCGGGGGCCGGGGTGACCCGGACCGGGACGTTCCCGCAGGAGGCGGCATCGCCCACCGGGTAGGACCAGGACTCCCGGCCGGTACGGGCGTCCAGCGCGCGCAGCCGCGCGTCCTGCCAGACGTACACCGTG
Organism: Streptomyces sp. NPDC002054; assembly: GCF_040296685.1. Lineage (NCBI taxonomy): Bacteria > Bacillati > Actinomycetota > Actinomycetes > Kitasatosporales > Streptomycetaceae > Streptomyces > Streptomyces sp. NPDC002054. Next base: position 46,381 of record NZ_JBEOXT010000047.1, read on the forward strand.
CCGTCGTGCAGGACCGGGGCGGCATCGGCCGTCTCGAAGTCGGTCTGGGCGCCGGTCAGCCCCCACAGCTTCTGGCCGTTCGTCGCCTCGTACGCCTGGACGCCGCCGCCGCGGGTGGCGGTGACCACCGTGCCGCGGTCGGCGCGCAGCGCATACACCCAGGCGTCGCTCGCCAGCCGCCACCGCTCGGAGCCGTCGACGGCGTCCAGGGCGTACAGCGAGGGGCCGTCGGAGGCGTGGATCCGGCCGTCGGTGACGGCCATCGCCCAGGCCACGTCGCGGGTCTTGAACTGGCGGCGCCCGCTGGCCACGTCGAGGGCGTGGACCTCGAAGGAGGTGACGTAGAGCAGCTCGCCGGCGACCGTGGGGGTGCCCCAGACCTCGTTCGACATCCGGAACCGCCAGGGCCGCCAGCGACCGCTGTCGGGGGCCGGGCCGCCGGGCCGGGGCAGCGCGGGCGCCGGGACGGGTGCGGCGGCGCCGCCGGGCGGGCGGACCCAGCCGGTGGCCGAGTCGGAGGAGGAGGCAGACGGGGCGGAGACCGCCGCCGGGACTCGGGGGCCCGGGCCGATCGGGACCGGGGAGCCGCCCAGCCGGACGGGCTCCCCGCCGGCGGGGGCCGGGGTGATCGGCGGGTGCTGGGGCCGCGGCGGTGCCGCATGGCCGGTACGGGGATCCGCCCACGGGTCGGCGGGGCGCGGACGGGCGGGCCCGGGGGCGGGGGCGGGGCGCTCGCGCCGGTGGGTGGCCTGGCCGCCGCCGGGACCTCCGACCGGGGCAGGGGTCTGTACCGTGCGCTGGCCGGCCCGCCGGGCCTCGATCATGGCGACGGCCCGCCCCGGCAGCCAGGCCGAGGCGGTTCCGCTGTTGTCGTCGCCCGCGGCGAACAGGTGCGGTGCCAGCTGGGCCTGCAGATCGGCCGGGGTGGGCCGGAGGGTCGCATCCATCTGCATACAGGAGTCGATCAGCGGGCGGAGTTCGTCCGGCAGACCCTCCAGGTTCGGGCCCTCGCGCAGCAGCATGAAGACCGTTTCCACCGGGTTGGCCCCGTGGTACGGCGGGTGCCCGGTGGCGGCGAAGACCAGGGTGGAGCCGAGCGAGAAGACATCGCTGGCGCCCTTGACGCTGCGCGAGTCCTTGGCCTGCTCCGGCGACATGTAGGCGGGGGTGCCGACGGCCACGTTCGTCATGGTCAGCCGGGTGTTGGAGACACCGCTGGCGATACCGAAGTCGATCACCCGGGGGCCGTCCTCGACCACCAGGACGTTGGACGGCTTGAGGTCACGGTGGACCAGGCCCGCATGGTGGATGGACTGGAGGGCCTCGGCGATGCCGGCCGCCAGCCACCGGACGGCCTGGGCGGGCATCGGCCCGCACTCGTTGACGATCTCCTCCAGGGAGGGCGCCGGGACGTACGCGGTGGCCAGCCAGGGCACGGGGGCCCGGGGGTCGGCGTCCACCACGGCCGCGGTGTAGAAGCCGGACACGGCGCGGGCCGCCTCGACCTCGCGCGTGAAGCGCACCCGGAACAGCTGGTCCTCGGCGAGCTCGGTCCGTACCGTCTTGATCGCGACCCGGCGGCCGGACGCCGACCGCGCGAGATAGACCAGCCCCATGCCGCCGGCTCCGAGCCGGCCCAGCACCTCGAAGGGGCCGATCCGTCTCGGGTCGTGCTGCGTCAGCTGCTCCACCACTCGCCTCACACCTCCCCGTACGGGGCCCAGGTCCGGGCCCGCGCTCCCCGATTCTGTCAGGCCCCGGCCCCGTGCGGCTCCGGGTCCGGGCCGCTGTGGACAACGGGTCGGGCATCCGGGCCCGTCCCGGCCCCGGATCCGGCCCCGGATCCGGCCTCTGCACCGGCTCCCGCCCCGGCCTCGGCCCCGGTCCTGGCCCCGGTCCCGGGGTCCGCCTCGGGTTCGGCCAGCAGCGCGAAGGCCGCCCCCTGGTTGTCCGCGACCACGGCGATCCGGCCGTACGGCGTATCGAAGGGGTCGGCGCTGACCCGGCCGCCGAGGCGGCGCACCGTGGCCACCGAGGCGTCCACGTCGGGCACCGCGAAATACACCAGGAAGTGCGCGGGCAGGAACTCCGGGAAGGCCTCGGTGATCAGACTGCGGCCGACCACGGCGGTGTCCGGTCCGGGCGCACTGCCGGGCGGGGACCAGACCCGGTACTCGATGCCGGCGTCGTCCTGGTCCTGGGCGACATAGCCGAAGACCTTGGCATAGAAGACGTCCACCGCGTCCCGGGCCCGGGTGTAGACCTCGGTCCAGCAGTACGTGTACGGCTCCATGCTGGCCTCGAAGCCGTGGTGGGTGCCGGGCTGCCACAGGCCGAACACGGCGCCGCCGGGGTCGGCGGCCATCGCGGCCGTGCCGTACGGGCCGACCGGCTGGGGCTCCATCACCATCTGGCCGCCGGCGGCCCGGATGCGGGCGGCGGCGGCATAGGCGTCGGAGGTGTACAGGTAGACCTCCCAGACGGTGGGCATCCGGCCGTCGGGCTTGGGGGCGAGGGCGGCGACGTTGCGGCCGTCGCGGTAGGCCTGGGTGTAGCCGCCGTAGGCGGGCCCGGCCGCGGGGCCGAAGGTCCACCCGAAGAGCTCACCGTAGAACCGCTTGCCGGCCTCGACATCCGGAAGGGAGGCATCCACCCAGCAGGGCATGCCTTCTGCAAATGCGGCCATGGGACCGTTTCCTTCCGTTTGCAAGAGGTCTGCTGCATTCTGGCGCATTCTGCCCGTCAAGCCATGATCCACCCGTTCCTTTGTCCACAGCCTGTTGATAAGACTATTCGGGCGAAGCGGCTACCGGCGGCGGGCGCGCGGACCGCGCCCGGGCCGGGCCCGGGGGCATCCCACAGCGCCACCGCAGCGCCACCGGAATCGGACGTTCCACCCACTCCCGCCCAGGCCAGGCACCCCGTAACCCCATTTGCAGGCGGCCGAATCGCGCCCCGATCACCCCTCGGTAAGCTGACGGCATGACAGGACAAGTACGCACCGTCGACGGCCGCGTTGCCGGCCGGCGCGGTCAGGCGACGCGGCAGAAGCTGCTCGACTGCCTCAGCGAGATGCTCAGCAGCTCGCCGTACCGCGACGTGAAGGTGATCGACGTCGCGCGCAAGGCCGGCACCTCGCCCGCGACCTTCTACCAGTACTTCCCGGACGTCGAGGGTGCCGTCCTGGAGATCGCCGAGGAAATGGCCACCGAGGGCGCGCAGTTGACCGCGCTGGTCGAGGGCCGCTCCTGGGTCGGCAAGTCCGGCTGGCAGGCCGCCGAGGAACTCGTCGACGGCTTCCTGGAGTTCTGGCGGAGCAACGACGCGATCCTGCGGGTCGTCGACCTCGGCGCAGCCGAGGGGGACAAACGGTTCTACAAGATCCGCATGAAGATCCTGAACTCGGTCACCAACTCCCTTACCGAATCGGTGAAGGAGCTCCAGGCCAAGGGCAAGGTCGACAAGGATGTCAGCCCGGCGGCGATGGCCGGCTCCCTGGTGGCCATGCTGGCCGCGGTGGCCTCGCACCAGAAGGGCTTCCAGACCTGGGGCGTCAAGCAGGCCGAGCTCAAGCCGAACCTGGCCCTGCTCGTCCACCTGGGCATCACCGGCAAGAAGCCGACCAAGTAGGCGGCGGACCCCCTCCAGGGTCCGCCCGCCGGGCCCACGGCCGCATTACGGCCGCGCTATGGCCGCACCATGGCCGCGTTACGGCTGCGATCAGCGACGCTCCAGCCGGAACAGCCGGATCTCGCGCTCGATGCGCGCCTGGTACGTCGCGTACGGCGGCCAGAACCTCAGGACCGCCTGCCATGCCGCCGCGCGCTCCTCACCGGCCAGCAGCCGGGCCCGGACTTTGATGTCCTGCCCCTTCCAGCTGATGTCCGCGTCCGGGTGCTTGAGCAGGTTCCCGGTCCAGGCCGGATGCCCGGGGCGGCCGAAGTTCGAGCCGATCAGCAGCCAGCTCGTCCCGCCCTCCTCCGGCATGCAGGCGAGCGGGGTGGTGCGCGGTTCGCCGCTCTTGGCGCCCTTCGCCGTGAGGATCACCCCGGGCAGCATCTGGGCGCTGAGGATCACCTTGCCGCGGGTCAGCCGGTGCACCGCCTTGTCCATCGCCGGAATGAAGTGCGGTGCGATCCGGGCGAACAACACGGTCGAGGACAGCTTCTGCATGAGCTTGACGCCTGGAGCCATCAGACGGCCACCTTCTCCTGGGTCGGGGCGGTGCCTTGGCTGAACAGCCCGGCGCGCTGGGCCGCGTGTGCGCGCAGCCGGTGGACCGGGCCGAACAGCAGCTCGTCGGCGGCGGCCCGCTTGAAGTACAGGTGTGCGTCGTGTTCCCAGGTGAAGCCGATCCCGCCGTGCAGCTGGATGGCCTCGCCGGAGGTGAGGCGCAGGGCTTCGAGGGCCTGGGCGAGCGCGAGGCCGGCCTGGCCGGGGTCCCAGGCCGCGTAGTAGGCGGCCGAGCGAGCCGCCTGGACTTGGACGTAGAGGTCGGCGAGCCGGTGCTTGACGGCCTGGAAGGAGCCGACGGCCCGGCCGAACTGCTCCCGCTGCCGTACGTACTCCACGGTGCGGGCCAAGGCCTGGCCGGCCGCTCCGGCGGCTTCGGCGGCGAGGACGGCGGCGGCGGTACGGCCGGTAGCGGCCAGCGCGCCGGTCACCTCGGCCGCCACCTCGGCCTCGGCACTCTCACCCAGCAACTCGGCGGGGGTGTCGCGCAGTTGGATGCGCCCCTGGGGCCGGGTCTCGTCCAGGACGGCCTGCCGGGTGCGGGTCAGGCCGGGCGCGTCCGACGGCACCAGGAACAGCAGGGTGCGGCTGCGCGCGAAGCCGCCGGTGTGCGCGGCGACCAGCAGCAGGCCGGCGCTGTGGCCGTCGAGGACCTGCCCGGCCTCGCCATAGAGCCGCCAGCCCCCGGCCTCCTCGCGGCGGGCCTGCACCCCGCCGGCCCGGCCGCCGCCCGACCACTCCCCGACCGTGTTCTCGCCGGTCAGGGCGAGGGCGGTGGCCAGGGCGGTGCCGGGCACGGCCAGGGCCGCGGTCAGGTCACCGGCCGCGAGGCGCGGCAGCAGCGCGGAGCGCTGGGCCCCGGTGCCCAGGGCCAGGATCAGCGGGGCGGCGAGGGCGGCGGTGGCCAGCAGCGGGGAGGGCAGCAGGGCCCGCCCGGTCTCCTCGCAGGCCAGGGCGAGGTCGGCGGGGGTGCAGCCGACGCCCCCGTACTCCTCGGGCAGGGCGATCCCCGGCAGCCCGAGCTGCCCGGCGAGCCGCTGCCACAGCTCGCGGTCGTGGCCGGTGTCGGTACGGACGGCGGCCTTGACCTCGTCCGGTCCACAGTGCTTGCCCAGGATCTCGCGCAGGGTGCGGCGCATCTCGTCCTGCTCCGCGGTGAAGGCGGCGTCCATCGGCGGGCTCCTCCCCGTATCTGACGGCGCGTCATGTTAGGGCGCGGGGCCGCAGATGCCTAGGGGCAGGCTTGCCGATCAGGCCGGACCGGGGAGCGGCGCCGGGCGCCACGCGGCGCGGCGCCAGTCGCCGCGGGCCGGGGATGTACCGGGCACCCAAATCTGATGTACCGTCAGATTCATGGTCACGGTCACGGGAAACGACACGGGAAGCGTCACCGGCACGGCCACCGGCAAGGCTGCGGGCAGGGCCGGCAGGCCCGGCCGCCGCAGGGTCGCCGTGGTCGGGGTCGCCCTCTCGGACTGCGGGCGGGTCGACGGCCCGACCCCGTACGCCCTGCACGCCCAGGCCGCGCGCCGCGCGCTCGCCGACTCCGGCCTGGACCGCTCGGTCATCGACGGCTTCGCCTCGGCCGGCCTGGGCACGCTCGCCCCGGTCGAGGTGGCCGAGTACCTCGGGCTGCGGCCGGCCTGGGTGGACTCCACCTCGGTGGGCGGCTCGACCTGGGAGGTGATGGCGGCCCACGCGGCGGACGCGATCGCGGCCGGCCACGCCAATGCCGTCCTGCTCGTCTACGGCTCCACCGCCCGCGCGGACATCAAGGCCCGCCGCCGCACCGCCAACCTGTCCTTCGGCGCCCGCGGCCCGCTCCAGTTCGAGGTGCCGTACGGCCACACGCTGATCTCCAAGTACGCGATGGCCGCACGCCGCCACATGCACGAGTACGGCACCACCCTGGAGCAGCTGGCCTCGGTGGCCGTCCAGGCCCGGGCCAACGCGGCGACCAATCCGGACGCCATGTTCCGGGACCCGATCACCGTGGACGAGGTGCTGTCCGGGGAGATGATCGCGGACCCCTTCACCAAACTGCACTGCTGCATCCGCTCGGACGGCGGCTGCGCGGTGCTGCTGGCGGCCGAGGAATACGTCCCGGACACCGCGAAGGACCCGGTGTGGATCCTGGGCACCGGCACCTCGGTCTCGCACACCACCATGTCGGAGTGGGAGGACTTCACGGTCTCCCCCGCAGCCGTCTCCGGCCGGCTGGCCTTCGAACGGGCCGGCCTGCGCCCCGCCGACGTCGATGTCGCCGAGATCTACGACGCCTTCACCTACATGACCCTGGTCACCCTGGAGGACCTGGGCTTCTGCGCCAAGGGGGAGGGCGGAGCCTTTGTCGAGAAGGGCCGGCTGCTGCGCGACGGGGAACTCCCGGTCAACACCGACGGCGGCGGGCTCTCCGCCTGCCACCCGGGCATGCGCGGGCTGTTCCTGCTCGTCGAGGCGGTGCGCCAGCTGCGCGGCGAGGCGGGCGAGGGCCAGGTCCGCAAGCCCGGCGGACGCCTCCCCGAGGTGGCCCTCGCCTCCGGCACCGGCGGCTGGTTCTGCTCCTCGGGCACGGTGATCCTCGGGCGGGAATAGCGGGAACAGGAGGTGCAGGGGGTGTCCGGTCGATCAGGGCCGGATCGCGCGGAGTGCGTGGCGCAGGACCCGGCCGTCACCGAAGAAGGGCAGCAGGAAGACCAGGTGGGCGAAGTACCACCAGGCCAGTGCGCGGTCCGCCGCCGAAAGCCAGAGCACGGCGCCCACCACGGCGCACGAGAGCGGCCCGGCGACGGCCACACCCGCCACCTGACGTGCCGTCATGGTCCCCTGGGGGACGACCGAGACCCGCAGCAGCGTCCGGTCGACCGCGATGTGCGTGACGGTCCGGATCCGCTTGAGGAAGACGGCGTGGGCCGATTCGTGCAGGGCGAAGGAAGCCGCCAGGCCCAGGGCGGCCGGCTTGAACAGCCACCACGCCATCTCGGCCGGCACCCCGTCCCCCGACCGCGCGAACCACGCAAGGCCCGCCGCCAGGAACAGACCGAGGAATGCCAGCAGCGGCCACACCTGGATGGCCACGGCCGCCACGACGGTACGGACGCGGAACTCGTCCCGGCGGCGGACCCCCTGGTCAGCCCGCGGAGATCTCGTTGATGAGGTACTCACGGCGCTGCTTCAACCCCCGGTAGATGAACTGGACGAACGCCAGGACGACTGCGAGCACGAAGAAGATGACGAGCAGCGCGGTCGGATTGTCGACACCCATCTCCACGCCCAGCCCGCCACCGCCGATCTCACGCGTCTCGAAGAACAGCGAACCGAACAGCGACTCCCGGCGGACCGCCTTGTCACCGTCCGTCGAGAACATCAGGAACAGCAAGGAGACCACCGCGGTCACCAGCGTGAGCAGCGCGGCTCCGACGACGGACTTCACGACCGACAGCGCCTTCTTCATTTCTTCTCCTCGATTCACTCGTCTCGATTCCCTGGACCGCGTACCAGACGAACAGCGCGGCAGCCGTGGCGAAGCTGGCCATGATGGCCCACGGCGGAATGCTGAGCATGCCCAGCCCGATCCCCGTCAGCGCCAGCATCACGCCCACCACGGAAAGCCCCAGGAACACGGAGAACGGGTTGTCCTTCTCCGCGGGGAACACGATGCTGATGCACGTGGTCAGGACCACGCCGCCAAGACAGCTCAGGAGTGCCGGGCCGCTTTCGACGACGAAGCCCGGATTCGCAATGGCCGCGATCCCGAGCGCGGGGACGACGAACACGGCGAGCAGGACGACCTGCGCCTTCACGAGACGGCCGTAGGTCCGCCAGGCGGGCTCCGCAGCCCCGGGCAGCATGCGCAGCGGTTGGGTGGCGGTGAACTGGTACAGGCCGCCCAAGCACAGGAGCGTGAAACTCCACATCGGGCTGATCCCGCCGTCCAGCAGCAGGTACACGAAGACGGCCACGGCCATCACCGCGCCCGCCACGGTCTGCGAACTGCGCAGCAGGCAGTAGTCGTACGGGCCCAGGACACGGTTCAGCCGTCTGCCGGTCGCCACGTTCAGGTAGCGGGACTGAGGCACGTGCCGGTTCGGTGCGAGCACCAGGGCGAGGGCCATGAGTGCCATCACCAGGAGCACCGCGGCGGCGAGTGTCGGCAGGGCCCCGAACCGGTGCCACGCCCAGGAGACGGACGTCACCCAGGAATAGTGGGTCCGCTTGTCCAGGTATGCCTGGCTGATGCCGGTGAAGATCGCCTGCATCTGCACGGAGTAGACCGCCAGCAGGGCGAACAGCGCCAGGACGGACAGGATGTTGGAGACGCGCGTGAGCCGCACCAGGCCCCACAGCCGTGTCAACAGCTGGTAGAGGACGCTGAGCGCCAGGTATGTGAGGGCGACGGGCATGACAACGGACGCGGTGATGTACGGAACGGCGTCCACCCCGAGCAGGAGCAGCGCGCTCACCGCGAGGGAGATCAGGCCCACGCCGGCCACGACCCCCGTCATCGTGGCCTCGTACATCAGGAAGGCCGTCTGGCGTTCACGGTTGGTGACCGGTAGCTGGTAGCTCAGCTGGAGCATCCCCTCCGCGTTGATGAAGAGCACCTTCACCAGCAGGAAGGCGATCTGCACCCACAGCACCAGCGACACCGTCGAGGTGTCGAACAGCAGGCGCCACACCTCCTCGCCGTCGGCCAGCGGCTTCAGGAAGAGGAAGGCGGAGGTGCACATCACGCCCAGGAGCAACACGGCTGCCGAGACCGCGGTCACCCTCACCGGGGCGGAGCGCAGTACCCCCGCACGCAGCACCCGGCGTCTGAAGAAGACGAGGAGCATCCGGGCCAGGACGACGGACTGGCGCAGCCGAACGTTCATCGCTGATCCGATCCGAGATGGTCGAACACCATCGTGGCCACCGAGCCGTACTCCGCCATCAGGTCCGCGGTGGGCTCGTCGCACACCACGGTCCCCAGGTCGAGGAACACGATGCGGTCGGCCAGCCGCTCCAGGACCGAGAAGTCATGGGTGCACAGCAGAATGGACCGGCCCTCGTCGCGAACCCGCTTGAATTCCTTCTCGCAGAGGTGCAGCGCCTCGAGGTCAATCCCGTTCAGCGTTTCGTCGACCACGGTCAAGGGCCGGCGCATCACCAGCGAGGAAACGAGCTGGGTCTTCTTCCTCATGCCGTGCGAATAGTCCTCGATGAGATGGTCGTAGCGCCCCTCCATCGAGAATGTGCGGAACAGCTCGCGCGCTGCGGCATCGTCGACATCGACAGCGAACATATTGCCCATCAGGGACAGGTATTCACGGGCGGTGAGGAACTCCGGCAGATAGTCGTTGCTGGAGAGATACATGCCCATGGATTTCGCTTCGGCAGAGGCGTGCTCGTGGCCGCCGACGCGCAAGGACCCCGACTGGAGGCGCACGAGATCGAAAATGTTCTTGATCAGCGTGGATTTCCCGGATCCGTTCGGCCCGACCAGGCCGACGATCGATCCTTCGGTGACCGAAAGGGAAACATCCGAGAGGACATTGACCATGCCGTCATAGGAGTAACTGATGTTCTTCACGTCGAGAAGGGCCACTGTTCGCATCAATCCTTCACTGAGTCCGCCATGTGGAGGGTGCCCAGGCGGCTTTGGCCGTCCACCGGGCTCGGGCTGCCTGGGCACCATCCGGAACAGACGTCAGCCGACTATCTGTCGGCCCGTGTTAAACGCACTCGAAGCGGACCCGCAGCCCCATGTTCTTGAACTCCCAGCGGCCGGTGAACGACTTGTTCTGCTTCACCACACACCAGACCGCCAGACCCGCGGCGACGGTGGCGCCGAGGGCGAGGATGACCGCCACGACGACCAGGAACCAGGCGTCGTAGCGGACGAGCGCCTTGTCCAGCTTCATCTGGGCCGACTCGATGACGCGCGACGTGGCCTGCTGCGTGTACACCACGGACTGCGGCACCAGAGTGGATACAGACATGTGCTTCCTCCTTGTTACAGGTGATTACCCGCGAGAGATTTCCATGTCTGCAAGAGACCCACCAGTGTACGAGAGGACACTCTCCAGCCGCAGTTCACGCTTCCGGAACGTCGCTATGACGGCGGCCTCGGCCCGCGAAGAGATGTCCAGCTTGGCAAAGATGCCGGCGACGTGCTTCTTCACCGTCCGCTCCGTAATGCAGCAGCGGCGGGCTATGTCGTTGTTCGGTAGGCAGTCGCTCAATGCGACGAGTATCTCGCGCTCGCGCGCCGTGAGAAGGGACAGATCCGCGGTGTGTACCCATCGCGGCAGATCAAATGGTCCACAGCAAGCGCCCGAGCGTTCCACGCCGACGCTTCTGTCAGATGACAGAGTCAATCCGTGCTCCCCCGTAAATGCCCTTTTACCCCGTTTTCACCAAGCGGCTTTCAGCCCCCTGGCCGGGGCCGCCTCTTCGGCGTGGCCACCATAGCCACAACACGGACCGGCGGGGCAAGAAGGTTCGCGCCAAGGGCGACGCCGATGCGACGATCAAGATCAACGCAGGGAGAATCGGGGAATAGGGCAAAACGCGCACCGCGCACCATGGAGGCGGCACCAAGCGGAATACCGGTCGGGCTTCACCCCCGCCTTTCCGCGTCCGCGCCCGGCACGAAACCGGAACGTCGGCCGGTGGGCCCGCCCAGAGCACCGGACCTCCGGGGTGCAGCGGGTCCACCGGCCGCCGGCCGTGCGGAACTCCTGCTCCTTCGTCACGATTCCTCCACGTAATTCCACGCGGACAGCAGCGCGTAGTCCGGGTACGGGGCGGCGAAGGACTCCGCCGGGCGGACCGGGATGTGGGAACTCGGAGTGAGGCGGCCCTGCTTGGCCGGGGTGGTGTCGCAGCGGGATCCTCTGGCTCCGCGAATCCACCCAAGGACCTTAGGGCGCTTTTTCAGGGCCGGGTCGTCGACCTTGGGCGATCACGGAACTTGACCTCAATCGCAGTTGAGGTTGAAGGCTGGTGCCATGACCGCCACCGTTGCCGGCTTCCAGCCGGTCGCACTGCCCGACCCTGACCGTCCGGACGCGGGCCTCATCCTGGCGTCCCTATGGCACACCGAGGGGCCCGAACAACAGCGGAAGGTTATGTCCGGCGTCATGGACGCCTGGGAGGAGGCCCCGCTGCCGGCTGCGTACCTTGCGCGGCACTGTCTGGAGGGATCCGACGGCCGGACTATCCTCAACTTCGCCCAATGGACGAGTTCCGACGCGCATCTGGCCTTCGCCGCCGACCCTCGCAGCCAGCAGACTTTGGGCAGCGCCATTCAGGCGCTCTACTCGGCCGATCCGCCGGGCCGTTACGCGCCCCACCGCTTCGAGGGGCGGCACGATGGAGCCGCCCGCTAC
>NZ_JBEOXT010000048.1:0-52155 GCF_040296685.1 Streptomyces sp. NPDC002054
GGCGAACAGGGGGACCGTGGCAGCTCCTGCGGCCAGGGGGGTGTAGCCGAGGTCGCTCTGCATGTAGATCATCAGGGGCAGGAACAGGCCGCCCAGGCCCTGTCCTCCCGAAGCTGCCGTGAAGTGACAAGTAGCTCTCTGTGATCAGAGTGACGCTCGGTCAGAGGTGGCGGGGCGGGGCTCGGGGACCGCGCCGGTCCGGTCGGCGGCGAAGTCGGCGCGGGCTTGCTCGACGGCTTCGGGGTACGCCTCGCGTTTGGCGTGCTCGGTCAGCGCCCGGTAGATGCTGGCGACCGAGGGGTGGTGCCCCTTGCGCTTGCCGGTGGGGATGATCAGGTCGGGCTGGATCTGCTCAACGGACTCTCCCCCCGCGCGGCGTCGGAGCACGGTGTGGAGCATGTCGTCGGTGATGACGGGGGGCCGGCCGCCGTGCTTGCCCTTGCGGGCTGCGGTGTCGAGCCCTTCCAGGGTCGACTCGCGGATGTTCTCCCGCTCGGTCTCCGCCATCGCCGCGAAGAACGCGAACAGCAGCTTGCCCGGGCCGGTGGGGTCGTAGATGCCGGGCAGGGGTCCGGCGAGCATCTCCAGGATGAGGCCGTGGGCGGTGAGGTGGTCGGCGAGCGCGGTGAGTTCGGCGGCGTCGCGGCCGAGGCGCTTCATCTCGTACACGGTGAAGATGACCCGGCAGTGCGGGGCGTGCGCCTTGACCTCCCGCGCGGTCCGCAGCGCCTCCTCGAAGCGGGGCCGGACCCGGACGCGGGTGCTGATCTTCTCGCTGAAGATCTTGTCCCGGGTGATGCCGTGTCCCGCGAGCGCGTCGAGCTGGGAGTCGAGTTCCTGGCCGAGGGTCGAGCAGCGGGCGTAGCCGATGCGGATGTCCGCGCCCGGCAGGTCCGGGTCGATCGGCGCGGGGGGCGGGGTGCCCGGCCGCCACGGCCGGCCCGGCTCGCGGTCGGTCGGGGTTGGCACCCTCAGCGCCTTCTTCAGCCGGGGCACCATGGTGAAGCGGCGGGTGTGGTAGGCGGAGGCGACGGCGCCGCCGCGCGAGCGGCAGGGCGATCCGGGCTGGGCATCGCACTTCGGACACGCGTGCTGTTCCCCGTCGTCCGCTTCCGACCGGTCGGTCGGGGAGGGCTGCTGAGGGTCCGTCATGGGCGGCGATCTTCGCACAATGCAAGTCTCAGAAGGGGGTCCGTGCCGCTTTCGGGTGAGAACGGGTTCTGAGAACGGAACCGGGCCCGGCGGCGGTCTGGCGACCCGTTTCCGATCTTGCTCGGGCAAAGGACCGTTTTTGAGACCGGCGCAGACTCGGTAGAGCTTGAGGTCGCAGGCCCGCGAGCGGCCGGTCGATCAGCGGGGCAGGATGCGCAGTACTGCCTCGCGTTCACCGTTGAGCCGCAGGCCTTGCTGTACTGCGGCGCTCAGATCGAGGTCGCCGAGCAGGGTCGCGGCCAGCAGGTGCGGCGGTCCGGTCAGTGACGCGGTGGGGTGGTCGACCCGGCCGGCGTGTGTGTGCACCGAGCCGTCCTTGACTTCGATAACCAGGTCCTCGCTGCCGTCGGCGTGCAGTTGCAGGGCGATTGCTGGCTGGTCGGGGCGGTGGTCGGTCAGTGCCCGGGCGGGCATGTCCAGCCAGTGGGTGCGGAAGGTGTCGCTGCCGCCCGGCTCACGCAACAGCGGCACGCCCCACCGGCTCAGCTCCTGCAGCACCGGCTCCAGCTCGCGGCCACGCTCGGTGAGGGAGAACAGGGTGGTGGCCACCGGCGGCGGGGCGGCCTTGCGGTGGATCAGGCCGGCTTCCTCGAGTTCGCGGAGCCGGTCGACCAGCAGGTTGCTGGCGATCCCGGGCAGCCCGTTGCGCAGGTCGGTGTGCCGGCACGGACCCAGGGCGAGCAGTTCACGGACGATCAGCAGGGTCCATCGGTCGCCGATGGTGTCCAGTGCTTTCGCGATGCCGCAGTACTGCCCGTAGGTGCGCATGCCACCACCCTACATCGTGGTGTTGAGATTCAAAACTCTCTTGTTGACTTTCTCAACAACCTCGGTCTAGCGTCGCTGCCCATGACCCCCACCCTTTCCGTGCGTCGGCTGGCCTGGGCCGGCGTCGAGATCCGTCTCGGCGACACCCGCCTGCTGATCGACCCGCTCGAGAACGTCGCTCCGCTGACGCCGGTGATGGGGCCGCCGCACCGGCCGGTCGACCCGGTCGATACCCCGCCCGGCACCCACGCCCTCATCACCCACCTGCACCCCGACCACTGCGACCACGACCTGATCGCCCGGATCGCGGCCACCGGCACGATCGGCTGCCACACCCCGAGCGCGGCGGCGCTGCACGAGGTGGGCATCACCCCCGTTGCCCAGGACCTGGGCCAGTCACGCCGCATCGGAGAGCTGACCGTCACCCCGGTGACCTCGCTGGACTGGCGCGGCAACGACTGTGACCAGGTCGCCTGGGTCGTCGAAGGCACCGGCCGGCGGGTCATTCACTGCGGCGACACCCAGTGGCACGGCAGCTGGTGGCAGATCGCCCGCGACCACGGCCCGTTCGACGTCGCGTTCGTCCCGGTCAACGGCGTCATCGCCCACTTCGAGGGCTACGCGGCCAACGTCCCGGCGACCATGACCCCCGAGCAGGGCGTCGAGGCCGCCGTCGCACTCGGCGCCGGCACCGTCTGCGCCATGCACTACGGCCTGTTCCACAACCCGCCGTTCTACACCGAACAACCCGACATCGAGCAGCGGTTCCAGCACGCCGCCGCCGAGCGCGGCATCACCGCGGCCATCGTCGCCGACGGCCAGCCCGTCCTCTGACCATCAGAACCAAGGAGCAACACATGAAGATCGTCCTGTTCGGTGCCAGCGGCAACATCGGCCGGCCCACCACCGAGGAACTACTGCGTCGCGGTCACACCGTCACCGCGGTCACCCGAGCCGGCCACGTCGACGGACTCAAGCACAAGGCCCTGACCGTGACCACCGGTGACGTCACAGACGCCGCCGCGGTCGCCGGCCTCGCCGCCTCCCACGACGCCGTACTGTCGGCCGTCGGTCCCCGGATCGGCCAGGAGAACGACCGCGCCACGATCGTCGGTGCCGCCCGTGCGCTGATCGACGGACTCCGCCGAGCCGGCGTCACCCGCCTGGTCACCATCGGCGGTGCCGGTAGCCTGCGCACGCCGACCGGCGCCCGGGTCATGGACGACCCGGACTTCCCCGCGCTGTGGAAGGCCAACGCTGAGGCCCAGTCCGAAGCGCTCGACCTCTACCGCGGCGTGCACGACCTCGACTGGACGTACGTGTCGCCCGCCGCGGTCATCGGAGCGGGCGAGCGGACCGGGGCCTACCGCAGCGCCGGGGACACCCTGCTCACCGACGACGACGGCAACAGCCGCATCTCGTACGCCGACTACGCGATCGCCTTGGCCGACACGATCGAGAGCGGCACCGCGATCCGCCGCCGCATCACCGTGGCGTACTGAGCCATGAGCAACGACGCCGCCGGCCGGCAAACCCGATTCATCGTCCTGCTCGCAGCGCTCGTGGCCCTGGGGCCACTGTCCATCGACGGCTACCTGCCCGGACTGCCGGACCTCGCCGGCGACCTGCGCGCCAGCGCCGCGGCCACCCAGCTCACCATCACCGCCTGCCTGGCCGGGCTGGCCATCGGGCAGCTGATCGCCGGGCCGCTGAGCGACACCTATGGCCGGCGGCGTCCGTTGCTGGCGGGCCTCGCCCTCTACACGATCGCCAGCGCGCTCTGCGCGGTGGCGCCCGACGTCCGGACCTTCGTCGGCCTACGCCTGGTCCAGGGCATCGGCGGGGCGTTCGGCATCGTCATCGCCAACGCCATGGTCCGCGACCGCACCTCCGGAACCCGCACCGCACGTCTCTTCTCCGCACTGACCTTGATCACCGGCCTGGCGCCGGTGTTCGCGCCGGTCCTCGGCGGCCAGCTACTGCGCGTCACGGCCTGGCCGGGGATCTTCGTGAGCCTGGCCGTACTCGGCGCCGTGATGCTGGCGGCCTCCGCCGCAGGACTGCCGGAGACCCGGTCCTCCGCGTCACGCCAGCCGCTGCTGGCTGTCGTCGGGCAGCTGCTCAGCGACCGGGTCTTCACCGGGTACGTCCTGGCCAACGGCCTGGTCTTCGCAGCGATGTTCGCCTACATCTCCGGCTCGCCGTTCGTCCTGCAGGAAATCCACGGCCTGTCACCGCAGCAGTACAGCGCCGTGTTCGCCGTCAACGCCGCCGGACTCATTGCGGCCGCCCAGATCAGCGGCCGGCTGGTGGCCCGGGCCGGCGCCCGCGTGCTGCTGCTCGCCGGTCTGCTGGGCGCGACAGCCGGTGGCACCACGGTCCTGGGCGCGGTGCTGACACGGGCACCCCTGCCCGTGCTCCTGATCGGCCTGTTCGTCCTGGTCTCCAGCGTGGGCCTGGTCATGCCGAACGCCGCGGCCCAGGCCCTGGCCGACCACGGCGGACACGCCGGGTCGGCCGCCGCTCTGCTCGGCTTCAGCCAGTTCATGATCGGCGGGGCACTTGCTCCGCTGGCCGGCACGGGTGGCGCCACCGACGCCTTGCCGATGGGAATCATCGTCGCCGTGCTGCCGGCGCTCGCTCTGCTCACACTCGGCGTCCTCACCCGGTCGATGCCCGGAGAGCGCACCCCCGGCTGAACTCAGCCCGGCCCTTCCACGCCCGCCCCGGGCTGCCCGAGGCTGCCCGTCAGGCCCTGACGGGCCCCGGCCCGGCGAGCCCGTCAGGCCGGGGCTGTGACCGGCTCGCTGCTGCGCGGGCCGGGCACTGAGGCCGTCACGGCGGCAACGAGGTCGAGGTGGGAGTTCATGTCCAGCTCGAACCGGCCGTAGGGGTTCACGTGCGTCCAGAACAGCGGGGACAGGGCCCGCCGGTCGGCGTCGGTGAGCTTCTTGTGCCACTTCTCCTCGGCGAGGATGTCCTGGAGGAGCAGGGTGTTGACGTGCACCAGCGCGGACTGGAGCAGGTGCAGCGCCAGCATCGAGACCTCCTGGGACTCCTTGTCGGAGCCGGTCAGGTCGCCGTCCTTGCCGTAGAACAGGTCGTGGTTGGCGGAGTTCCAGTTCTCCACGACCTGGAGCCCGTCGTTGATCTCGCGCCGCAGCTCGGCGTCGGCGAGGTAGTCGCAGATGAACGCCGTACGCACCGCCCGGCCCAGCTCTTCGATCGCCCGGTAGGTGGGGTGCTTGGGCCCGCCGCGGGTGAAGCGCCGCAGGACCTGCTCGGCCTCGGCGGTGCCCAGGCGCAGGGCGGTGGTGTACTTCACGATCTGGTCGTACTGCTGGGCGATCAGGTCCCAGTCGATCGTCTTGGTCGACAGCACCGGCGCCAGGTGCGGCCAGGTCTCGTCCTCACCGGCCGCCGGCCGGTACAGCCGTGTGGAGCCGACGTTCTTCAGCCTCGGCAGCAGGTTGAAGCCGAGCATGTGGGCGAAGGCGAATCCGACGATTGAGGCGCCGTGTGTGTCGGTGTACTGGCGGTCGATCTCCACGTCCGTGCAGTGCCGCAGCACGCCCTCGATCATCGCGGAGACCTCGGACGCGGAGCAGGACTTGAGCTGGGAGTAGACGCACAGCGACTTCTTCTCGACGTGCCAGTAGATCATCACGCCGGGCCCGCGGTAGCGCTGGTGCCACTCGGTCATGAAGTTGCTGGACCAGGACCCGAACTTCTTCGAATCGCTCGCGCAGGCGGTGCCCTCGCCCCACCATGCCTGATCACGGGCCGCGAAGGTGGTGTTGACGAGGCGGACCAGGGCGGCGCGCAGGTTGGTGCGGTTGACGAACAGGTGCCGCACCCGGCGCAGGACGGCCTCGCTCTCACCGTGCTTTCCGGTGACCGCGACCCGCTTGATGCCCATGTTCGTGCCCAGCGCGAAGAGCACCAGCAGCAGCCGGCGCCGCAGCACCGCCTTCGGGACCGCCTCCCTCGTGGCGACCGAGGCGAACTCGGACGTGAAGCCGGTGGCGAACTCGGCCTCCTTGAGGATGTCGATCAGGTCGATGGTGCCCCAGCGCCGCTCGATCTCCGCCTTCAGCGCCGCCAGGTTCTCCGGCTCCGCCTGCTTGCCCAGCGGCGAGACCTTGATCCACGGCTCGCCGTGCTTCTTGACGATGTCCACCCCGCCCGTGGTGCCCAGCTCCAGCGCGGTGTCGAGCCGGGTCAAGGACTCCCGCAGCCGCTTCTTCAATGCCCCGATGAACGCCCCGGGGTCCTGCGGCTGGCGGATCGCGTCGTAGTGCACGTCGCGGTTGTCCTCGAAGTCCGGCGGCAGGTCGTCCTCCGGGTTCTGCCACCGGCCCGCGCCCGGCACCCAGATCTCGCGGCGCCGCAGCGCGTCCCGCAGCGACACCAGCACGCACAGCTCGTACGGGATGCGCTCGACCCGTCCGCGCTCGTCCACCACAGCCTTGCGCCACTCCTCACGCACCACCCCGGCCAGCGGGATCCTCTCCGACTCGTCGAAGAACGCGCCATCCTTGGCGATGGGCTGGTCCAGGTAGCGCTTCAGCAGGTCGATGGCGTCCATCACCGGCCGGTAGGCGGTGTTGTTGCACTTCAGCTCCAGCGCCCCCAGCAGCGGGGAAAGCATCCGCCGCCAGTGCCCCGAGTACGACGACCGCAACACCGTACGCACTCGGGCCCGGTAGCGGGCCTCGTTCGCCGCGGCCTCCGCGGCCAGCGCCTTCAGCGTGGACTCCCCGGTCACCGGGAAGATCACCTTGCGGACCGTGCCGCCCGGCTCCGCGACCGCGGCCTCCGCCAGCCGCAGCAGGATGCCCTCCTTGCCGCGGACCCGCTTGAGGTCCTTGGTGAACTCGCCCTCGACCTTCTTCTCCGCCCGCGTGTTGATCCGCTGCACCAGCTGGATGAACAGCTCCACCAGCGAGTCGGTGATCTCCGTCCGCCGCACGTGGCACAGCGCGGCCAGCAGCGTGTACCGCACCGGCCCGGCCGCCGCCCGCAGGTCCGAGGGGTACTCCTTCGACGCCCGCGCCCGCCACGCCGCCACCAGCTTCTCCGACACGTCCCCGAACAGCTCCGGCGCCAGCTCCAGCGCGCGCACCCGCTGGAGCTTGCTCACCTCCGCCAGCAGACTGTCCAAGCCCAGCGCCCCCGGGTCCGCCTTCAGCTCGGAAAAGAACGAAACGCCGCCACCCGCCGACTCCTGCCCGCCGGTGTCCTCGGCGACCAGGTCGTCCAGCCGCGAACGGGTCGCCGCCGACAGCCGGTCCACGGTGGCCGCGCAGAACCGTTCCTCGAAGGTGGTGACCGCCGACCCGACCAGGCGGGCGATACGTCCCGGCGTCGGCGGCTCCATCCGGTCACCCGGCAGCGCACGACCACGGCCTCCGCCAGCCGGTCCCGGCTCAGCTCCACCCCACACAGCTCCGCCGCCAGCCACTCGGCGAGCTGGGCCTGGTCCTCCGCGGTGCACTCCCGGAACCCGAACGCACCCCGGATCTCCACCCGGTGCCGCTTGATCGCCCGGCCCGACCAGTCGTACCCGGCCCACTCCTCGGCCGGCACCTTCACCTGCTGGGCCACGTACGACACCGCAGGCGCCGGGATCTCGCCGGGATCCTCCGGGAACCGGGCCTCCACCTCGAAGAACTTCAGCAACAACGCGAACCCCAGCCGGTTCGCCCCCGACTTGTTCCGCAGCCGCTCCTGGTCCTCCCCCAGCAGCGTCCAGACCTCGATCAGGTCCTCCGGCTCCCAGTCCTGCCGCACCCCGCGCTCCCTCCGGTCGACGTGACCGGACCAACCTCGCGGAACCGCTCCCTCAACAACCCCAGAAGATCGAAAACCCGGACAAGCACACCCTCACCTTGCTACAGAGAGCTACTTGTCACTTCGCGGCAGCTTCGGGAGGACAGGGCCGAGACGGACGGTGGCCGGCCGCTGTGGCGGGTGCAGGGCAGCGGCGAGGCCCACCGTGACCTGGACGACGCGATCCGTTCCCTGCTACGCCCGTCGTCGTGGACCCGCGAGCGCGAGCAGGTCGCCGCCTGGGCCCGCCGCCTCCTCGCCGACGAGACGCTCCTCGCCATCGACGTGGAGACCACCGGGCTGGAGAACGCGTACGCGGTCCAGGTCGCCGCCGTCGACCGCCGGGGCACGGTGGTCTTCAACGAGCGGCATCAGCGAGCTGCCCGAAACCCTCCGCGAACTGCCGCCGCTCGTCGACCTCGACTGACGCCCGACAACTCGGCAGGCCCCGGCGAAGCAGTTGATCGCCGGGGCCCGCTGCTGCTCAAGATCCTTCTCACCGCCAACCGCTGTCCCGCTGTTCCCCGAGACCTCTGCCGATACCGGTGTTCACGCTCTGGGCGCGGTCCGTCGTGGCGGGTTCCCGTGGTGCCCGGATCATGCTCTCCCTGGAAGAGCAGAGCTCGCCGCGGCTGGTGTTGGTGATGAAGCCGAAGCGCTGATAGAACGCGTGCAGCCGATCCGGATCGCCACCGAAATTGCCGCTCGGGCTGAGCGCCACCGGCACACCGCGCAGGTCGGCCGCGGCGGTGATGCGCTCCATGACGCGCGTGCCGATCCCCTTCCCTCGCTCGCTCTCCGGGAGGACGATCCAGAACAGTACGAGATACGGACCGCGATCGAGGCCGAGTTCAAGCCGCACGCCCGGGTAGCCGGTCCGTATCTCCTCGGCCAGGTCATCGGCCCATGAAGTTGCTGGTTGGTCCATGAGCGCTCCTTTCGATGAGGCCCGCGCCGTGCGAGAACCTCCACGCTCGACGCGCTACGCCAGCAGGCCGTGATCGGCGACGGCCGCCAGGAACTCCTTCGTCTGCACCACCGGCGTCCCGCGCAACGGCGGGCTCGACGCCGGCGCCGAGCCGTCCAGGGCCGAGTACCTCGCGGACATGCGGTCGACCGCAGCCCGCATCTGGCGCTGCCGGTGTTCCTCCACGACCTTCGCGTACGGCTCCGGGATCTCACGCTTGTCATGGATGCCGATGAGCGTTGTCAAACCCTGGCCGCCGCCGGCCCCGTAGGTCCCGAACTTCCAGTCGAGCTCACGCGCCGCCTTGTGCAGCGCGGCCCGGATCAGGTCCAAACCGCCCAACTGCGCGGCTGTCTCGCTCGGCACGTGCACCTGGAACGTCCCGCCGTAGCCGCCGGCGCCCTCGGGCCCGTGCGTTGCAGAAGCAGCACCAACACCTTCGCCACTGAACTTGATTGGGTGATGTCGGGGCTGTTCGCCTGACAGTGGCCGTTCGGCTCCGCTAGTTCTGGGCTGTGAGGTACGCGCAGGGCGGCGGTTTGACCGACGCCGAGAGGGCCGCGCGGGAGCGGATCCGGCTGCAGGCCGTGGAACGCTTCGTGGGCGGGGAGAAGAACCGGCAGATCGCGGCCGCGTTGCGGGTGAGCGAGCGGTCGGTGGAGCGATGGCGCCGCCAGTGGCGGGAGGCCGGGGAGTGCGGGGTTCGCTCGAAGGGATCGCCGGGCAGGCCGAGGCTGAGCGAGAGACAAATGGACCGGCTTGAGCGGGAGTTGGAGCGTGGTCCGCTGGTTCACGGCTGGGCGGACCAGCGGTGGACGCTGGCCCGGGTGAAGACGCTGATCGGCCGGCTGTTCCACGTCACTTACACGGTGGAGGGAACGTGGCGGCTGCTCAAGCGTCACGGCTGGTCCTGGCAGCAGCCAGCCCGTCGGGCGATCGAGCGCGACGATGCGGCCGTCGAACTGTGGAAGAGGGAGGTCTGGCCGCGGGTAAAAGCGCCGCGGCGGCTCGCGGGGCCTGGATCGTCTTCGAGGACGAGGCCGGGCAGTCGCTGAGACCGCCGCGTGCCAGGACCTGGGGCCGGAGAGGCGGGACCCCGGTCGTCCGTGTCCGCTGCCGGGGCTCCGGCCGGGTCTCGATGGCCGGGATGACCTGCTTCCGACAGGGCGAGCGGTCCCGGATGTTCTACAGCTTCCACGTCTACCGGGGCCGCAAGGGCGAGCCAAAGGGCTTCACCTGGCGGGACTACCGGGACCTGATCGTGCGCGCACACATCCAGCTCGGCGCTCCGGTCGTGCTCGTCTGGGACAACCTCCGCGCTCACTTGCTGCCGCAGATGAAAGCGTTCATCGAAGCCAACGCCGACTGGCTGACGGTCTTCCAGTTCCCCTCCTACGCACCCGACCTCAACCCCCAGGAAGGTATCTGGTCGCTGGTCAAACGGACCATCGGCAACCTCGCTGCCGCCAACCTCGACCAGCTGGCCAGGGCCGTGAAACGAACCCTCAAGCAGATTCAGTACCGACCGCACCTCGTCGATGGATGCCTCACGGGAACCGGCCTGACCATGGACGACTGACCACGATCAGACCGACGTCACGTATTCAAGTTCAGTTCCAGATAAAATGCTTGGAACGCGCGCTCGGAGTCAAGTTGTTCACTCGGGATTCGAGCGGGGCTCGGCTCACCAGGGAAGGCCTCATGGCCCTTCCCTCCACGCGAGCCATACTGGCTCTCATTGACAACGTTAAAGTGGCTTACGAGGTCTGAGCAGCCATCGGCGGGTAATGATGTGCGGTTGATCATTGCTTGCCGAGAATGTATCGGCTCAGCCGATTTCAAGATTCCAGCCCATGATGACGGTGAGGGAGGATGCCACCACCAGGACTCCGATGAGAGCGACGGTCACTCGGCGAACCCTGCCAATGACGTCCTCTGTCGAACCGGTGTCCCTGAGGTACCGCAGCGCGGAACCGAGCAGGCATACGCCCATGGCGATGAACCAGGGCTCATAGAACAATATGTTCCACAGGTTCATCGAGGTCACATTCAGAGTTTCCCAGTCGTCCGGGTAATCTATCTCGATGGCGCCGCACAGTTCGAGCAGATGTGTGAAGGCTCCAGCGACGCCGTGCGTCACGCTGAAGACTCCGCCCAGCAGTACCGGGCTCAGACATGCGGCCAGCATGAGGGGCTTGGGTATCTGTTTCCCGGGGAGGATCGGCGACTGGTGCGGAATCGTCCGCACGCGCGGTTGGGTGAGGAAGAGGCAAGCCACCCCGCCAAGCAGGATGATCAGCCCGGCCACGTAGTTGGCCATGTACCAGGAGGGCAGGCTCTCTGGCGTGGAGGTCCCCGGCACTCCGATCGTGCCGCCCGCTCCCTGATAGAAGCGCACGAATACGGCGTATCCCACGGCAAGTCCGAAGCCCCAGTAGCCGGCCCGTGAGCCCCGGACGCCCAGCTGCCCGCCTTGGACGGATTCTGTCATCTCTCTCACCGCGGACTCCTCGATTAAAGGGCTGTTGACGGCATTTGACTGGGTCTCGGCAGCCGATGGCGCCCACAATCGCTGCCCGCCTGACGGTCGGCGGGGGCTGATGTGCGACATGCTGGATTCGGTGCGTCGACGTATGTCGTTACTCTGCCGAGGGACAAGAGGGCCGCGCATCCACCCAGGGCACAAGGTGTTCCTCCCCCATCCGGGGGAGATATGGAACCACCACGACCCCAGCCCACCCCAGTGACACCTACCGACTCGGCCAGCCCTCTCGGGCTCGGTCAAGCCGCCGCCCTGCGCGTATCTCACAGCCACAGGACTAGACCTACACACCGTCAGGCAAAGGGCCCGACATCACCCAATCAAGTTCAGTACCTACGAGAGAGGCTACGCCACTGGCTACCGAGTGGCTTACAGGTACTACTACAGGGTGCACCTCAGTCAGCACGCATGCGAGCTCCGGTCCGGACAGGAGCCTCCCGGGCCCATTACCCGCTGAAAGCAACTGCCCCACCACACTCAGCCTGTCTCCGAACGCTGTGCGAGGAAGACGACGGTTCAGCCTTTGATGAAGCGGCTGCACGCCACAGTCGCGGGGGCCGCCCGCCGTGCGGACCCCGTTGTGGCACGCGCGGGCGAGCGCGTGACGGCTCATGGCCAGAGGCAGGACTGTCCGGAAGTTTATGTTTGCCCCGGTGTGACCCGTAAGGCATGAGACGTGGTCTCTGCCGGGAAGGATCACCGTGGGGATCAAGGACGACCGGCCCCGTGAGGGCAACATCGTACGGACGGGAGCCGAGTTGGCCAGGCTTTCGGCATCAAGCGTGACCTGGCAGGTCACTTGGTGGAGCGGGCCCGCGCGGAGGGCTTGAACCTGGTCGGGGAGAACGGCCTGCTGAAAGGGCTGGTGAAGCTGGTCCTGGAAGGCGCTCTGGAGTCCGAGATGTCGGATCATCTCGGCTACGAGGAGGGCGATCGGGCCGGGGCGGGGTCGGGCAACTCCCGCAACGGCACCAGCCGCAAGCGGATCCTGACGGACGTGGGTGCGGTGGGGCTCGATATCCCGCGCGACCGGGCCGGCACCTTCAGCCCGCAGATCGTGCCCAAGCATCAGCGGCGGGTGGAGGGCTTCGACGAGGCGATCCTGTCCCTCTACGCCAAGTACTCCAGCCGTAGATCGTGATCGGTGGTGAGGGGCGCCGAGGCCACAGGTGGCCAGCGTCGATCATCTTGCCCGAGACCGCCCACGCCGTCGCAAGCGTCGGCTCCTTCTCCGCCTACCCGAGTTCACCGAGACGGAGGGCATCCCTTATCGCTGAGCTTCGCGGTCGTGGCCGGGGTCCGCTCCTGTGCTTGTTCAGCGAGTCGGAGGGCGTCGTCAATCTCGCTGAGCTTCACGGAGGACAGGACGGCCGCCCGCTCTATCAGAGGGCGGTACGTGAGCTGATGTCTGTTTCGGTGTCGCCTGATCGTGTGACTGTGGGAGCTTCTGGCTGGCCGACGGATCTGTCCGTGTTGCAGTCGCAGGGTGAGCGAACGCAGGCCCTACAAGAGCGACTTGTCCGACGAACGCTGGGCACTGATCGAGCCGGTGACCACTGGATGGAAGGCCAAGCACCCCTCCGTCAGCGGCCATCAGGGCAGATACGAGATGCGGGAGATCGTCAACGCGCTCCTGTACCAGTCCCGTACCGGCTGCCAGTGGGATTTCCTGCCGCACGACCTGCCACCGCCCGGCGCGGTGAAGTACCACTTCTATAAGTGGCGCGACGATGGCACTGACGAGGTCATCCACGACCTGCTGCGCTGGCAGGTGCGTGAGGGCCGGGGACGGTTAGCCGACCCGAGCCTGGTGGTGCTCGACACGCAGAGTCTCCATGCCGCCGCCGGAGTGCCCGCGGCCACGACCGGGCGGGACGCCTCGAAGAAGGTGCCAGGCCGCAAGCGCGGGTTGGCCGTTGACGTGCTGGGCCTGGTGGTCGCTGTGGTGGTGCTGGCCGCCTCCGTACACGACAACGCCTTCGGCACCGCGCTGCTGGACAAGGTCGCCGCCGGGACCTCCACGGTGACGAAGGCCCTGGTGGATCAGGGATTCAAGAAGACCGTGGTTGACCACGGCGCCGGCCTGGGCATCGCGGTGGAGATTGTCGAGCGCAACCCGGCCGACCGTGGCTTCGTTCCGCAACCGATCCGCTGGAGAGTCGAGCAGACCGACGGGATCTTGATGCTCCACCGCAGGCTGGTCCGCGACTACGAACACCGCCCGGCCTCGGCCGAGTCACGGGTGTACTGGGCGCTAAGCGACGTGATGGCCCGTCGGCTGACGGGCACCTCCGCCCTGGCCTGGCGCGGCGCGTGAGCGGCCACCCGCAGCAGACCCTCGGCGCCCTGCTGGCCCGCCTGGAGGTCCGCGAGCGGCAGATCGCCATGGAAGCGGAGGCTGCTCACGAGCAGATCGCACTGCTGGACGGACTCGCCCAGGCCGCCGAACACATCGCGATCACCCGCAAAACGCTCCTGGAACTGACGGACGAGGTACCCCTGGCGCCGGCTGCGGCCCTGCCGGACGGCCCCGCCTACCAGCAGGTCATGGCCGTGTTCGCCGAAGCCGACGCCCCCTTGCGTGCTCGCAACGTGTGCGAAGCGATAGACCTGAACGTCGCACCGAACAACATCAACAACGTCCGCATCAAACTGAAGCGTTTGACCAGGCGCAGAATCCTGGCCCAAACCGAGCCGGGACTGTTCACCAGGCCACGACCGCAATCGCCCGGAATTCAGCCCTGACCAGCGCGCCTACTCGAGGTCCATGGCCGAGTCGGCCGATGCCTCACGACCCATCGCCTCGGACGGCGCGGTCTTGATGCTGCCCGGAGCCCAGCCGAGGACTTCCTCGAAACTTCGCGCAACGATCGGGGTGGGCAGGTCTCCCCGGTCGCGTTCGAAGGTCCTGATGGTCGCCTCACTCAGCCAGGTGCGGCGCGCGAGTTCACGCTCCGAGATGCCTTCGGCCTCATGGAATCGATGAGGGCTTTTGCCAGCCGTGTCGATTCCTCTCCACTCATGACCGCAGTATGTCGCAGAGCCTGGGCTGGGATAGCCCTCTGGCCCGGCCCCATGCCAGGGGCACCCGGCCGCGGCAACACGCCCGCCAGGCCGTATCCCAGTCGATTTGTTCGTCCTCGCCGCGCAACCGGCGCTCGTTGACAGCCCTGACCTGCACGCTAATCCCATAGCAGAGTCAGATATCAGGCAAAAACTCGCATACAGCCCTCTAATAGTCGTCTCAGGTTCGCTCGGTAGGAAGTAGGCGTCCAGATAAGCGATGCAACCCGTATGTAGGAGGCTAGTGATGGCAGTCAACGCAGCGCCGTCCGGGGAAGCGCCGGCCGGTCGGTTGGCAGGCCGGTGGGTGCCATGGTTGGTGATTGGCTTGTGGCTGGTGCTGGCGGCGGGCATGGTGCCGCTGAGCGGAAAGTTGAGCTCGGTCACCACCGACAGCGCCGTAGACACCCTGCCGGCCAGTGCCGAGTCCACCAAGGTGGCGGTGCTGGACGACAGTCTCCCCGGCGGTGACAACAACACGTTCGTCTTCGTGTACCACCGCGCCAGCGGCATGACCGACGCCGACCGCGCGACGGTCGAGCGCCACTACAACACCCTTGCCAAGCGGTACCCGCCGAAGGCGACGGCGGCGGCCGGCGAGGACGACGAGGGCTCACCGACGAGCCCCTCCACCGACCGCAAGGCGATGATGTTCACCCTCGAGGTGAGCACGACCTACGGCGCACCAGAGGACATCGTCGGCCCGTTGCGTGACGCCGCGAAGGACCGCCCCTCCGGCCTGGAACTCGACGTGACCGGCCCGGCCGCGATCGACGGCGACATGGATGCCGTCTTCGACGGCATCGACGTGCAGGTCCTCCTCACCACCATCGTCGTCGTCACGCTCCTGCTCATCCTCACCTACCGCAGCCCGGTGTTGTGGATCATCCCGCTGGTGGCCGTCGGCGCGGCCGCACTGACCGCGATGGGGACCGTCTACCTGCTCGTCAAGGGCTTCGGCATCGTGGTCAACGACCAGAACTCGGCGCTGCTGACGATCCTGGTGTTCGGCGTCGGCACGGACTACGCGCTGTTGCTCATCGCTCGATATCGGGAGGCACTGCACCACCATGAGAACGTCCGGGTCGCGATGGTCCACGCGCTACGCGGCGCGGCGCCAGCCATTGTCGCGTCCGCGGCCACCGTGGTCGCCGGCCTGCTCTGCCTGCTCGTCGCGGACCTGAACAGCACCAGCGGGTTGGGCCCGATCGGTGCGGCTGGCATCCTGTGCGCGCTGGTGGCCATGCTGACGCTGTTCCCGGCGGTGCTCGTGGTGCTCGGCAGGCGGATCTTCTGGCCGGCCATCCCGCGGTTCAGCACGGCCGTGGAGGAGAAGCCGGGGCTGTGGGGACGGCTCGGCACCGCCATCAGCCGCCGCCGGTGGGTGGCGACGCTCGGCTCGCTCGGAGTCCTCGGCGTGCTCGCCCTCGGGCTGGCGGGCAACACCGGCACCCTGCGGGAGCAGGACCAGTTCCTGTCCGCGCCGGAGTCGGTCACCGGCTTCACCGTTCTCCGCCAGCACTTTCCGGAGCTCGGCGGCCAGCCGATGACGATCTTCACGCGGCCGGCGCACCAGGAGCGGGTGCTCGACATCGTCAGGGACACTCGCGGTGTGGCCCTGGCCATCCCGGAGCAGACCAGCGGTGGCTGGGCCAACATCTCCGTGTTCCCGAAGGACGCGCCGGACACCGTCGCAGAGTACGACACGATCAAGCGGGTGCGCACCGCCGTGCACGCGGTGAGCGGGGCGGAGGCGATCGTCGGCGGGCCGAGTGCGGAGAACCTCGACACCGAGGTGACCACCAAGCGCGACGAGAAGCTGGTGATCCCGCTGGTGCTCGCCGTCGTCCTGATCGTCCTCGGGCTGCTGCTGCGCGCGATCGTGGCCCCGCTGGTCTTGATGGCCACCGTGATCGTCTCATTCGCCGCAGCCTACGGCGGCAGCGTGTTCGTCTTCGACACGATCCTCGGGTTCAAGGGTGTCGACCATTCGGTGCCGCTGCTGGCATTCCTGTTCCTGGTGGCGCTCGGCGTCGACTACAACATCTTCCTGGCCAGCCGGGCCCGGGAGGAGACCGTGCGTCTCGGCACCAAAGAGGGCATGCTCAAAGCCCTCTCAGCCACCGGTGGCGTCATCACCTCGGCAGGCCTGGTCCTGGCGGCCACGTTCGCGGTCCTCGTCACACTTCCGCTGGTGATGCTGATCGAGGTCGGGTTCCTGGTGGCCTTCGGCGTGCTGCTCGACGCCCTGCTGGTGCGGTCGGTCCTGGTGCCCGCCCTCACCTTGCTGATCGGCCGGCGGATGTGGTGGCCGAGCCGGCTGTCCCTTCCAGCGGCGGAGCTGCCGGACGGTCAACAGCCGCTCGCCGACGACGAGGAGCCCGCGCTGCAGCGGTGAGCGCGGCGGCACGGACGAGTTCCGGGACGGGCCCCAGGCCCGTCCCGGATTTTCATGGGCCCGCGACCGCCGCCCTTTGGACCTGCGCCACGCGCCGGGGCCGGGGTCGGCGCATCGCGGTGTCCTGCCCCGACGGTGAGCCGTGCAGGGCCATGCCCGAGGGCCGCCGTCCCTTGTCCTGCGCTGCGCCGCCGGGGCGGGTCAGCGCACCGCGGTGTCCTCCCCGGCAGTGAGCCGCGCGATCGGGGCGGGCGGGGCCGCGGCCGGAAGGTCGACCCGAAGCAGCGCGCCACCGCGTGCGGAGCGGGCGACGGTGGCCCGGCCGCCGTGGGCGTCGACGACCCGCTGCACGATCGACAGCCCCAGACCGGATCCCGGCAACGCCCGGGCGCTGTCGGCACGGTAGAACCGGTCGAACACCCGCGGTACGTCGGCGGCGTCGATGCCCGGCCCGGCGTCGTCGACCTCGAGCACCGCCGACGCACCCTCGGCACGGAGCCGGACCTGGACCGGCTGGTCCGCGGGGGACCACTTGCCGGCGTTGTCGATGAGGTTGAGCACCGCCCGCTCGAGCGCAGCGGGACGCCCGCTCACCCACACGGAGGTCACGTCGAGCGTGACCTCGATGTCGGGCACGCGGGAACGCGCCCGGGTCACGGCGGCCACCACCACGTCGGCGAGGTCGAGCACCTCGGTGCTCTCGTCGCTGGTGTCACCGCGCGCCAGGTCGGTCAGCTCGGCGACAAGGGTGCTCAACTCGGCCACCTGGGCGCCGAGATCGTTGAGCAGCCGGGTCCGGCTCTCCGCCGGCAGTGCGCTGTCCAGGGTGCCGCGCCGATCGAGCCGGATCAGCAGCTCGACGTTGAGGCGCAGGCTGGTGAGCGGGGTCTTGAGCTCGTGGGCGGCGTCCTCTGCGAGCAGCCGCTGGGCCTGCCGGGAGTTCCGGAGCGCGGCGAGCATGTCGTTGATCGACTGGATCAGCCGCCGGATCTCCCCACCGCCCTCATCCGGGATGTCGGCGTCGAAATCCTGGGTGTGCGCGACACGTACCGCAGCGGCGGTCAGCCGGTCGATCGGTGCCAGCCCTGTCCGCGCCACGGTCCGCCCGACAAGGGCGCCGCCGACCACGCAGAGCAGCCCGATCAGCAGCATGCCCAACCCGAACCGGTTGATCGGGCTGTCGTCGACGACGCGGGCCACCTGGACCGCGCCGTCGCCCGCCCGCAGCGTGTAGACGATGTAGCCGTCGTCGTCGCTATCGTTCGACTCCATCAGGTCGGCCGACACGCCCTGCGCCACGCGCCCGGCGTGCTCGCTGACCGGGGGCAGCGCGGGTTGGCCGGCCGGCGTCCGGATCGAGCCGTCGGGCAGGATGACTCGCACCAGCCGACCGGATCCGGGATACGGCGGTAGCTGGACCTGCGCCAGACCGGCGCGCTCCGCGTTCGTCGCCAGGACGCGGGAGTCGGCGCGTAGCTGATTCTCGGCGGTGTCCTGCAGCTCCCAGTCCAGTAGCTCGCTGGCCACCTGGAAGGCCGCGAACACGCTGACCGCGATGGCCGTCGCCGCGATCACCGTCAGCCTGGTCCGCAGGGACCGCCGGCGCCACCATCGGGTCAGCCGGCGCGGTTCCCGGCCGGCGGGCCTGCTCACGGAGGAGTCTCCCGCAACGTGTATCCCAGGCCGCGCAGCGTGTAGATCAATCGCGGCTCACCCTCGGCCTCCATCTTGCGGCGCAGGTAGCTCACGTATACCTGGAGGTTGTTGGCGGTGGAGCTCATGCCGAAGCCCCAGATCGCCTCGAAAAGCGCGTCGCGGGTCAAGACCCGGGTCGCGTTGCGCATGAGGACCTGCAGGAGGGAGAACTCGGTCCGGGTCAGGCGCAGCGGCCGCCCGCCCCGCCACGCCTCGAACCTGTCGGGATCGAGCCGGACGTCGGCGAACGACAGGATCTGCGACTCCCCGTCGGTCGGCGTGCGCCGGCGCAGCAGGGCCCGCACCCGGGCCAGCAACTCCTCGGTGGCGAACGGCTTGGGCAGGTAGTCGTCGGCGCCCGCGTCCAGCCCCGCGACCCGGTCGGAGACCTGGTCACGGGCGGTCAGCATCAGCACCGGCAGATCCCGACCCGCGGCCCGCAACCGCCGGCAGGTCTCCAACCCGCCGAGGCGGGGCATCATCACGTCGAGGAGCAGCAGATCCAGCGTGTCACCGCCGGCCCCACCGACCCCGTCGAGCACGGCGAGACCGTTGGCGACGGTGCTGGTGTCGTAACCCTCGACCTGGAGCACCCGCTCCAGCGACTCACGGATGGCCACGTCATCATCCGCGATCATGATCCGCACGCCGGCCCGCCCCCTTCCAGTCGATGTTTTTACCGCGCATTGTCCCCGATCAACCTGAGACCAGAATTAGAGCGTCGCTGGGGACCGCGCTCTTACGGATGCCTAAGAAATGGAACCTACCTCGGCTCATGAGCAGGGGAGGACCAGATGACCAGCACCGCACCCGGCAACCAGACAGTAGATCCTCCGCGCCGGCGCACGAGAACACCGTCCGGATCGCGCTGTTGGACAAGGTCGCCGCCGACACCGACGCCGTGGAGAAGGCCCTGGTCGACCAGAGCTTCAAGAACGCCGTCGTCGCGCACGGGGAGAAGGTGGGCATCGGGGTGGAGGTCGTGGAGCGCAATCCCGCGCAGACCGGGCTCGTTCCCCAGGCCAAGCGGTGGGTCGTGGAACGCGCCTATGGGATCTTGATGCTGCACCGCAGGCTGGTGCGCGACTACGAGCATCTGCCCCGCAGTTCGCAGTCGCGGGTGGACTGGGCGATGACCGCGGTGATACTGCGTCGGCTGACCGGGGCGACCACACCGGTCTGGCGCACCGCATGACCGGCGGGAAGCTGACGCTCGGCGCGGTGCCGGCGCGGCTGGAGGAGCGGGAACGCGAGATCACCGCACAGGCCGAGACGATGCGGGAACAGGTCGCGCAGCTGACCGCACAGCTCGACGAACTCGGCCGGGCCGCCGAGAAAGTCTGGATCACCTGCAAGACACTGCTGGGGCTACCCGACCCCGGGCCGCCCGCGCTGCCAGCACCGAAGCTGCCGGATCATCCGGCCTACCAGCAGATCATGGCGGTGTTCAGCGCGGCCGACCACCCGCTGCGGGCCCGGCAGGTGTGCGAGGCCATGGACCTGGCAGTCGCGCCCAACAACATCAACAACGTCCGCCTCAAGCTCAAGCGGCTGGCCGACCGCGGGATCCTGACCGAGACCGAGTCAGGCTTGTTCACTCAGCCTCGGCCATAGCCGACCGACGTCGCCACGACCTGCCCGCTCGTCCCGCACGAAACGCAGAATTGGGCATCAGGTCTCATACCGCCCTCTCAGGTCGTCCCGGGACACAGTGGTCAGCCACGTGCACGGGGTGAAGCCTGGACGCGGGAACGCGAGCCGCAGCACGCCTTCGAACGGCAGTCCCTTCACCGGCGCCGACCGTCACTTCGATGCCCAGACCGCTGATGTCGACGCCCGCCGGAGCGACGACCTGCATCACCCGGATCCCAGACGTGTCGTCTCCCGACAGCAGTACGACCAACCTCCGCTCGTCGAACTGGACCCACCAGACTTCGCCACGTTGCACAAGTCCTCCAGACACATGACGGCAGGCAGACGCTGCGCGACCCTGACGCGCTGTGGAGACGGGTGCGGCCACCGTTGATCATCGGTGTGTGAAGACTGAAGATCATGCGGTGGCCGCAGGTCACAGCGTAGACCCTGCCCGCTGGCAGGAGGCGTTCGAGGGCCTGATGGCCCGGATCGCGGGCCGGTTCGCACGGGTCGAACCCCGACGTCGGGTCGGGCGGTTGGTGCTCGGGCTGCTGTCGGACCTGCCGCGCAAAAACTGCTGGACCATCGCAGAGTGGGCCGGAGAGAGCACCCCGGACGGCATGCAGCACCTGCTCGGGCGAGCCAAGTGGGACGCCGACCAGGTCCGCGACGACGTGCGGGCCTACATGGTGGAGCATCTGCGGGACGACCAGGCGGTTCTGGTGGTCGACGAGACCGGCGACGTGAAGAAGGGCACCGACACCGTCGGTGTCCAGCGCCAGTACACCGGCACCGCGGGCAGGATCGAGAACGCGCAGGTCGCCGTTTATCTCGTCTACGCCGGCCGCCGCGGACACGCCGCGGTAGACCGGGAACTGTACGTTCCGCGTTCCTGGACCTCGGACCCCGACCGCTGCCGGGCCGCCGGACTCGGTGACAAGACCGAATTCGCGACCAAACCGCAGCTTGCCGCCCGCATGGTCACCCGATTCCTGGACGCCGGCCACCGGGCCGCCTGGCTCGCGGGAGACGAGGTCTACGGCGGCAACCCGACGCTACGCGCCGCGCTGGAAGAACGCGGCACCGGCTACGTCCTCGCGGTGGCCTGCTCGCACGAAGTCACCACAGGCGCCGGGAAGTTCCGCGCGGACACGCTGGCCAGGAAGGTGCCCAAGAGGGCCTGGCAGAAGCTGTCCGCAGGGAGCGGAGCCAAGGGCCACCGCTTCTACGACTGGGCCGTCATCGGCCTCACTGACCCCCGGCCCGGGAGCCGGCAGTTGCTGATCCGCCGCAACCGCAGCACCGGCGAACTCGCGTACTACCGCTGCTACTCGCCGGCCGCCGCAGTGCCGCTAACCACCCTGGTGCGCGTCGCTGGATCAAGGTGGCGGGTCGAGGAGTTTTTCCAGTCCAGCAAGGGCCTGGCGGCCTTGGACGAGCACCAGGTCCGCCGCTACCCGTCCTGGTCCCGCTGGGTCACCCTGGCCATGCTCGCGCACGCCTTCCTCGCCGTCGTCCGCGCGAACGAACACGACCGCGATCCCGCACCAGACGCCCTCATACCGCTCACCTGCAACGAGAACCAACGGCTGTTCATCACGCTCGTCATCCGGCCCGCCTTTGACCCGGTCCACCGGCTCGGCCGGTCCGACTGGCGACGCCGCCACCAGACCCGATCCCAGACTAGCCACTACCGGCGGCAAGCCGCTCGAACGTGAAGATCACGATTTACGGCTGGAGTACAAGGGCCCGACCACGGGTGAGATTCAGGCTCATCTGGTGGAGATCCATGACGTGGACTTCTCGGCTGAAATGAGTGGGGCCGGTGGCGGGGGCACAGGGGTGGCCGGGGACGACGCCCCCGTTCGGGTAGCACTGTCCACTCGTCGGCGTGTCGGCGCTGACATCGGGTACAGCGGCTGGGGGATCCTTTCCCCACGGGCCACAGGGGGTGGCAAAGTGTGGCAGCAGATGGGGTCGATCGAGGCAGTGGCGGCCCCGCTTCGACAGGTGGTGCGATGTCATGGGGCCATCGGCGCCGTCCTGGGTCAGGTCACCTTCGTGTTCTACGTTGCTGGTGGTGCCCCCGGCGGTGGGCGGATACTGGCTCTTTCAGTCCGACTCCGCACGCTTCGAGGGGTCGGACGAATACCTCGCCTGGAGTGTCTGGGCCGGGGTCGCGATGGCGATCTGGCTCGCCATCGGGGTACGCCTGTCGGGGACGGTGCGGCAGCTTCGTACCTCGTTCGAACCACATACACCTGCCGCCCCGATGTGGGTCCTGTGCGTCGTCTACGCGCTGTTCGCCACGTTGATCGCCATCCCCTTCCATCAGGCCAAGCTCCCCGCGGCAGTGGCCTTCGATAGCTTCCAAGCGCGTGTCTGGGTGGTCGTCGTTATCGGGCTCATGTCCGCTGCGCCAGCCGTCTTCGCCATCTGGCTTGTCGCCGAGCGACTCCGCCAACTACGACAGCTACTCCAAACAGCCAACGGACTCGGCTCGCCAGGCCACCGGATCGATGAACTGCGCAGGCTCTGGCAACACTCGCTGACGGCGCTGGCCGCACTCAGCGTCGCCCTGTCCGTAGGGGTGTTCACGATCGAAGGACTGCGTGCCCTGGCCAGTACCGAGGCGTTTCCGCCATGGAAGATGCTGCTCCTTGGTCTGTTTCTCACTATCGCCTTCGCCTCGGTATACGTGCCCATGCTCCTTTCCTGGCGTGGCTGCTCGCGTCAACTGGTGAACGCCGTCTACATGACGCCGGCGACAGGCAAACCGGGGGAGAGCTGGACCCAAGGACGAGCGCGGCTGATGCGGCTCCTCGGTCTTGAGGTCGGACTCGTGAAACGACTGTCTGACGCTCTTATCGTCCTCGCCCCGCTCGCAGCCAGTCTCCTCCCTCTGCTCCCCGGAAGCAGCTGAGTGAGCCCCGGCCCCCGACCCCCCGTGACCGGGTCCTCCCCCTCCAGTCCACGCGGGCACGCGCCGCCACAGCCGGCGGGCAGGCTGAGGCGTACGGGAAGTTCGTAGAGGCGCATGTCCCGTCTCATTTGATCTTGCCTTTGGACGGCCCTGTAACCAGGGGTGATGCAAGGAAGGGTGAAACGATCTTCGGCTGCAGCGTCTGTGCTCAGCGGAGCGAAGTGCTCGACTCAGTCCATCGTGTTTTCAAGCAGCTCGGCCGACGGCTGGAACCCGGCCCGCTGGTAGAGCGGGACACTGCGCTCGGACGGCCAGACGATGAGGGAGTCCATGCCCCGCTGCTGAGCGTGCAGTTTCAGGGCTTTGAGCAGGGCAGCTCCGAACCCACGGTTGCGCTGGGAAGGGGCGACATAGAAGTTCGTCACATAGCCGGTGGGGGTGTTGTCCTCGTAGGGCTCGGGCACTCTCTCGATCAGGTGGAGGAAGACATGACCGCAGATCTCTCCTCCGCTTTCGACGACCCAGGCCAGCCAGCGTCCGCTGTCGAGTCGTTCCCGGATCCACTGCTCGGCCTGTTTCACGGACCGAGCCGGAGCGGCAGGGTCTCCTGCATGGTCCTCTCGCTTGAATGCCCAGCGCAGTCGGCCCAGGACGGGGGCATCGGCGGCGAGGGCTTGGCGCACGCGGACGTCTGTGGTCATCCGGGCAGTCTTGCGTACTCCGGACTTGTCCAACTCCCAATTTTCCAGCGCCTGGGCGTGCACAGTAGGTCACTGATCTCGGCTGTCTCACGGTGCTTTGTCCACGAGGGGCGAATCGGGCAAGGTCTCGTGAGGCAGAGGCGAGATTGGATGAGACGGGACAGCGCAGACGAGACCTGAGCTGGAGCGGTTCTTCCGCTGGTGCTCATCTATCAACCGATTGATGAGCAAGATCGGTAAGCACCGGTTCGCGGCCGGAGCAGCGCCGGATCATGCCCATCGAACGGTGTCTAAAACTCGGTATGCTGAAGAACTGCCGCACGACCCTTTTCTGTACGATCTGGGGTGCAACAGCCTACGGATGACGACGCCGCCGATCTCCTCGCCCCCGTTCCGGCTGTACGGGCTGGCGATCTTGTGGGATACGCACGTGTGTCCACCAAGGGGCAGCTGCTCGACCGGCAGATCCACGCGCTCACCGACGCCGGGTGCAGCCGGATCTTCTCGGACAAGAAGTCGGGCAAGAACGCCGAGCGCGAAGAACTCTGGAAGGCCCTCGACTACCTGCGGCCCGGCGACACCCTCGTCGTCCCGTCGCTCGACCGGCTCGGCCGCTCCATCCAAGACCTCATCGCCATCGTGTCCGGCCTGCGCAAGCGCGGCGTCGGCTTCACCTCGCTGCACGAGCTACTCGACACCACCACGCCCGGCGGGCGCCTGGTCTTCCACGTCTTCGCCGCCCTCGCGGAGTTCATCCGCGAACTCATCGTGCAGGGCACCAACGAGGGCCTGGACGCCGCCCGCGCCCGCCTCGGCCGCCCGCCGGCCATGACGCCGGAGCAAGTACGTCACGCCCGCGACCTGCTCACCCGCCCCGAGAACACCGTCACCTCGATCGCGAAGCTCCTCGGCGTCTCCCGCAACACCATCTACAACTACGTGCCCGAGCTGAAGGGCGGCCGCCAGGCGCTCGCCGAGGCAACCACCACGGCCGAGCTGCCGCGACCGGCCAAGCCCAATGACTGATCACCGCCGTTTGCGGCTGGTGACACGGTTCTTACCGGCACCCCAACTCCGGGGCACGTCCATGCTGCCGGCCGGGCCGGGAAGTGGGTGTGTTTCAGGCGCCAGCACACCGCCACCGGCTCCTGATCCCCGGCACAGGGAGGCAGGCCCTGACGCTTCACCGGCCGGTCTCGTGTCCGGCAGGCGTCACCGGCGCCCCCGCGGTCAGGCCGTCGCAACCGCAGCGTGATGGGTACGGGCCCGCATGCGTGCCGCGTCTGCGCGCGGCGGCGCGCCGAACTGCCGTTTGTACTCACGGCTGAATTGCGAGGGGCTGTCGTATCCCACGCTGGAGGCGACTCCGGTCACGTCGTTCGGGCGACGGGCCAGCAGCAGCCGTGCCGCCTGCAGGCGGATCTGCTTCTGGAACTGGATCGGGCTCATCGCCGTGACCGACTGGAAGTTCCGGTGGAACGCGGAGACGCTCATGCCGAAGGACCGGGCCAGGTCTTCGACGCGGAAGGCCTCGGCGTAGTTGTCGCGGATCCAGCCCACGGCTCGGGTGATGTGGGTCAAGCCACTGTCCGCCAGGCCGAGCTGCCGGACGGCTTCGCCCTGCTCCCCCGTCATCAGCAGCCACAGGATCTCGCGCTTGGCCAAGGGGACCAGCACCCGGCGGTCGCGCGGCCGATCCAGCAGGCGCAGCAGCCGCACGATCGCGTCGATCAACTCTGCCGGTGCGTCGCTGACCGTGATCCCGGGCCGGACCGACCGGGTCGAAGGCGGCAGATCGCCCGGCCCCGCCTGCAACATCAGCTCCGCGATGACGGCCGGCTCCAGCGTCATGCCGAAACCGAGTTCGGGTCCCTGGGCGATGCGTCCGACCACCGGCAGGTCGGCCGAGGCGACCAGGTACTGGCCGACGCCGTACTCGTACACCCTGTCTCCGAGCGCGAGCCGTTTGGCCCCCTGGGCGATGACCGCGAGCATTACGCCGGACATCGCGTACTCCGGCTCGGCGCCCGGTTCGGCTCGGCAGATCCGGACGCCGTCGATGGCCGTGCTCAGATCGGGCCGCGCATGGCGGCCCAGCAGGTCGCGGAGCTCGTCGAGGGACATGCCCCCATCTCACCACGCGGCCGGCGCGATCCCCCGCCTGGAGCAGGATCGTGCAAGGACGCGCGGAGATCGGGCGAGTTCCCGCGCGCCGGGTCGGAGGGAAAGGCGGGGCGGGCCGCCGGGCGGCTACGCCCCGGTCCCCTGCTCCTCGTAGTGGGCGATCAGCCGGCCGCGGGCGATGGCGTGGAACCGCAGGTGGAATCCCACCAGGGCCGGCGTCGCGTCCGCGTCCGGGCCCAGGTTCTCCCGGTCGACGGCGTACACCGTGAACACGTACCGGTGCGGGCCGTCTCCTTCCGGAGGCGCTGCCCCGCCGAAGTCCCTGCTGCCGTAGTCGTTACGCACCTGCACGGCACCGGCAGGCAATCCTTCGAAGCCTCCGGTTCCGGCCCCCGCCGGCAGCTCGGCGACATCCGCCGGGATATCGAAGACCGTCCAGTGCCAGAACCCGCTGCCGGTCGGTGCGTCCGGGTCATAGCACGTGACCGCGTAGCTGCCGGTACCATCCGGCCCGGCCGACCAGCCGATCTGCGGCGAGGAGTTGCCCTTCGCGTACACATGGGCATCCTGGAGGGTCCCACCGGCGGTCAGGTCCGTGCTGCTCACCGACAACTCGGGCACCGGCGGGTGGAAGTCGTGCGGCAGCGGACGCCGTAGCACCTGATCACTCAACTTCTTCGTCCTTCTTCGTGTCAATAAAGGGGTGTTGCCCCGGAGACCCGGGGCACGTCCCCATCGGAGCACGAATCCGGCGGGAGGTGCATGCCGCCGGGAGGATCATGCAAGAACGCGCGACCTTTACCCGGCACGAAGCGCGGGTGCCACGTCAAGGGCACGACGCCGAGAGCCGGCAGCAGCGGCCCACGGGCGTTGGCCACAGGACACAAGGCGCTCAACCCCCCTCACCGTCAACGTCACCGCGAGCGGCGTCCGGCCCCTCGTACCGGCCGCTGTGTCTGGCGCATGCCAAGGCAGATCATGCGGGAGCCGCACGGGCGGTCCTCGGGTACCCGTGCACCGATGTCGAGTCGCTCGGGCAGATCGACACACCCACGGTGGACACGATGTTCCGCGACAGCTACGCGGCATGGACCCCTGATTTCATCGGGTCATCTGGGCTCAGGCACAAATTCCGAGAAAACGATCAACGGGTTTCGTCTCGGTGACGTAGCGTCATCTGAGACCGTGGTGCGGTGTGATGACCTCGTCGGTGACCTGTTTCCGCACCTCAGCGCGCTACTCGTGGAGCGTGTGCTCTTCGAGTGCGGGATGATTCGCCTGGTCGCGTGAACCCAGGAGATCGGGGTGGCCTGCCCCGGTTGCGCGGTAGTGTCCAGTCGAGTCCACAGCACGTACGGAAGACGCCTTGCCGACACACCGGTCGGCGATCGCCAGTGCTGATCGAGCTGACCGTGCGGCGTCTGTACTGCGAGAACTTCCATTGTCCACGGCGTACGTTCGCCGAGCAGGTCACGGAACTGACCGTGCGCTACGGCCGTCGCACGCCAGCTGCCCGGCGGGTCCTGGAGGCCGTCGGAGTCGCACTGGCCGGCCGAGCCGGAAGCCGTTTCGGCGCCGTCCTGCATGCAGGGGTGAGCCGGACGACACTCCTACGGGCGGTCATGGCCCTGCCCGACCCTGTCTGGACCGTCCCTAAGGTACTGGGAGTCGACGACTTTGCCACCCGTCGTGGACAGCATTACGGCACCGTCCTGATCGACTGCGAGACCGGACAGCTTCTCGACCTGCTGCCCGGCCGCGACGCCGCGACCCTTGCCGGCTGGCTGCATGAGCATCCTGGCTCCGAGATCGTCTGCCGTGACCGGGCCGGGTCCTACGCCGACGGCGCCCGGACCGGTGCTCCGGATGCGGTCCAGGTGGCCGACCGGTTCCACCTCTGGCAGAATCTCGGCACCGCCGTCGAAGCCAGCGTGCGTCTCCACAACACCTGCCTCAAGACGGCTGTCACCAGCCCTGATGGCCGGACCGCGGTGGAGCAGGCCGGCGGCGACCCGGCAGCCTGGTACCTCACCGATCAGCGCATCACAGCAGAGCACTGGGGCAGCGTGATCCGCATCGACACAAACGAAACGCTCCACAGCACGGACCTCGCCGACCAACCGGTCTCGTCCTGGGCGACGATGCCCATCCCCACCCGGATCGCCGAAGCCATCCGCCGCCTCGACCGGCTCAGGCCGTCCGACCCATTCCGCGCCTACCGGATCGATCAGCAGATCGCGACTCTGAAAGCCATCGTCGACCAGGACGAAACACAACAACGCCAACGAGCAGCATGGCGGACGCTGAGGGCCGAACTCGCGGCCTTCCCGAAACCACCGACTCAGTAAGGCCGAAGGAACCACCGATCGCCCCAGAACAGCCGACTTGGTGTACCCACCGCAAGAGGGCGAACCACATGTCAGGCCGAGATCTGCCGACCTCTGCCGGTCGGAATACCCATGGGCGCCAAGCCGAGGACTTGATCAACGTAGAGAGGGGCGTCCTTGGAGCGTCCTCGCTCCGTCCTTGCGGGATCCGTACGCCGGGACGGACCGGGGCGCCGGGAGGCGGGCGGACCGGGAAACGGGGAGACTGAGGGAGAGCGTGACGCCTGACCGCTGCGGCCCGGACGGTCCGCGGCGGACGGTCCCGCGCAGGGGCCGGGCCATCGACCTACGTCCGCGCGCGCCCCCGGGGGTGGGTGCCACGGCCCTGTCCAGGAGTCCCCATCGTGACTTTGACCCCACAGCGATCCGAACGCCCTCGGCGCACGGCCCGACGGGCCGCGCTCCTGCTCGCCGCCGCGGCGCTGCCGGCGACCCTGGTGGTGCCCGCGGCGCCCGCCGCAGCGGCGCCCGTGACCAAGACCTTCACCGCCGGCGCCAACCAGCGGTTCGTCGTCCCAGCCGGCGTCACCCGACTGGCCGTCACCGCCACAGGCGAGCCGGGACGGTCCGCCATCGAGGGCGGAGCGGGCGGGACCGGCGCCACCGTCACCGGCACCCTCACCGTGGTGCCCGGCACCACCTACTACGTCAACGTCGACACGGGCGGCGGAGCCGTCACCGGTCAGCGCCCTGGCGGCAGCGGCGGCGGTGCCAGTGACGTCCGCACCTGCAGCTCGGCGCGCGCGAGCTGTGCCCTGACCGGCGTTCCCGGCACCGACCCTCGCCTCATCGTCGCCGCCGGCGGCGGGGGCGGCGGAGGCGGCTCCAGCTTCACCGGATTCCCCGTCCGCGAGGCCACCGGCGGAGACGCGGGCGACACCGGGAAGCCCGGCGGCGAGCGACCGGACAGCGGCGGCGGGGGTGGCGGCGGAACCCAGACCCTCGGCGGCAAGGGCGGAGCCGCCTGCCCCGAGGGCTTCAGGGCCGGCACCGACGGCACGCCCGGTACCGGCGGCACGGGCGGTGGCGGATTCGGCGGGGGCGGTGGTGGCGGCGGCTGGCACGGCGGCGGAGGCGGCGGCGGCTGCTTCCTGGTCGTCGCCGACGGCACCGCCGGGCCCGGCGGCGGCGGTGGCGGGTCGAACCTCGTCCCGGCGGGCGGCACTTCCGGCCCCGCCATCGGATCGGCACAGGTGTCCATCACTTACGGTGCCTGAACCGTCGCCCGTGGGGTGCAGAGTACCGGTTTCGTAGCAGCACCCGACAAGGCCAAACGCCACCCCGTGTCAGTACAGCAAGGCCGGGCACCGCCTTCGTGTCAGCGAACGCAAGGCCCCTGAGCACCGTGCTAGCGGGAATCTGACCCGCTGTCCCCCGCACCGCCAGTGCCACGAACGCGGCCCCCGGCTCGGCACCTTCATGCCCTCGCGCAGACATGGAGCAGCAGGGCATCGGTGCCGGACCGCCCGCCCGATCACCTCCGCCGAGGCCCTCCCCCGCGCCAACTGATACTCCTCGACAGCAATGGCGAACTCCTCGGGAATCTCCCGCCGGTCCACCACACCCGCCACCGCAACCTGCGGGAAGGAACCACCGAACATCTGCAGCCGCGACCACCCCAACGACCGGCCGGCCTTCCGCAGCGCCGAACAGATCAGATCTACCCAGCCCAACTCCTCCGCCTCGTCAACCCCGAGCCGGAGTTCGTACAACCCGCCGAAGCCACCCCCACCCGGCGGACACGAACGACGCAACAACGGCACCAACACGGCGACAAGACGCCCACAGGGGGCGACAAACACCCCACACACCAAACGACAACAGCTTTCACCGGCAAAACGACACCCCAGTACCGCCGCACCCCAACCCAGCACCAGTGAAAACCAATGACGCACACCCAGTGCACATCACGCGACGCCCATCAACCAGCGAGAGCCGTCTGTCGTCGTCATGGTCCGATCGTAGGCACGCGAGGCCGGCCCCGCACGGGCATCCACCCACACCACCACCGGCGCCGGCCGGCAACGGCCGGCCCCGAGCCGGGACGGATCAGGACGCCCCGGGTACGGGCACGCGCGGCGAGCAGGCCCGGGTGACATCATCGAGCGTCGCGCCAGAGCTCTCCCGCGCGGTCAGAACGGCGTAGACCGCGAGCGTCACCGCCGCCGCCTCGCCCTCGGACCGGCTCAGACGGTCAAGGAGATCAGCACCCCGGTGCACCACCGCAAAGGCACCTTCCAGGCCGTGCGCGAGGAAAGTGCCCCCGGCCGGCAGGCATGAGGATCCCTGGGATTTTGTTCCCGCGCCGGCCAGGGGCACTCAAGCGACGACAGAATCTGCATTGACGGCGAAGACGGCGTCGCAACGGTCGCGGACGCGGTCATCATGGGTGGCAATGACAACGGCGCATCCGGCATCGCTCATCTCACGGAGGATGTCTATGACTGCTGTGGCATTGGCGTGGTCGAGGGCGCCGGTTGGCTCGTCGGCGAGCACTAGAGCCGGTTGTTTGACCATGAGTCGGGCGAGCGCCACACGCTGCTGCTCTCCGCCGCTGAGGTGGTGGATTTTCTCTTCCTCCCGCCCAGCCAGGCCGACGCGGTCGAGGGCTTCGGCGATCGTCACGTTGGTCCTGCCCCGCAAGATCCGCTGCGGTTTGACAGCGACCTCCAGATTGGCGGCGACGGTGGCGTTCTCGATGAGGGCGTAGTTCTGGAATAGGTAGCCGAGAACGTCGCGGCGGAACCGTCGGGTCTCGCGTCGCCCGAACCGGGTTATGTCGTTTCCTTCATGGCGGATCTCCCCCGCACTCGGCTTGTCGAGAAGGCCGATGCAGTTAAGCAGGGTGGACTTCCCCGATCCGCTGGGGCCAACAAGGGCGAGCATCTCGCCGCGGTTGACGGTGGTGGTGACATCGGACCACAAGGTCCGGGTGCCGAATTTCTTCGACAGCTTGACAATATCGATCACAACTGCGCTCCTGCTATGTGGAAGGAATTCCTCTGTGCGGGTCTCACGTATCAATCGCCCCCTCGTTGACGATGCGTCGGTGAAATACGCCAAGAGCGATGAGAACAGCGCAGAATTCAATGGCGACAAGGCCGGCAATAGCACCGAGGTCCAGTCCGGTGATCTGGACGGGAGGGAAGGGGGCAGGGATGCCCTGGGAGGTGAGCTCCTTGAGATCCTGGTTCTGCTGCCACGCCTGAATCGGCACCCACCAGGCAAGGGAAGCTGCCAGAAGCCCCTCCACTGCGAGGATGAAGCGGTGGGTTGCAGTAAATCGCCAACCGCTGATGTGCTGCGCGAACACGGCCTGGGCATGCTTGCGTGAGTGGATTATGCAGACGCCGACCCCGGTGATGAGGAGCACGGCCACGGCTGCAATGAGATTGAAGATCATCAGTCGGAAGTCATTGACTGCTTCTCTCAGCTTCAGTGCAGCGTTCTGCCCCACTGGATTGACTGCTGCCACATATTTTTGCAGTTCGTTTATATTGGCGGCAAAAGGGTTCAGAACGTCGTCGGGCTCAGGGAATATGATTCCGTCCTGAGTCGCGAACGTTGTGTAAGCATCGTCGGTGACGATATTCGAACCGTTTGGAACCACGATAAGGACCGGGTCGCGCACCAAAGACCGGTCATCGTCCGGGCTGTAGGCGGCATTTGGGCTTCGATCGCCGGAGTTATAGGCGAAGATTCGCTGACCGCTCTTCGCTTGGAGTATCTCCACCTTCAGATTCCGGCGGAGATCCGGATCCAGTCTGCCGAATACATCAGGGATCGTCGCCCTGATGTCCGATGCGTGACGGGCAAGGGATTCGGGGATGACCAGCCGCACCGAACGGGTGTCTGCGGTCCCCCCGTTGCGCGGCACTGGGGAGTACCGCTGTCCCCTCGGGTCGAGGACCGGCTGTTGCGCGAGGAAGGTTTCGTTGACGATGAGGATCTCGCCCCGTGGCAGGCGCGCGTTCGAGGAGACATTCTGGAGGTCCTCGCGGCCGGCAACAATGATCTCCCCTGCTGCGTCGGCTTGGCGCAGCCACCGACCCACCTGCGTGATCACCGGCTTTGAGTCTCCGCCCCAGCTGCCGTTGAGGCGGATGGTGACGGCCTCGCCCGCCTTGGCGTAGGTGTCCTGGTTGTCCTGGCGCACCATCACGTGCTGGCCTGCCAGAGTGACCTCCATGGCGAAGCCAAGTGCAAGCAGCACCGCGGGGATGCGCACCAGGTACGTAGAGACAAATGCCGCCCGGGCAGGCAGCTCACCCTTGAGGGCTCGCCGTACCTCAACCTTGAAGGTGAGAGCGAGCGCGGCAGCGTGGGCGGCCAGCGCCAACAGGGCGAGCAGGCCCGCGAGGCATACGGCCACCAAAGCGAACAGACCGAACCAAGCAAGGCCGTTGTAGAGGCCAAGGAAGACCAGTACCGCAGCCGCCACAATGCCGGCTGCCAGCGACCAGAACACCGCCAGCTGCTT
This sequence comes from Streptomyces sp. NPDC002054, assembly GCF_040296685.1. Lineage (NCBI taxonomy): Bacteria > Bacillati > Actinomycetota > Actinomycetes > Kitasatosporales > Streptomycetaceae > Streptomyces > Streptomyces sp. NPDC002054. The sequence continues at coordinate 32,728 of NZ_JBEOXT010000048.1, forward strand.
GAGATCACGAGCAAGGAGGTCCATGAAGGACTTGCCCTGCAGGCGTAGTACCCCGTAGGCCTTCGCGCTCAGCAGCACGCTTGCGCCGGTCATCGTCACCGCGGCGAGAGCGACCACCCAGAAAGACCAGAGCAGGTCGTCGCTTGAGAAGAGAAGCGCCAGCTCGCTGTATGCGAGGGGGTGCTGAACACTTGCGCCCAGGCCGAGCTCGGCGAGCTCAGCCACCAGCAAATCTGCGGTCTTGGGCGATCCAAAGACGTAGTAGAAGCCCCGTGGGTCACGCTGTCCAATATCGACGATCGGGTGCACGGCCGTGGCGACATTCCTACTGAACGCCGGGTAGCCGTCGTTCAGCCATGACGCTGCATCGGAGTCCGGATCACCCGAGGCCAAATAAAGGTGCCGAAGGCCGTCGGGGTTCTTCACATCGGGCAACTCGCGAGCCACCGCGACCTCATGGTCATCCGAGAATTTGGCGATCGCGCGCGCAATCTGAGCGCCGCTCACTGAATCCTCGGATTGAGAAACCCAGATCTGAGCCGAACTGCCCAGCACCAACTCCTCGTCCAGCCCTCGCACGAACAGAAAGGACATCATCGCCGAGAAGACCAGCATGGCGGCATGGACGAACTTGATACCTCGGTGGAGCATCGGCTACCTAGGATCGGGCACTCTGGAGCGCGCAGGTCAATAACAATTAACTGAAAAGATCTGGCTGCGGGGCGAAACGGATACCCCGCAGCCAGGGGCGGCGACTCAGAGTTTCAGAGCCGCACACACATGGTGTTTAGCAAGCGGGGTCGTAGTACGCCTTGCTGGTCCCCCAGGCCTTCTTCGCAGAGGCCTTAGCCCACACCTTTTCCTTCTGGCAGCCGCTCTTGGCCCAGTACTCCCCTTCAACGGAAGAGGAGTGGTAGTTGTCCTTGTGGTAGTAGTTCGAGTAGACATAGTTGGCTCCGATGCCATGGCTCCACTTGCCACCACCAGCGTCTTCCGCAGCCAGCGCAGGAGCGGCAGCGGCAGCGATTATCGCGCCGGCCGCAGCAACAGCCTTAAGCCCATTTTTCATGTTCATAATTAACTCGCTTTCATTTTGCAGTCTGACTTGCATTTTGATCTTAGGGCGCACCACAGGTATGACCCATTCATGTCTAGGCAACCTGAATCATGCGGCTACTGATCGGTATTTGGCAGAGCGCTTCCGCCTCGCCCGGTCTACGTGCCGGGCGTGTGACAGATGAGCCAGCTTCTTGCCGTATCACCCCGGCGTAAAATCGGGGGGTCCTTTCGGGATTCGCCCTGAGTGCTCTTCCCCGAAGACGTTGGCCGATCATCTATATGATGTGCGGCAGTTCGGCCACTGCAGCTCTGCGGCTAGCGTGACCTGCAAGGTAGCCAGCTCAGGCGGCGATCCATGGAACACGACAGACGTGAGGCGCCGCACCCTCCGGACACAAGGCCTTGATCACTGCCTTACGGATTGCCCGCCATGTCCTCAAAGAGCACGCCAAATAGACGCACAGCTCAACCGGTTCCCGCGCACCGCTGCTCTGGCCAGGATGTTCCCAGGCCCACTGTTCCGCCAAAAATTCGTACGCGTCGGCGGTCGTGAGCTCACTTCCAAAGACCGTGTGCGCGACGGTCTCCCTGACGATACGCGCATTGCGGGAACCCACGACCTCCTCGACAAGCCGCCTGGCACATGCCAGCCCCTGCTCGTCTGCGTACAGGCCGAAGTTCAAGGTGCGCGTCCTCATGGCATCAGCCCCTCGTGATCTTCTTCTTGGTGCAGTGCTTCGCCCGGTAGCCCTGGGGCATCTGGTCGTTGGCGTGCTTGATCGCTGCCTTCCATGCGTCCGGCTGCGTCTTGGCCCAGCCGTGCCCGTTGAAAAACCCATGGCCGGAGCTGTCCGAGATGCGCCACTTGGTGCACTGTACGGTCGCGTTCCATCCGTTCGCCGCATGCGCGGGTGCGGCGACGCCCAGGGTGAGCACGGCCGCTACGGCAGTGGTGACGAGGGGGGTGACGGCAAGGAACTTGCGCATGACTGTTTCTTCTCCAAGGGGTCGACGTGCCGTACGGCAGGGGGCAGGTTGTCGATGCTGTGGCCCACACTCGCCCTACTGCTGCCAGGCACATCCACCTCGGCCGCACAAGCAAGACGGAATCCGAGCGTTGGTCCCCTACCCCCTGAGCGCCACCCGTCGTCGGAGGTCAACCGACCGGGTGGGCATGCGACACAACCTACGAAACGAAAACGATCTTTAGCCAGCGATTATTGACGTGACCACAATCATGGCCAGCGCAATGAACCTTGAGCCCGCCTGGCTGCCGGTTCGTTCACTAAGTGGTGGTACGTCACCTTTGCGGGGAACCTTGCAGCCACGCGACCGTCTGCTGTGGCTGACCGCTGTCACGGACGAGTCCCACTCCTCGGGGCCGGCTCCTCGCCACTCGACGAAGCCGGTGTCGGTGAGGTCGTTGTCTTCGGCGTTCTCCAGCCCAGCCGCGGCGAGGAATCGCGGATATCGGCCGGGCGGCCCGGCCGCATCCGAACGGGTGACGACCATGCCCCGGATCAGCCGGCTTCGGCAGGCATCAGCCTCCGCGACGTCGCCGCTGCGGCTGGAGACGGCGATCAAGGCGCGCTGGGACAGGCCGTAGTCGAATGCGGACCACGACAGCCGGGCCGGTGTCTCGCGTGCGAGACACCTCGGTGCCGGCGGCGACAGCGCCCTGGATCGCGGCCGGGGCGCGGGCGACATCCAGGAGCCGGTACGCCTGGGCGCGGCTGATACCGAACTCGGCATCGCAGAGCGACGCCCAGTCGTTGTGGCCGAGCGGCACCCAGACCCGGGCGGCGAGCACCGCCGCGGAGCGCCGGACGTCGTCCATCGCCTCGCGCAGACCTGCCGTCACCTCCCGGGTCTGCGCCGCAGTGAGCGGCGGCCTCGCCGTTCGGCTACACGCTGGTGCTGGTCGCGGGTGCCCACCCCTCCATCGTCCTCCGAGCCGGCGGGCCTTTGCCAGGGCGTACGGAAACACGGGTGGCAGCTCCACCTCACAGCATCGGGCACATCCAGGATTCTGCGAGGCCGTGGTCGGCTACCTCCGCGAAGCAGGCACCGCCCATGACCGTTGTCGATCGGGAAGGCGACGTTGAGTCGGCCGGGGGGCCAGGTCTGCAGTGAGCGCTTCGGGTTCGGCGTTTCGCTGCTGCTGGTGCTCTCGGTCTGGCTGCTCACGGCTGCTTCGCTGTGGTCTCCGGGACACCGGGCGCCCGCACATCCCGGCGGTACTCGTGCGGGAGGTCTACGCCGTGGCCCGCTTCGCACCCGCCGAGCACGAGTTCGCCGTCACCACCGCTACGTACGCCGCCCGTCCAGCATCAGCCCGCGCAGACAGCAGTCGCCTTTCGCCCGCTGATCCTTGCACGGCACCGACTCGAACACGTCAGCTGCGAATCGCCAACTTCGCCTGGGCACGGTTCACTTCATCTGCATCCACGCCGCCAACATGCCCCCAAGCAGGACCATGAGACAGACCTGACGGAGTTCTCTAGTTGGTCGTGATGTCTGGGATGCCAGTCGGGGCGGGCACGGAATCGAAGGTAAAGACCTGACCGGTCTCCGCCGTGCTGCACGGCAGCTGGACGACGGGGGCGCCGGGAGTGCCGATGCCGCCGGGGATCGTTACGCAGGCACCGGTATGAACGGGCGTGATCCGGTATGTCTGGTCGCCGGACCGGGCCGGGCGGATACGGAACCGCTCGGCGGTGCCGCGCCGGCCACAGTAGTCGTTCATGAGCCGGGCGCCGTTGGAGCGCAGGCCGGAGTCGACGCCGAGGCATCCATGGCCCATGACGGGGTGTAAGGAGCGGATCATGTACTGGTCGCTGCCGAACGGCTCCAGAAGGTAGATCGGCACGCTGTTCGAGCAGTCGAACTGACCAACGCGACCCCCGCTGTCTTGGGTGACAGACTCGGACAGGCACAGGTCAGAGCCGGTTACGCGGATGCGATACGTGCCAGGCTGGACCAAACCGGGCTTCGTGGCCAGCCGGGCGGCAGAGGAGTCCGCAGCTCCCGGGCGACTGGGACCGTCATCGCCGCTGCCGGACTGGAAGGCGTAGCCGCCAATGGCGACAGCGCAGACGGCAAGTACCGCCGCCCCGAGTGACCAGGGGCGGCGACGCAGCCGCAGGATGCCACCCGTGGTACCGCCGTCGGCGGGTGCCATCGCTGGACCGGTGGTCTCGACGGTCCGGAAAGCACCGGCCGCACCCGCCAGCTCCTGCACCCCAGGGCCGCCATCGGCCTCCACGGCTTCAGATGAACCGCCTGCCTGGATTCCAGCACCAGGCCCAGCGGCCCCATCCAACGTCCCCGGCCCCTGCCTCTCATGCGCCCCCGACGCAATGCGGTCCCGTGCCGCCAACCACGCATCAACCGGGCCGTCGTATCCGCAGGCCACCAGAAACGCGCGCAGCACCTCCGGCCGAGGCAACAGGTCATGGCGTAGTACCGTCGCCAGGGTGCTGCGCGGGAGCATCTCTCCCAAGTCCGCCGCGCGCCGCTCCAGGTCGCGGTACGTCAGACCCGAGACGTCACGTAACTGCCGCATGAACGCCACTAGTTCAGCGGTCTGCGTAGCCTGGTCGGGGTCCGGATGGGGAAGCTCGGGATGGCTCATGATCTGAGCATTCCGGTGCGGTGCAGATCAAGACCAGCCGGAATCCGGACGTCGCCCGCGCGCTATGGCTCACTCCCGATACCCCCAGGCCTGAAAAGGGAATGAGCCGCAACCGGCGGAACGCGTCCGGACCGCCCGGTGTCGGCAGCACCCAGACGTCCTCAACGGTGTTGGGCGGTCTCATTCGGGGCCTCCGGGGCGGGTGGCAGGTTGAGCAAGCCTCGGACAGCTCTCTGGGAGAGTTCGACGTCGTAGGGAGCGTGGTCGGCGAGCTGGATCCCGACTGCTTCGACGACGCCGAGACAAGCCGACGCCGTCTCGGCGGGCGGCGGCTCCGGCGGGATGGCCCCGCTGCTGCGACCAGCGATCAGGTCGGCGCAGTCGGCTTCGAGCCGCGCGCCCGTACAGCGCGCCGCATGAGCGGCGTACCCAGCGCCGGGCACCCGCAGCGACCGCGGGCAGCCCATCGTGCACTGCCAAGACTGCGGCTGAGCCCAAGTCGTGGCGGGATACCTGCGGACGTGTGGCCGGTGTTCAACCACAACTGCTTGGCGATCTTCCGTTCGGACTCGGCAGACGGCGGCCTGGACTCCGCGGTGACCGCGAACGCCCGCCGACCGGTCATGAGGCCCTTTCACTGATCAGTTTCGGCTCAGCCGGACCGGCGAGGGGCCGCCCGGTCTGCGTCCGGACAGCCCCTCAGCAGGAACCGCGTCAGCCTTCTAGGCGTTGTTGTTGATCCACGGTGCGGCGCTGATGTCGCTGGGAGTGCAGGAGGTGTTCAGAAGGTCGCGACGGCAGGTCTGGAAGCGAACCCTGCTGCCCTGGCCTTCGTAGTAGTTGGTGCTGGAGGACTCGTAGTAGTCCTTGTTGCACGCACCCCAGTTGGGGGCACCCAGGTTGTTGTTGCACCAGCCGTGTCGGTACGGCTGCCAGACGCCGTTCGCGCCCCTGAGCCAGTTCTCCCAGTAGATGAAGGTCTGGTTCCCTTCCGCGAGGGAGTCCTGGATGGTCCACTTGTCGCCGTACCTGGTGAAGCAGCCTTTGGCGGTCCTGTCGTACGAGAGCGATTTGGGGTTCCAGACGAAGACTTCCGAGCAGGACTCACCCGCCGTTTCATAGGAGAGCGTGGACATCTGATCTTCGAACGGTTTCTCGAAGTCCACAGCAAGGGCCTGGCCCTGCCCCGCTATGAGAACGGTGAAGATGACTGCAGTCGCTGCTACTACCGAACGGATGCGCATCTGTCTCCTCGGAGATCACGCGGACGAATGGAGAGGCTTCGGGTGGCTGCCAGGGAAGACCGCGGCCCGCCTGGCGACGCCGTACCAGGCCGATCACTTCACCTTGGTTTCGGCTTGGTTCCTCGTGGCATCGAGCATGCCGACATCGTCCGCGCCGGAGCAACAGTTTGCGATGTCCCGGACAACCGCTGCCTGTCCGACCTGGTCAGCGGCTTGTCCCGGACACTGTCCGGTTCGCTGGGCGTGACGCCCAAGGCCTCGCGCGCACCGGTTCTGACACACGGCCGTGCGAAGACGGCCTCGCAGTTCATTCCGGGCTGGCCCTACTCCTTCGTCGCCATACTGGAGCCGGGCGCCACCTCCTGGACCGCGATCCTGGACGTGATCCGGCTCGGACCGGCGGATGACGCGACCGCGGTCACCGCCGATCAGCTGCGGGGTGTCGTCGAACGGCTCGTCACCGTGGGGCAGTGGCAGGACGGGGACCCGCATATCGTGATCGTCAGCGACGCCGGCTACGACGTCACCCGCCTGGCCTGGGTCCTGCGCGACCTGCCAGTCGAGCTGGTCGGCCGGGTCCGCTCCGACCGCGTCACGCGTCTGCCGAAACCACCGAGAATGCACGGCGTCAACGGCCGGCCACCCAAGCACGGCCCGGAATTCCGCTTCACCAAGCCGGAGACCTGGCCCGAGCCCGCGAACACCACCGTCACGGACACCACCAACTACGGCAAGGCCGAAACCCAGGCATGGGAGCGGGTCCACCCAAGGCTCACTCACCGATCCTCATGGCTCGATCACGATGGTGAACTTCCCCTGGTCGAGGGAACATTGATCCGGCTGAAGGTCGAGCACCTATCGAAGGACCGGGACGCTCCACCGGTGTGGTTATGGTCTTCGAAGACTGGTTCTACACCGGAGGATGTGGACCGCTTCTGGCAGGCATTTCTCCGCCGCTTCGACCTCGAACACACCTTCCGTTTCGCGAAACAGACCCTGGGCCAGATCACTCCGAAACTCCGCACGCCCGAAGCCGCGGACCGCTGGACCTGGATTCTGATTGTTGCCCACTGGCTCTGTCCACGAGAAGGAGCAGCAATTCGACGTCGGTTGGGGAGCCGCACTCGGCCTGGGAGTGCCTCGCAGTGTTCACGAGAACTGCCAGCACCGGGCCTTCCTCCCCACATAGCCGTCAGTGAAGCGTGATGGGCTCCCTGATCTTGATCTTCGCGCGGCGCTACGTTCATGATCGTCCTATGAGTCAGCACTCGGTAACTTTGGACAAGATTGTTTTGGAGGACTGGCCGGCCGTTCACTCGTGGGCGTGCCTCCCGGAGGTGTGCCGCTATCAGTCCTGGGGGCCGAACACAGAGGTCCAGACGCAGGACTTCGTGGACTCCGCGGTCAAGGCCTGGTCGGGTACCCCTCAGCGCCGGTTCCCCTACGTCGCCCGCGTCGGGCCGGACGTGGTGGGCATGGGTGAGCTGCATGTCCGCAGCCATAAGCAGCGCCAGGGTGAGATCTCATACATCGTGCATCCCCGGGTATGGGGGCAGGGCATCGGCACGGAAATAGGCCGGCAGCTCCTCGCGCACGGGTTCGGCGAGCTGGGGCTCCATCGGATCCATGCCACCTGTGACCCGAGGAATCTCGGCTCCTCCCGAGTGCTGTCCAAGATCGGCATGACGCATGAGGGACGCCTACGAGACACGGCGCTGCTCCGCGACGGCTGGCGAGACTCCATGATCTTCAGCAGCCTCGAAGGAGAAAGCTGGAAGCCCGCGCCGCGCAGGAACGCCAAGCGCAGGCCGAGTGGGCCCTGGGGAAGGCCGGCTTCGCAGCCACCTCCGCCGCAAGCCCACCACCGGCCAGAAAGACGGCAACCGAGTCCTGGCCACCGGACGCGCCCCCGTCAAACACGGCTTCGTCCACCTCAAGGACTGGCGGGCCCTCACCAAACTCCGCACCGACCCCACCCGTGCGCTCCGCCGCCTGCGCGGCCTGCTCGTCCTGACGAACCTCGAAGTCAACCGCTGACAAACGATCTATCCCGCAGACTGCCGCACGCGACCAGCATGAGCACCCCAGAAGACGGTCACACCAGCCCTCCTACCTCGGGCGCCCCGGAGCATGGACTGTCGCTCTCGACGGGCAGGCCATGGGTCTGCTCACCCTCGGGGCGGACCACCGCGTGGCCGGCCGGGCGGAACTGTCCTACCAGTTGACGCCGTCGGTCTGGGGCAACGGAATCGGCCGGGAGGCGGCCGGTGCGGTCCTCGCGTGGTGGAGCGCGGCCGTACGACAGCCCGCTCCGATCGTCGCCGTGGCCCAGAAGGCAAACTCGGCCTCGCGCCGGCTGCTGGAGGCCGTCGGCATGGCGCACATGGACACCATCGTCGAGCACGGCGCACCCCAGTGCGTCAATCTCCTCCCAGGCCCGGAAGGCGACAGTCTGCCCCGGCTGCGGCACACGCCGCAGGCGATGGAGGCGACCGAGCGACAGCGGGCGAAGGCCGTACTGGCGACGGAAGAAGGCAGCAGTCTCCCCACGGAGCTGTCCGAGGTGAATCTCGAGGCGCTTGCCCGGCAGTGTCCGGCACGACACGGGGTGTACGGCAAGATCTGCGCGCGGAAGGCTGGGCATCGTCCTGATCTGCATGTGGGACGTACCGCAGATAGGCAGTGGCTGTGCTGGACTGGGAATTCGGACCTGTGACTCCCCCCGGCCCTGGGCGCGACGAACCCGGCGGTCTCGACCGTGGCAGGGCACTCAGTTACCCGAATTCCGGGCCTGCCCAGGATCTCCACCACCGGGACGCCGACCAACAGCGCGGCATGGAGGAGCCGCACGCGATCCGTCACGAGGGGGTGGTGGTCAAAGACGAGGCGGAGGGCACCTTCCCCCGCATCTACCAGGATGAGACCCGGCCAGCTGCCCTGGGCGGCGGCTTTCAGCACCGACACGATGGCCGGTGCTGCGTGAGGCCTGCGACGGCGACGGGCATCACTACGAAGGGGTCCCCGCGCGGCTCAACCTGGACCGTCGCGGCCTGCACTCCGGACGCAGGCTGGCAGCGCGCTCGGCGTGCGGAACGCGCTGCGTCGCCTTCCCTTCAGGATGCGGCAGGTGGGGTGTGTCGTGTGAGGGCGAGGTCGAAGACGTACCGCTCGTCCTCGGGGCAGGAACGGAAGGCCACGCCCAGGTCGAGGTCGGGGTCCTCATCGAGTTCGTCGAGGACCCTGGCGAAGTAGTCGGCGGTGGCCTGGCGGCCGGACCAGGACACGTGGCCTTCGTAGAGACCGGGCTGAGGAAGGGCGGCCTCCCCCGCCGGGCCCATCGTGAATTCGTTGATGATGAGAAGGCCGGTCGGGGATTCGATGCTGATGGGGACGTATCCGTCCGCGTCGGCCGGTGCGGGTGGGAGGGTGTCCCAGATACGGATCACGACGGTGGTCTTGATGCCGGACTGCAAGCTGTGCAGGAAGGCGTGGCGGCCGTCGCCGCCCACCACGTCCTGATGGGCGGCTTCCAGTGCCTGGTCGCTGCCGCGATAGGCATCGGCGTCATAGACCTGCAAGAGCTGCCGGTCGGGCTTGGCGTCGACGCTGTGTTCGCTCAAGAGTGGCATGCACACACCTTTCACCTAGTTGGTGATCTTCACATAGAAGGGGTCACCGTCGAGGACTCGGTTGGCTGAGTACATCTCGTTGATGCGCTGCCCTCCGAAGTTGTTGTCCTTTCCGTCGATCAGACGGACGGAGAATCGGCTGTCACCTGCGAGCGATCCTTCCTTGGTGCTGGCGAAGGGATACTCGTCGCATTCGAGGCCGGTACCGGTGTAGTTGCCCCAGACCTTCCTGCACTCCTTGATCGACTTCTCGCGCTGGTCGTCCTGCCGCTTCTTGTCGATCAGCCGGTGCAGGGGCTCCTTCTCACCCGGCACGGTCTTGCTTGCGAAGGAAGGGAAGGTGAGCTCGGGCCGCTTCAGCGCGTCGTAGATGTGCTGAGTGCTTGCCTTGATCTCAGGGGCCTTCCGGCTGAGCGCCAGATCGACACGCGCCTCCTTGAACACGGTGCCCTTGTGCTTGCCGACAACGGGGCCGGCGTAGTCGTACCGCACGTTGGAGTGGTGCGCTACGGCCTGCGCGTAGGGGGTGGCGTTGGGAGAGTCCGCGGTCACGTCGAGATAGACCGTGCTCGAGACGCGTTGCTGGTTGCCGTTCGCGTGCTGCGGGCCCTTGTCAGGGGATGTGTAGGTCAGAGCCCATCGGGGCGTTGCGTCCCATGCCTTGAGGAGTTCGTCGCGTTGGGTCGTCTGGGGCCGGATCACTGTGGCATCGGGGTCGCTGCCACTGGCGTAGATGTCGTGGCGGAAGTGCTGGCCGACGCGCCACTTCCTTGCGTCTTCTCCGCCCACGGTCTGGACGCGGATGTTCTCGATGCTGGTGTAGTAGTCCACGCGGCGTTCGCCGTCGGTGGCGAAGCCGAGGGTCCACATGTCGAACCAGAGCCGGCCGATGGTTTTCGTGCCTCGCTTGTCGCGCAGGACGAGGTCGTAGGGACGCTTTTGGCAGCTGGTGAAGCGGCTCGCGATCCAGCCTTTGGGGTGCTGGGCAGGACCGGTCTGGAGAGCGCATTGCTTGCGAAGTTCCGCCTCACCGGGGTGCGGGAGAGTCGCCTGGGCGGGAACGGGTTCGCGGCTGTCTCCGCGTGCCGCGGCGTACTCGGCGTACGAAATGGGCTCATCGAGGCCGGTCAGGTCGTCCGCCGTCGCCTGCGCGGCGTCGACGAACTCCAGCGGTGCGGTTGCCTGCGAGGGCTCGGACGGCGGGACGGGGTCGGCGGCGGCGGGCGTGGCGGTCACCAGCAGCAGGGCCGCGGACGCCGCGAGGCAGCGGCCGACCGTGGAGAGGTGGAGGCGTCGGCTCACAGGAGCACTCCTTCGTTGCGCGGGTGGCGGAAGCGCGGTTGGGGTGGCGTCATGAGTCGCACATGTCACCCCAGCAGGCGTCCAACAGAGCACCGGTCTGCGCGGAGTAGTGAGCGGTGAACCCGCGGAAGGATCGTTTCTGCGCCCCGAGGCCCGTTGTGGAGGCCTGTGAGGTCACTGTCCAGGTCACCGCGGCGTCGGTGTCGAGTGCATGGTCGGTGGGTGGCGTGATGCTGACCGATTCGGGAGTCACGCCGAACGTGGCGGCGGCAGCGGCCTGGACCTCGGCTGCCGAGGGCTGAGGCTCACCCGCACCGAGGGACGCGGCTGCCGCAGTGGCAGGAGTCTCGCCTTCAGCGAGTGCTGCCGCATTGCAGACCCGAGCGGTTTCCACGCACTCCGACAGGCCTGGCACCGTCTCCAGGCAACCTTCAGGGTCCTGTTCCAAGCACGCCTGGAGGGCGTTCTGGTCGACGCCGTTGAACGTCGCCGGGAGCGAGGCACCAGCGGTCACGGGAGGCAGAACCGGCGCATCGGTCGTGGTCCCCGCCTTCCTCGGCTTGCTCACCGTCCACTGGGTGAACGTCTGGCCACCGGTCAGACGGCTCTTGAAGCAATACGGCGGCAGGTTGGTCGTACTGCAGCCGGGCAGGCTCACGACCTTGGCCGTGTTCGCGGATGCCACCTGCTTCCATGCCTTGTGCTGGTTCATGTACTGCATGCGATTGCCGATGGACGGTACGTCCGTGTGCTGGGGGCCCATCGCCTCCAGTCCCATGTCGACCCGGTTGACGCTGTTGACCTTCAGCTGGCCCTTGGTTTGGCCGACTTTGTTGAAGCCTTCAGTGCAACGGGTGGGACCGTATGCCGATCAGGCGGGACGAAGCTCAGCCCGTTCTCGTCGAGAGCATTGAAGACGGTCACCCGACTCGTCTCGAAGACGAAGCTGACGTCGACGTTTCCCTGAGCCAGATCCCCGCCCGTCCACTCGAGCAGCTCAACCCCTTTGAGAGACAAGCCCCACAGAGCCTGAAGTCCGGCAAGAGGCTCAGTACGCCACTGCAGGTCGAAATCGGGCCACCGGACCGGTTACTCGGGTCGATCATGTTCCACGTGAGGGAGAGATCGTCGAACTTTTGATGATTGATCTCGACCTGCTCGCCCTCAAAATCGAGCAGAACCGGGCAGTCACAGAACCACTCGTCGTCCCGACGGTCCCAGACCATCCAGACCTTCGTCAGAGTCCGTCCGACAAGACCACGCAGTCGATGCGCATGCTCCCGCGCGACGTCACTGCGGCGGTTCAACCACAACGGCTGGTAGCCCACGATGCCAAATCGAACATTGCGTCATCTTGCCAGTGCTCCCTCACGTCAGCTCGACGCAAGCGGTCAGGACAGTCTGTGAGTGGAAAGGTGCGGGCGGCGGCTCGCGGCCTGGGGCGACGATCGACAGCCACGCTTGCCAGGCCTGCCGTCCACCCTGACGGCTGGCTTGCTCGGCACATCACCCGCACCCTTCGCCGCTGGCTGGCCTGGCAGGCCCCGATTCCGTCATGCCATGCATGGCTTCGTAGGTGAGAACGGGCTCTGGCTCAACTTCTGTGATGTGCCTACTCCCTGTGACCATTGAGCTTGCTGGCACCCCCGCGAGATCCTCTGGAAACTGCCGGAGCCGACCTCGTTCAGGCTGATGGTTCTGGGTTGTGCGCGAGGTACTGCTCCGGCTGGAAGAGTTGCTCTTCCTGGCGGCTCCGGAGATCAGGGTGGTGTCGGTGCAGGACGACGGCGAGGTGATCCGAGTCGGTGTCAGGTGTCGAACAGCCGGGGCCCTGTGTCCGGGTTGCGGGATCTGGTCGCGGCGGGTGCATGGCTCCTACCTGCGGTTTCCCGCTGATCTTCCCGTGGCGGGACGGCGGGTGGTGCTGCGGCTTCGTGTCCGGCGCTTCACGTGCGAAGACGTCTCCTGCGGTCGGCGCTGGCCGAGGTCGGCCTCGCCCTCGCTGGCCGCGCCGGTGCCCGGCTGGCCGACATCCCTGGGGCGAGGGTCAGCCGGAACACGGTCCTGCGCCTGGTCGATGCCCTGCCGGAGCCGCAACCGCGGAGCCCACGGGTGGTCGGTGTCGATGAGTACGCGATGCGCAAGGGGCGTGTTTACGGGACCGTGCTCGTCGACGTCGAGACCCGCAGACCGGTGGACCTGCTGCCAGATCGCGATGCGGGCACGCTCGCGGCCTGGCTGACCCAGCACCCGGGGATCGAGGTCGTCTGTCGCGACTGTGCCCCGTTCTTCGCCGAGGGCGCCAGCATCGGGGCGCCCTCGGCCGTCCAGGTTGCCGACCGGTTCCACCTCTGGCGCAACCTTGGCGAAGCGGCCGAGCGGTGCGTCTCCCGCCACCGGCCCTGCCTTCGCGCGACCACCGCCGAGTCGACCACGGAGAAGGAGCTGGCTTCAGAATCTCCCGACCGTGATTCGCCGTGGCCCACCGGGCACCGGTTCGCGGACCGTACTCGCGCCAAGCACGCCACCGTCCACGCACTGTTGGCCGCCGGCCATAGCCGACGCTCGATCCAGCGCCAGCTCGGCATGACCTACCGCACCGTCCAGCGGCTGGCGGACGCAGCGAGGCCGGAAGACCTGTTCCAGGGACAGTGGCAGAACCGCAGGACCAAGCTCGACGACTTCAAGCCGTACCTGCACGAGCGATGGGCCGAGGGCTGCACAAACGCCTGGACCCTCTGGGAAGAGATCAAGACACACGGCTACACCGGCGGCTACGGAGCCGTCCGCGCCTACCTCCAGCCGTTTCGCACAAGCCCGACCGCACCGACGGCCCGTCCGCCGTCCCCACGCACGGTCACCGGCTGGATGCTGACCCACCCCGACACCCTGCCGGAGGGCGAACGTCTGAAGCTGAAATCCGTCCTCGCCAGCTGCCCCGAACTGGATGCCCTCACCGGGCACGTCCGCGCTTTCGGAAGGATGCTCACCCAGCTCCAGGGCGACCAGCTCCCGCAGTGGATCAAGGCAGTCCGCGCCGACGACCTGCCCAGGCTCCACACCTTCGTCAACGGCCTCGAACGGGACCTCGCCGCCGTCACCGCAGGCCTCACGCTGCCCTGGAGCTCCGGCGTCGTCGAAGGCCACGTGAACCGGATCAAAATGATCAAGCGCCAGATGTACGGCCGGGCCAGCTTCGGCCTGCTGCGGAAGCGGGTTCTTCTTGCCTGACCGCAGCTCTGTCGCTCGACAAGCAGGTCCGTTCAGCTGATCGCGAGCGGTACGGGATCCAGGCCCAGTTTGCTCCGGCATGAATCAACAGCTCGCGTGACCCATGCGGTCACGGCGTCGCGATCTGCCGCGATCGCGTGAAGCTCACGTGCCTTCTCCTGGGCTTCGACCATCCAGGGCGCCAGCGCGTCCTCTCGAAGCACCCGCTCGAAGTGATCGCGGGCCGTGTCCGGGTCCCCAACCAGGGCTACTGCGATCCCGGCGTCAAGGCTCTCCCAGAGGAACCCCCGCCGCACCGGCCTGGACGTCAGGTATCGGGCAACGTCCGGCAGAGCCGGGAGCTTCTCCCTCAGCATGGTCACCTCCGCCGCGGCCCGTCGGCCGAGGCCGAGTGCCAGCGGAGTGAACTGGTCCTCGGCACGGAACAACTCGGGGCCGGACCGGGCGGTGTCTACATGGAAGGCCAAGTGGTCCACGTCGTGCCACAGCCACATCGCACCGACGTGCAGACCGCTGCCAGCAGTGCGTGGCGGAGTGAACTCCACAATCCCGAGCCACCACCTGTGATCATCAATCCACAGCCGCGACCGCCCGCGCTGGGCCAGGCCGAGCGGTTTCAGAGAGTCCCGCGCCGCCGAGGTGATGATCCGGAGGACCGGACTTCGATCTGCCATGACCGGCATTATCAACCGTCCCACCGACACCACAGTCGGCCGCGATAGCACACCACCATGCACAGAGCCGTCCAACAACACTGAGCGTCACCGCTCCGCAGAAGTTGGACCAGAACCGCGAATGGTTCTGATCAACATTTCGGCATCACCCTGTGTGATCGACTACTGGTCAGGGTCCGGCTACCGGAGCGGAGCTGCGATCATTGCGGCGGCTCCCGGATGGTCGACACCGGAAGCCAAGCGGGGGTGTGACGTGTTCGGGGAGTTGCTCGTGGGGGCTCTCGCGCGACGCCGGTCGCCAGTGTCATCGTGCCGTCGGGCAGGGTCGTGGCACATCGGACTGGGTGCTCGGGCGAGGAGGTCACAGCGACCGTCCTGATCCCCGCCGACCTCAGCCATCAGCATTACAAAAGGGAATCAACTATGCGTTTCAGGTTAAGATATTCACTTTCGCCGCTGGCTGCACCGGCGGCAGACCGCCAGGTGCTCGCACCTTGGCGGGCTGGGACAGCGGTGTCCTGTGTGCTGGCACTCCTCATGGGCCTGGTCGGCGTGATCGCCACGGCAGCGCCGGCCTCCGCTGCTCCGCCGGACCGGAAGAGGTTCATGGCAACGTTCAACATGCTGCACTCCACTGCCGGTGGAGATATGTGGTTGGCGGTCGCGGAGATTTCCCGAAGCTTCGGTGTCATCGCCCTTCAGGAGGTCCCGCGCGACGGCCAGCTCGAGCCGGTTGCTCCCCACTCTCCGCGTAGGAGCACCCTCCTGCGGCAGATAGGTCCGGACATCTGGGAGTATGAGTGGAGAATTGGCAGAGACGCGGGCGACGTCCGGTACGTATATCTGGCGAGAAATGCCACCCAGCCCTTGGGGATCATTACCACTCAACGGGCAGATCACGTGACACTGGTCCAGCACCCGACCATTCCGAATTCTCGTACGGCGCTGGTTATTGCACACAATGATATCCGGATGGTGTACGCCTCGATCCACGGTTTCTCCGGGAACGGCAACGACGGGGTGGGATTGGTCACTGCAGTACGTGACGCGACAGCAGCCTATGGGGCCGCGAATCCCCCACCTCAGGGAGGGGACCCGTGGAACTGGGCGGTTCTGGGGGACTTCAACCGCGACCCGTCGCTGATGCGCAACGATCCTAACCGGCCGGCGAATTCAACTGTGGTGAGCCCCACTCAGGGTTCGCAGCTGCGGCAGGGGAACACACTTGATTACATGGTGACGTCGTTGGGTGCAAACTTCTTCAACGCGTCGACTGCGGCTCCTTGGAGTACAATCCGCAACAGCGGAAGTGACCATCTCCCTGTGTTGTTCAGCCCGATGGCAGCCGGGGGGCCGAACCAGGGCTGGACCTACCGCTTCACCAATCCCACCGGACCCAAGCACTCGGTGATCTCCATCCCCAACGGCACCACGGTGGACGGCGCCGCCGCGGCACGAGAGGCGTGGAAGCGCGAACTGAGCCAGATCTGGAGGGCTGAGGACTTCGTCTCCGACGGAATCAACACCGCGCATAAATTGATCAACACGCAGACGAACAAGTGTCTCACCCTCGACGTCTCACGCAACGTTCTCCAGCAAGCGGAATGTCGCGACAGGGACTCCTTGGACCAGCTGTGGCTGTACAGCACGCCAAGTCTCCAAAACATGGCACGCGACATAGGTCCAGGATTTGTTGCCCGGTCGACGGACCCCGCCAACGGGTATCTCACCACCGGTGGCTTCACACACGAAATTCCTGACGAATTTCGATGGGCCATGGAACCCATTGACCTCCGACACTGGGACACGGCTGGCTTTCCCGCCGGCGACCAGGGTTCCAATCCCGTATACATCATGGACGGCAATGCGAATCAGAGTCTGACTGCAGGTGCGGACCATGTATCGGGAGGACATTCGGACCACGGCAACAATGATTACCACAGCGAGGAGTTGTGGAATCATCAGCCGTCAGGTGTTCCCGGTGGGCGTCACGTGGTCAACGAGAGCACCAAAGAATGCCTCACAATCCCGGCTTCGGGTCAGTTGAAACCCACCATGGAGCCCTGCCAGCCCGGCAACCGACACCAGGCATGGGAGTACGTTAACGGGCATCTCGTAGGTTTTGCCCTGGGAGTCATGGTCATCCTTTCAGGCGGGGAGCTCGTTCTGGCTGCGGGCGCGGCGGTCGTCGGTGTCATCAGCTTCATCACCGGTCGCAAGATGGGGGGACACATAAGTCTCGCGGTGATGCCGCTGGGTGACTCCATCACTTTGGGAGTGGGGAGCAGTACGCGGACCGGCTACCGGCCCGCGCTCGCACAGATGCTCGCCCAGGACACGGCGGACGTGAAGTTCGTGGGTTCCATGCAGGATGCGGACGGGTCCCGGCACGAAGGCCACTCCGGGTGGCGCATCGACCAGATCAGCGCGAACATCGACCGCTGGATGGCCGATGCCAAGCCCAACGTGGTAGTCCTGCATCTTGGCACCAACGACATGAACCGCAACTACGAGGTGGCTACCGCACCGCAGCGGCTCGGCCGGCTCATCGATCAGATCCACGACTCGTCCCCGGACACGGTGGTCGTGGTCGCCTCGCTGGTGCCGGCCGCCGATCCGGCCGTACAGGCCCGGGTCAACGCCTACAACCGGGCCATCCCCGGGATCGTCACCGACCGCGCCGCACGCGGCTACCGCATCACCCAGGTCAGCATGGGCGAGCTGTCGGTGGCAGACCTGAACGACAACCTCCAC
Source organism: Streptomyces sp. NPDC002054 (assembly GCF_040296685.1). NCBI lineage: Bacteria > Bacillati > Actinomycetota > Actinomycetes > Kitasatosporales > Streptomycetaceae > Streptomyces > Streptomyces sp. NPDC002054. The sequence continues at coordinate 50,255 of NZ_JBEOXT010000048.1, forward strand.
CCGAACAACAACGGCTACGCCAAGATGGCCCGGGCCTTCCAGGGCGGCGTCGCCACCGCTTCCCAGAAGAAGTGGATCGTCCCGGACGTCACGGTCAAGCCCGCACCCCCCGAGGCCGGCCAGGGCGCGGCGGCCGGTGACTACCGCGTCGATGTTAACGGCGACGGACGCTCGGACTACCTCGTCGTCCAGGACAACGGAGCAGTTCGCGCGTGGGTGAACTCCACCGGCGCGGACGGCAAGGTGAAGTGGTCCGACTACGGCTCCATCGCCTCCGGCTCACCGTCATGGACCGGTGCACAGGTGCGTTTCGCCGATGTGGGGGGTGATGCCCGTGCCGACTACCTCGTCCTCTCCCCCAACGGAGCGGTCCGCGCACTCATCAACCAGGGCGGTGACGGCCGCGGCGGCTGGCAGGACGCCGGCACCATCGCCTCCGGTTCGACCTCCTGGAACGCCTCCCAGGTGCGTTTCGCCGATGTCGGGGGTGATGCCCGTGCCGACTACCTCATCCTCTCGCCCAACGGAGCGGTCCGCGCGTTCGTCAACACCACCCGGGCTGACGGAACACTCAAATGGGACGACTACGGCACCATCGCCTCGGGCTCTGCTCAGTGGACGGCCGAGGACGTGCGTTTCGCCGACGTCGGCGGGGACGCCCGGGCCGACTACCTGATCGTCGAGGACAACGGCGCCGTCCGCTCATTCATCAACCAGGGTGGTGACGGCCACGGCGGCTGGGGCAAGGTGAACACCATCGCCACCGGCTCCGCATCCTGGACTGCAACCCAGGTCCGTTTCGCTGACGTCGGCGGCGACTCCCGGGCCGACTACCTCATCCTCGCCGACAACGGGGCGCTGACCGCCTACTTCAACGAGACCAACGAAGCAGGCGCGACTACCTGGTCAAACCAGGGCACCATTGCCTCCGGCACAGGCAACCCCAGCTACCGCGTCAGAATCGGATGACCCCGTAGGCCCGGCAAACCGCTGGCATGGCGAGGTCACAGCCCTTCGGCGCTGCGACCTCAAAGGCGATCGCTGACCGCTCAGCAGGCTTGATCAGTCGAACAGGGTCCTGCTCGACTGACTATCGCGCGGTCGGTGCATGAAGGCAGGGCCTCTCGGTAGCTCGGGGCTGTCGAAACCAACGAGCTGTTCCGGGAGGCCCTGTTGACGCAGTCCTTCGCGCTCGCGTCCGCGGAGTCGAGCGCGCCGCCCCTTACTTTTTCGATCACCATGGTGGGGTTCTTCGGAGGCATCCTGGGCGTTCCCAGCGGGATGATCTGGGCCGGTGCCTGGCGCCGCTACTCCGGCGCCTTGCTCTGCACACGCGGACGCCTGCCGTGGCGCCTCGGACGCTTCCTCGCCTGGGCTTCCGACGCCGGCTTGCTCCGGATCGCCGGGAACGCGTACCAGTTCAGGCACCGTGAACTCCAGGACCATCTCGCAGATACTGCGGCCCGCGCCGCCGGGCGGGCGGCAGGCGGAGCACCCCGCAGCCGCGCATGACTGCATCGACGGCAAAACTGCTCGTTCCGGCCGACGCGTCATCCCAGTGACACCACCCATGGTGCGCCGCGCGGGCACAGTCGATACCTCTCGTGGACACCATCACCAAATGGGCCAGCCTCGCGGCGACCGTGGTGATGGTCGTCGGCGGCGTCATGTTGATCTCGGAGCATAACCGCAAGCGCCGCGAGCGGAAGAAGGCCCGCTCAGTTCAGTAGATGAAGCTGTCCGACCGGCGCAGCGAGGGATGCCAGAACCGAAGGCTGGACTGGACTGGATTGGATGAGACGACGACTAGTCTTCTGAGTCGGGAATTCTGTTCAGATATGAGGCGAGGCGTTCGAGGATCTCGTCCGCGGTCCTGGTCCAGACGTAGGGCCTGGGGTCGG
>NZ_JBEOXT010000049.1:0-50198 GCF_040296685.1 Streptomyces sp. NPDC002054
ATATCAACACCCGCTGTAGCACACTCTTCCCCACCACGACGCTCTCCCGATCCCCCCCCCCCCCCCTCCCCGAACCCGGGGCTCCGCCCCGGACCCCGTGGGGTTGCCCGGGCTTCGCCCGGCACCCCGCTCTCGGGGGCTCCGCCCCCAAACCCCCCGGGGCGGAGCCCGGGCACCCAGGGGGTGTGGGGCGCAGCCCCCACAGGCGGGGTCCGGGGCCGCAGGCCCCGGTTTCGGGAAGGGGCGGGGTGGGGGAAGGCTCCGCGCAGCGGTTAGGGGCGGGGGGTGGCTGCGTTGCGGAGGGCCTCCAGGACCTGGGCCACTGCCGGGGCGGTGTCTGCGCCGCGGCGGGTGGCTGCGATGACGTGCCGGATCGGGCGGTCCCGGCCGAGGTCGCGGACCCGGACGCCGGTGGCGCGGCTCGCCGCCATGCGGGGGATCAGGGCCACGCCCATGCCGGCCTCGACCAGGGCGAGGATCGCGGTCCAGCCGGCCGCCGAGTGCGCCTGTTCCGGGACAAAGCCGGCCGCCTCGCACGCCGTGCGGGTGATGTCCGACCAGGGGCCGGAGCCCCCGTAGATCCAGGGTTCGCCCGAGAGGTCCGCCAGCCGCAGCCGGGGCGCAGCGGCCAGCGGGTGGTCCGGGGGCAGGGCCACGTCCAGGGGGTCGGCGAGCAGCGGGATGCGGGTGAAGCGGGGGTCCCGGGCGGTGGGGGCGTGGGCGGCGAGGGAGAGCGCGAGGTCCACGGCCCCGGCGGACAGCAGCTCGTACGATTCCGCCGCCTCGGTCTCGCGTACCCGGACCTCGACGCCGGGGTGGGTCAGCCGGAGGGCCGCCACGGCCGGGACGACCAGGGCGGGGACGGCGGTGGAGAAAGCGCCGAGCCGGACCTCGCCGGTCTCCCCCGCCCGGTAGCCGGCCAGCTCGGCGTCGGCCCGTTCCAGTTGGGCGAAGACGGCCTCCGCGTGCCGCAGGACCAGGTGGGCGGCGCCGGTGAGGCGGACCCGGCGGCCCTGGGCCTCGAGCAGCGGGACGCCGAGCTGTTTGGCCAGGTTGGTGAGCTGCTGCGAAACGGCCGAGGGCGTCATCAGCAGCGCCTCGGCCGTTGCGGTCACCGTGCCCTGCTCGCCGAGCGTGCGCAGGATGCGGAGCTTCTTGATGTCCCACTCGGTGGTCCCGGTCATGGGCCGAACCTACCGGCGGGCGCCGAGGGCGACGCCGCCGAGGATCAGCCCCATGCACAGCAGCTGGACCGGCCCGGTCTGCTCGCCCAGCAGCAGGAAGCCCAGGACGGCCACGCAGACGGGCTGCAGGTAGTAGACGACGCCCGCGCGGGCCGCGCCGATCAGCGAAATCGCCTTGTTCCAGGCGAAGAAGGCCACGGCGGAGGAGAAGACGCCCACGTAGAGCAGCGGGCCGACGGTGCCGGCGGAGACCTCGAACCCGCCCTGGACGGCGACCGACACCGCGTACGCCGGGGCCAGCATCAGCGCGCCGAACACGAAGGTGGTGAGCAGGAAGGTGAGGCCGGAGATCTCGGCGGGCTTCCGCCGCAGCAGCGCGCTGTAGGAGGCGAAGGACAGGGCGGCGCCGAACATCCACAGGTCGCCGGCGGCGAAGTCCACGGTGAGCGAGCCCTTGCCGACGAGCAGCAGCACGCCGGAGGCGGCCAGCAGCAGCCCGAAGGAGCGGACGGCGCCGAGCTGCTGGCCGCCGAGGCGGGCGAAGACCGCCATGATGACCGGCGAGGCCGCCATGATCATGCCCATGTTGGAGGCGGAGGTGGTCAGTCCGGCCTGGTGGACCAGGGTGTTGTAGAGGGCGATGCCGAAGAACGAGGCGAGGGTGACGAAGCCCAGGTGGCGGCGGATCAGGTGGCGCTGCCGCCAGGCCTCGCGGGCGGCGAGCGGGGCGACGGCGGCGATCGCGATGATCCAGCGCCAGAAGACGGCCTGTACGGGCGGGATGCTGTCGGCCATGCCCCGGGTTGCGACGAAGCTGCCGGACCAGACGACCGTGGCCACGAGGGCGAGCAGGACGCCGAGGCCGGCCGCCTCCTTCTTCGCCTGCGCGGTGCGGTTGCCCGGCTGGTGCCCAGCGGTACGGACGCGGTCCAGGACGGCCACGGCTATCTCCCCCTCGGGTGGGTGCGGTTCATTCGTATGAGGTGCCGGCCTACCGTCGCACCTTCTCATCGCTCAGGTCCATCGAAAACTTTCGATCGTTCTGTTCAGTTTTACTGAACGATTTCCGGGCGGGCAGCTGGCCCACCACGGTCGCGGAGAACGCGATCGCCATCCCGAGGAGCTGGACCGGCGAGAGTGCCTGGCCAAGCGCGGCCCAGCCGATCACGGCGGCGGTGAGCGGGGAGAGCGGGCCCAGCAGGGTCACCGAGGTGGCGGCGAGCCGCCCGATGCCGCGGAACCAGAGCCAGTACGCGGCGCCGGTGTTGAGCAGCATCATGTAGCCGTAGCCCAGGTAGGCCCGGCCGTCGAGGGCGGGCGGGGCGCCTTCCAGCAGGGCGGCGACCGGCAGGATCAGCAGGCCGCCGGCGGTGAGCTGCCAGCCGGCCAGGGCCAGCGGCCCGACGCCCTCCGGGCGCCCCCAGCGCTTGGTCATCACGATGCCGGCCGCCATCGAGGCGGAGGAGGCGACTCCGGCCAGTACGCCGACCAGGTCGAGCGCGGCCCCCGCCTTCAGCACCACCATGCTGACGCCGAACGCCGCGGCGACGGCGGCGAGCAGCGACCGTCTGCTCGCCCTCTCGCCGAGCAGCAGCGCGGCCAGGCCGATGACCATCAGCGGGCCGAACGCGCCGAGTACGGCGGCGACTCCGCCGGGCAGCCGGTAGGCCGACAGGAACAGCAGGGGGAAGAAGGCGCCGATGTTCAGCGCGCCCAGCACGGCCGACTTCCACCACCAGGCGCCCTTGGGCAGGGTGCGGGCGGCGGCGATCAGCAGCAGCCCCGCGGGCAGGGCCCGCATCACCCCGGTGAACAGGGGCCGGTCGGGTGGCAGCAGCTCGGTGGTGACGAGGTAGGTCGAGCCCCAGGAGATGGGCGCGAGGGCGGTCAGGGCAATGGTGCCGATGGTGGCAGTGCGGGCGGTGCGGGCGGTGCGCTTCATGACGAACCCCTCCGGCGCGAAGTAGATTGCTAGAAAGTAGCTTAGCTCTAAGCTACTTTCCGTCAAGCAAGTTTTCTTGCGATACTGCGGTCATGAGCGAACTGGCGAACAGGGACGCGGTGGATGCCATCACCGCCCAGTGGAACGCGGTGCGTCCGGAGCTGGACGTCTCCCCGATGGGGATCTTCGGCCGGATCTACCGGATCGCCCGGGCCATGGGCGACGCAGCGGAACGGGCGTACGCGCGGTACGGGATCTCGCGCGGCGAGTTCGACGTCGTCGCCACGCTGCGCCGGTCAGGCGAGCCGTACACGCTGTCGCCGCGCCAGCTCTCGGCGACGCTGATGCTCACCACGGGCGGGATGACCGGGCGGCTGGACAAGCTGGAGAAGGCCGGGCTGCTCTGCCGCAAGCCCGATCCGCACGACCGGCGGGGACTTCAGGTGACCCTCACCGAAAAGGGCCTGGCGCTCGTCGACGAGGCGGTCGTGGCCGGCCTGGAGGTCCAGCGGGCGGCACTCGCCGGGCTGACCGAGGAAGAGGCCGAACTGCTCACCGGGCTGCTGCGGAAGCTGCTCGCCCAGGTCTGAGCGGCGGCACCGGCCATCGGCGGCACCGGCCATCGGGCGAATGCCCGGGCATGCGAACGGGCCGGTCCGCGCGGAGACTCCACTCGGACCGGCCCACGCGCGGCAGACCGCGCGGGAAGATCTACTGCGGCCTACTGCGGCTGCTGCTTGCGCGACTTGTCGCCGACCATCACAAGACCCGCGATGACCAGGAACAGCGCGATCGGCAGCACCACGAACAGGCCGATGGTCGCGGCGATGCTGAGGCCGGGACCCGGGTCGTCACCGTCGTCACGCGTCAGCGCGAGCGCGGGAGACGTCATCAGCAGCATCATCAGCGTCGTACCGGCCGTCACAGCGCCGGCGCGCAGGGCGTTCTTCTTGTCCACGGTGCAAACGTAGCGAACACCTAAACGAGTCGCGCGCCCGGGGGTGCCGTACGGGACTCCGCCTGCTCCCGCACCGCCCTGAGCAGGGCCTGCGCCCGGGGCGAGGCGGCCAGTCCCTCCAGGGTCACCGGCCGGCCCGAGCCGTCCGCGACCGGCAGCCGCCAATTGGGGTACTGGTCCCAGGTGCCCGGCAGGTTCTGCGGCCGGCGGTCCCCCACCGCGTCCGGCAGCCACACCCCGACCAGCCGGGCCGGGGTGGCCAGCAGGAAGGAGTACAAGGCCTGCACTGCCTCCTCCTCGTTCTTCGCGGTCAGCCCGAGGCCGTCCAGGACCCCGAGCCATTCGGCGGTGTCGGCGGTGTCCGCCGCCCGCTCCTCGGCCGCGGAGCGGGTCAGCAGGCCCAGCCGGTCCCTCAGCTCCACATGCTCCCCCGCCAGTTTCGCGGCGGACGGCGGCAGATCGTGGGTGGTGGCGGTGGCCAGGCAGTCGGCCCGCCAGTCGGCCGGGGCCAGCGGGCGCCCGTCGCCCCGCCAGTCGCGCTCGAACCAGAGCACGGAGGTGCCGAGCACCCCGCGCCGGGCGAGGGCCTCCCGGACCCCCGGCTCGACCGTCCCGAGGTCCTCGCCGATCACCAGTGCCCCCGCCCGGTGCGCCTCCAGGACCAGGATCGCGAGCATCGCCTCGCCGTCGTAGCCCACGTACGTGCCCTCGGCGGGCGGGGTTCCCTCCGGGATCCACCAGAGCCGGAACAGGCCCATCACATGGTCGATGCGGAGCGCGCCCGCGTACCGGAACACCGCCCGCAGCAGCTGCCGGTACGGCGCGTACGCGGTCGCGGCGAGCCGGTCCGGCCGCCAGGGGGGCAGGCCCCAGTCCTGGCCGCGCGCGTTGAAGGCGTCCGGCGGTGCGCCGACCGTCGTCCCGGGGGCGTGCAGACCGGGCGCGGCCCACACGTCCGCGCCCTCCGGGTGCACCCCGACCGCCAGGTCGTGGACCAGACCGACCGTCATGCCCGCCTCCCGGGCGGTCCGCTGCGCCGCGACCAGCTGGGTGTCGGTCAGCCAGGCCAGCCAGCGGTGGAACTCCGCGCCGCCGGGGCCCGCGTCCCCTTCCACATCCGCGTCCGCGGCCACCGGCCACTGCGACCGGTCGGTGCCGTACCGATCGGCCAGCGCCGCCCAGCGGGCGTGCCGGTCCAGGGCCGGGCCGCCGGCGGTGCGAAACCGCGCGTACTCGGCCTCGCGCCCCGGGTCGCGCGGGAGGGCGTACAGGCGCTCCAGAGCGGCCCGCTTCAGTGCCCAGACGGCATCGCGGTCGATCAGCGCGCCCTTCTCCAGCACCTGCCGGCTCAGCTCCGCGCCCTGCTTGCGCAGGCGGGACAGCACGTCCCGGTCGGGGCAGTCGGCGTACTCCGGAAGGTCCTCGATCCGCAGGTGGACCGGATCCGGGAAGCGCCGCGAGGAGGGCCGGTACGGGGACGGGTCGGTCGGGGTGCCCGGCACGGCCGCGTGCAGCGGGTTGACCTGGAGGAATCCCGCCCCGTGGGTCCGCCCGGCCCAGCGCGCCAGCTCCGCCAGATCGCCGAGGTCGCCCATGCCCCAGGAGCGCCGGGACAGCAGCGAGTACAGCTGGACGAGCAGCCCGTACGAGCGGCCGGGCGCGGCCGGGGCCCGGTCCGGGGCCACGATCAGGGTGGCGGTGCCGGTACGGCCATCGGGCGCCTCGGCGGTGATCCGGTGCACCCCGCAGGGGAGGTCGGGCCCCCAGGCCCGCTCGGCCTCGGCGCCCTCCGGCCGGACCAGGAGCCGGGTGCCCGGCGGGAGTTCCGCGAGGGCGGCCGGCACCTGCTCGTCGGCCCAGTGGACCAGGGTCGGGGGCAACAGCCGGGCGGCGGCCTCCCGTTCGGCCCGGGCCAGCGAACTCCGCACGCCCTCCGGGGTGCCGGCGGCCACCCCGAGGAGCCCGAGCACCTCCCGGACGGTCCGCTCCGGCACCCGGACGGTGACGTCCTCGGCCGGCTGGTAGGAGACGGCGACGCCGTGCAGGGCGGCGAGCCGGGCCAGGTCGTCCATGGGGGGGTCCTTTGATCAGACGCCCGCGGCGGTGGCGGGCGTGGTCGGCTCGCTCGTCAGGGGAGCCTCGTCGGTGAGGGGTGGTTCGCTGGTCAGCGGTGCGTGGGCGGTGTCGGCGAGCGGGGGCTCGCTGGTGAGGGGGCCGGAACCGGGGCGGGGCAGGTGGCCGAGGAGCGGGGCGGCAGGGGTAGCGGGGGCGGCGGGGCGTTTGGAGCGGGGCCGGGGCGGGGTGTGGGGGTGCGGGCGGGCGGTCATCGGGCTCTCCTCATGGGGGGCTGCGTGACAACGAGCGCGGGGCCCCGGGGTATGCGGCTGCGCGCGACGGACATCGGAACACCGCAGCCCTACCCATCCCGCTGGCCTGCATTCCTGGGGCATTTCGGTCAGAGCGCCCGCGTACATTGACACTTGAGCCGTACGGGTGGTGGGCTCGGGCTCATTCGTGCGAGCGGGGGGGCCACTCGGAACGAGGAGACAGCGTGCAGCTCAGCGGCAGGAAGCGGGCCACGGCCGTGGCGGTCGCCGTCGTCGGCGGTCTGCTCGGCGGTGCCGCCGTCGGCCCCCCGACGGCCTTCGCCGACCCCTCTCCGGCTGCCCCGGCGGCCCCGGGGACCGATCCCGCCGCCGGCGCCGCGCAGCCGGGCACTGCGCCGACGCCGGGCACTGCGCCGGCTCCGGGGACGGCCCCGGGCACCGGGCTCGCGACCGGCCCCGCCGCCGATCCCGTCGCCGCCCCCCAGGGTCCTCCCGTCTGGCCGCGCCCGCAGTCCCTGACCGCCGACCGGTCCCGCGAAGTCCCGCTCGGCAGCGAGGCCGTTCTGGTGGTGCCGCTCACCGGCGCCGATCCGCATGCCGTGGAGGTGATCCGCACCGCGCTGCGCGCCGCCGGGGTGAAGACCCTGCGCGAGCAGCACCCGTACGTCCCGCTGCCCGCGCAGGGGACCGTCTTCCGGGTCCAGGGCGCGGACGCCGAGGCGGCGCTGCAGGCGCTCGGCGCCGGGACGGCGGAGGACCTGCCGGCCGGCGGCTACCGGCTGGCGGTGGGCCGGGAGGGCGGCCGGGACACCGTCGCGCTGGCCGGCTTCGGCGACGACGGGCTGTTCCACGGCGCCCAGACCCTGCGTCAGCTGCTCGAGGGCGCCCGGGGCAGGGTTCCCGGCGCGGTGGTCCGGGACTGGCCGGCCGCCCCGGTGCGCGGCATCACCGAGGGGTTCTACGGGGAACCGTGGACCTTGGAACAGCGGCTCGCCCAGCTGGACTTCATGGGCCGCACCAAGCAGAACCGGTATCTGCTCGCGCCCGGCGACGACGTGTTCCGGCAGGCCCGCTGGCGCGAGGACTATCCCCAGGCGCAGCGCGAGGAGTTCCGCCGGCTCGCCGAGCGGGCCGCGGTCAACCGGGTGACCCTGGGCTGGGCGGTGGCCCCGGCGCAGTCGATGTGCCTGTCCTCGGCCGCGGACCGCAAGGCGCTGCAGCGCAAGCTGGAGGCGATGTGGGAGCTGGGCTTCCGCGCCTTCCAGCTGCAGTTCCAGGACGTCAGCTACACGGAGTGGGGCTGTTCGGCGGACCGGCAGCGGTACGGCAAGGGCCCGGCGGCGGCTGCGCGGGCGCATGCCGAGGTCGCCGGTGAGCTCGCGGCCGGGCTGGCCCGGCAGCATCCGGGCTCGGCTCCGCTGTCGCTGATGCCCACCGAGTACTACCAGGAGGGCGCCACCGAATACCGGACGGCGCTGGCCGCCGCGCTGGACGGCCGGGTGGAGGTGGCCTGGACCGGTGTCGGGGTGCTGCCGCGCACCATCACCGGCAAGGAACTGGCCGGGGCCCGCACGGCCTTCGGGCATCCGCTGGTCACCATGGACAACTATCCGGTCAACGACTGGGAGCCGGGCCGGATCTACCTCGGCGCGTACACGGGCCGCGAACCGGCGGTGGCCAACGGCTCGGCCGGTCTGCTGGCCCATGCGGCGCAGCAGGGCACGCTGTCCAGGATCCCGCTGTTCACCGCCGCCGACTTCGCGTGGAACCCGCGCGGGTACCGGGCCGGGGCCTCCTGGGAGGCGGCCGTGGCCGAGCTGGCCGGGGGCGACGTACGGGCCCGGGAAGGGCTGGCGGCGCTCGCCGGGAACACCGCGTCCTCGGCGCTGGGGCAGCCCGAATCGGCGTACCTGCACCCGCTGATGGAGGAGTTCTGGCGGGCCCGGGGCGCCGGTGACCGGGCGGCGCTGGACCGGGCCGCGGACCGGCTGCGGGCGGCGTTCACGGTGATGCGGGAGGCGCGCGGGCGGCTCGGCGAGGAGCTGGTGCAGGAGGCGGGGCCCTGGCTGGACCGGCTGGCGCAGTACGGCACGGCAGGCGAGCTGGCCGTGGACACGCTGCGGGCCCAGGCCCGCGGGGACGGCGCGGCGGCCTGGCGGTCCTATCTGGCGCTGGGGCAGGCGCGGACGGCGACGGCCGGGCCGGGCGCGACGGTCGGCCAGGGGGTCCTGGACCCGTTCCTGGCGAAGGCGGCGGCCGAGGCGGACGCCTGGACCGGTGCGGCCCTGCCGACGGCGGGTCCGGTGAGCCGGGATTCCGGGTCCTGGACGCTCCGGCTGGACCGGCCCCGTCCGGTGTCCGCGGTCACGGTGATGACGGATCCGTTGACCCCCGCGGTCCGGGGCGCCTCGGTGGAGGCGCACATCCCCGGGGAGGGCTGGCGCAAGCTCGGCGAGGCGGCCGGCTCGGGCTGGACCCAGGCGGAGGCGACCGGGCTGACGGCGGATGCGGTGCGGCTGGTGTGGGCCGGCGAGGCGCCGGCGGTGCGCGGGCTGGTGCCGTGGTTCGCGGACGGGCCGCAGGCCAGGTTCGAGCTGGGCGGCAACGGCCGTGCGGACGCCGAGATCGGCGGCCGGCCGCAGCGGGTGGCGGCGGAGCTCTCGCCGCTGCGGCCCGGCGAGGTCCGCGGCTCGCTGTCGGCGCGGCCCCCGCAGGGCATCAAGGTGGAGGTGCCGGCCGAGACGACGGTGCCGCGGGGGACCGCGGTGGCGGTCCCGGTCGAGGTCACCGTGCCGGAGGGCACCCCGGCGGGGGTGTACGAGGTCCCGGTCAGCTTCGGCGGGGAATCGAGGACCCTGACGGTCCGGGCCTTCCCGCGGACCGGCGGCCCGGACCTGGCGAAGTCGGCCACCGCCTCGTCCTCGGGGGACGAGACCCCGGACTTCCCGGCCTCGGCGGCGGTCGACGGCCTGGCCACCACCCGCTGGTCCTCACCGGCGGAGGACGGGGCGTGGTGGCAGGCGGAGCTGGCGGCGCCGGTGCGGCTGGGGCAGCTGGTGCTGCACTGGCAGGACGCGTATCCGACGGAGTACCGGGTGGAGACCTCGGCGGACGGCGTCACCTGGCGGCCGGCCGCGACGGTGGCCGACTCGCGGGGCGGCCGGGAGTCGGTGCGCATGGACGCGCCGGACACCCGTTTCGTACGGGTGGTGTGCGACGTCCGGGCGACGCAGTACGGCTGCAGTCTCTGGTCGGCGGAGGCCTACGCGGTCATCCCCTGACGGGTTGTACGACCAAAGCCCCCGCCGCCCTGCCGGGCAGCGGGGGCTCGGGCCGGTCAGGAGGCGGCGGCGGCTCCGATGCGGTCCAGGGCGTCGTCCGCGCCGAACGGCTGGAGGTACGGCATCCAGCGAGGATCGCGGTGGCCGGTACCGATGATGCGCCAGGCCAGCCCCGACGGCGGAGCCGGCTGGTGGCGAAGGCGCCAGCCGAGGTCGACCAGGTGGCGGTCCGCCTTGACGTGGTTGCAGCGGCGGCACGCGGCGACGACGTTGTCCCATACGTGCTGGCCGCCCCGGCTGCGCGGGATGACGTGGTCGACGCTGGTGGCGACGCCGCCGCAGTACATGCAGCGACCGCCGTCCCGGGCGAACAGGGCGCGCCGGGTGAGTGGAACGGGCCCCCGGTAGGGGACCCGCACGAAGCGCTTGAGCCTGACCACACTGGGTGCGGGGACGGCCCTTGTCGCGCTGTGCAGGAAGGCGCCGGATTCTTCCAGGGAGACAGCCTTGTTCTCCAGGACGAGGACGAGCGCGCGGCGGAGCGGTACGACGCCGAGGGGCTCGTACGACGCATTGAGGACCAGGACGTGTGGCACGCGGATGCCTCCTTGTACGCCGGCGGCGCGTGGCTCGCGCCGGGACGATCTGCTCTCAGTCTCTCCTCACGGCTGGCCGAAGCGCCACCACGCGCCCGTAACGGGTCGGAGGTGTTTTCAACCACACCTCTTCCTTTCCCAGGTGAGTCTGGTCTCTCCCTCGAACAACGCGCCGGAGTGGATCTCTTGCCCCGTTAGTGTGGATGGCCTGCCCGCACACACCCCTTTCCGCGGGCAGGCCGCTACACCTGGAGGTTCCCGCCGTGCCCTGGCCCGCCACCCTGCTTCCCGCGGAATCCGATGTTCCGGATGCGCCGCGCAGTGTCCAAGAGGCGCAGGAGAGCGTCACCAACGCCGCGAGCTTCATCGAGGAGAACTGGGCCACCTGGCTGAGCATCGGCCTGAAGATCCTGCTGATCATCGTGATCGCGGGAGTGATCCGCTCGGTGGTCCGCAAGGCGCTGACCAAGCTGATCAACCGGATGAACACCAGCGCGGAGGCCGTGGAGGGCACCGCCCTGGGCGGGCTGCTGGTGAACGCCGAGCGGCGGCGACAGCGCTCGGAGGCGATCGGCTCCGTGCTCCGCTCGGTGGCCTCCTTCGTCATTCTGGGCACGGCCGCGCTGATGGTGCTGGCCGCCCTGAAGATCGATCTGGCGCCGCTGCTGGCGAGTGCCGGTGTGGCCGGTGTGGCGATCGGTTTCGGTGCCCGGAACCTGGTGACGGACTTCCTGTCCGGGGTGTTCATGATCATGGAGGACCAGTACGGCGTCGGCGACAAGATCGACGCCGGGGTGGCGTCCGGTGAGGTCGTCGAGGTCGGACTGCGGGTGACCAAGCTCCGCGGGGACAACGGCGAGATCTGGTACGTCCGCAATGGCGAGATCAAGCGGATCGGGAACCTCAGCCAGGGCTGGGCCACCGCGATGGTGGACGTGCAGGTGAAGCCGACCGAGGACCTGAAGAGGGTCAAGGGGATCATCCAGGGCGTCGCCGACGGCATGGCCAAGGAGGACCCCTGGGACGAGCACCTGTGGGGTCCGGTGGAGGTACTGGGCCTGGGCGAGGTGCTGCTGGCCTCGATGACCGTGAACATCTCCGCGAAGACCATGCCGGGCAAGCAGTTCGCCGTGCAGCGCGAGCTGCGCTGGCGGATCAAGGAGGCCTTCGACGCGGCGGGCATCCAGATCGTCGGCGGTCTGCCCGCCGTGGACGAGGATGCGGCTCCGGCTCCGGACCCGGCAGCCGCCGTGGCCCCGCCGTCGGCGCTGGCCAACCCCACCTCCCCGCAGTCCCTCGCGGCCACCCCGATCCCGGCACCGGCCGGGGACCGCGTGCGCATGACCAAGTAGCCCCACCAGGCAACCCGGAGCACCACCACCGCCGCTGCCCCGCAGACCTTCAGGTCTGTGGGGCAGCGGCATTGACACGGCCCGGACACTGACAGGAAACTTCCCTAACAGTTCACCCGGTACGAGAGAAAGCCCGGTCCCTTGGCGAGCGTGACCCCCGGAACCCCCAGCCTGCTGCGCGCCATGAACGACCGGGCCGCGCTGGAACTCCTGCTGGCCCACGGCCCGCTCTCCCGGACGAGGATCGGCCGGCTGACCGGCCTCTCCAAGCCCACCGCCTCCCAGCTGCTGGCCCGGCTGGAGGCGGCCGGGCTGGTGGTCGCCACCGGCACGGCGAGCGGCCGTCCCGGCCCCAATGCCCAGCTGTACGCGCTGAACGCCGCGGCGGCGCACGTCGCCGGGCTGGACGTCACCCCCGACCGGATCCTCGCCGCCGTCGCCGACCTCACCGGGGAGGTCGCCGGCACCTTCGAGCTCCCCACCCGGGGCCGTCCCGGCCGGGTCGTCGACCAGGTCACCGAGGCCCTCGACGGAGCCGTACGGGACGCCGGACTGCCGGCCTCCGCAATCCACCGCCTGGTCATCGCCACCCCCGGCGCCTTCGATCCGCACACCGGCGCCCTCCGCTACGCCAGCCACCTCCCCGGCTGGCACTCCCCCACCCTGCTGGACGAGCTGGCCGCCGCCCTGCCCATGCCCGTGGAGTACGAGAACGACGTCAACCTCGCCGCGGTCGCCGAGCAGCGCCTCGGTGCCGCCCGCGGCCACCAGGACTTCGTCCTGCTGTGGAACGAGGAGGGCCTGGGCGCGGCCCTGGTCCTCGGCGGCCGGCTGCACCGCGGCTGGACCGGCGGCGCCGGCGAGGTCGGCTTCCTGCCCGTCACCGGCCATCCGCTGGTCCGGCAGGTCACCCGGGTCAACTCCGGCGGCTACCAGGAGCTGGCCGGCGTCCAGGTGGTCCCGGCGCTCGCGGCCCGGCTCGGCATCGAGCCGCCGGAGCCGGCGCCGGCCGAGCCGGTCGGGGGGACCACGGCGTACGGGCCGCAGGTGGCGACCGCCGTGGCCCTGCTGAGCGAGGCCGCCGCCCGGCCGGAGGGCGCCCGGCTGGAGCTCCTGCGGTCCTACGCCACCGCGCTGGCCACCGGCCTCGCCTCGCTGGTCGCCGTACTCGACCCGGAGATCGTGGTGCTGTCCGGCGCGGTGATCGGCGCCGGCGGGGAACCGCTGCACGAGCTGCTGACCTCCGAACTGGCCGACCTCGCCCCCTCCCGGCCCCGGCTGGTGGTCGGGGAGGTACGGGAACGGCCGGTGCTGCGCGGGGCGTTGGAGAGCGCCCTGGCCGCCACCCGCGACGAGGTCTTCGACACCTCCCGCCGCTGACCGCTCCGCCGCCGTACCACCACCGCTCCACGGCTCAACGGCTCCACGGCTCCACCGCTCCACCGCGTTTCCCCTGCACCCCTCAGGAAGATCCCCGCGCAGAGAGTGACACCGCCATGCCCAGAATCTCCCGCCTGAGCTCCGCCACCACCCTGGCCGCCGCGATATCCGTGCTGGCCACCGCGTGTACCGGTTCGACCGGGACCACGGCTTCCGACAACCCGGCCGACGAGGTCACCCTCAACTTCTGGCACGGCTGGTCGGCACCCGGCGAGGTCAAGGCCATCGAGGCGAACATCGCGCGGTTCACGGCGGCGCACCCGAACATCAAGGTCAAGGTCACCGGCAACATGACCGACGACAAGATCAACCAGGCGCTGCGGGCGGGCGGCGGCAAGGCCCCGGACGTGGTCTCCTCGTTCACCACCGACAGCGTCGGCAAATTCTGCAACTCCGGCGCTTTCGTCGACCTCAACCCGTTCCTGGCCAAGTCGAAGATCGACAAGGCGAAGGTGTTCCCGCAGTCCCTGCTGAACTACACCCAGTTCAAGGGCAACCAGTGCACCCTGCCGCTGCTCAACGACGCCTACGGCCTGGTCTACAACAAGGACGCCTTCAAGGCGGCCGGCATCACCGCCCCGCCGAAGACCTGGAGCGAGTTCGCCGAGGTCGCGCAGAAGCTCACCAAGACCAAGGGCGACTCCTACGAGCAGCTCGGCCTGATGCCGACCTTCCACGGCTACGAGACCACCCCGATGCGGCTGGCGGCCCAGTGGAGCCCGACCTACTTCACCCCGGACGGCAAGTCGAACCTGGCCGCGGACCCGGCGTTCGCGAAGATGCTGGCCGCGCAGAAGGACCTGGTGGCGAAGCTCGGCGGGTACGAGAAGCTGGAGCGGTTCCGGGCCTCCTTCGGTGACGAGTGGGGCGCCGAGCACCCCTTCCACAAGGGCCAGGTCGCGATGCAGATCGACGGCGAGTGGCGGCCGAACATGGCCAAGGACGCGGGCGTGACGTTCGAGATCGGCACCGCGCCGCTGCCCGTCCCCGACGACCAGGCCGCCGACTACGGCAAGGGCTATGTCTCCGGCACGATCATGGGCATCGCCTCGGGCAGCAAGAAGCAGAACGCCGCCTGGGAGCTGGTGAAGTACATGACCACCGACACCGAGGCGGTGGTGGCCTTCGCCAACGGCATCCACAACGTGCCCTCCACCCTCGAGGCGCTGGCCTCCCCGAAGCTCCAGGTCGACGACAACTTCAAGACCTTCCTCGACATCGCCAGGCACCCGAAGTCCTCCACCACCCCGCCGCAGGCCGACGGCGGCACGTACCAGCTGACCTTCACCGACCTGGCCTACCAGCACGAGAAGGGCGCGGTCGGCGACCTGCCGGCGGCCCTGGCCAAGACCGACGCGCAGATCGACACGGACATCGCGAAGGCGAAGTAGGCGCCCGATGGCCACCACCGCCACCACCCCGGCCCTCCGCAGGAAGCGCAGGAGGACCGCACTGCGCACGGCGGCCTTCATGTCGCCCTGGCTGATCGGGTTCGGCGTCTTCTTCGCCTACCCGCTCGCGTCCACCGTGTACTTCTCCTTCACGAAGTACGACGGCTTCCGCCCGCCGGTCTTCAACGGCCTGGACAACTGGACCTACGTCTTCACCCAGTACCCGCTGTTCTGGCCGGCGATGCGGAACACCCTGTGGCTGGTCGTGGTGATGGTGGCCTGCCGGGTCGTCTTCGGCCTCGGCATCGGCCTGCTCGTCACGAAGGTCAAAACGGGCGCGGGGCTGTTCCGGACCCTGTTCTACCTGCCCTACCTGGCGCCCCCGGTCGCCGCGACCCTGGCCTTCGTCTTCCTCCTCAACCCGGGCACCGGGCCCGCCAACACCCTGCTGGACGCGGTGGGCCTGCCGCAGCCCGGCTGGTTCACCGACGCCGACTGGTCCAAGCCCGCACTGACCATGCTCGCCGTGTGGGGCATCGGGGACCTGATGGTGATCTTCATGGCCGCGCTGCTCGACGTACCGAAGGAGCAGTACGAGGCGGCCGAACTGGACGGCGCCGGGGCCTGGCGGCGGTTCCGGCACATCACCCTGCCGAACATCTCGCCGATCATCCTGTTCGCGGTGGTCACCGGGGTGATCCAGGCGATGCAGTACTACACCCAGCCGCTGGTGGCGGGAAAGGTGGCGGCCGGCGTGATCGGCGGTTCGGGCCAGCAGTTCGAGCCGGGCTACCCCGACAAGTCCACCCTCACCCTGCCGCAGATCGTCTACAACGTCGGCTTCCAGCGCTTCGACTACGGCACCGCGTGCGTGCTGGCCCTGGTGCTGTTCGCGCTGTGCATGGCCTTCACCGCGCTGCTGATGCGCCGGCGCGGCGGACTGATCGGAACAGGTGACTGACATGGCCCAGGTAGTGGAGCGGAAGCCCAGGAAGAACAGCGCCGGGACGGTCCCCGCCGGCACCGCGGATTCCGCCCGCACGGTGCGCGCCGCGCGCCGCAGGGCGGTGCTGCACTGGATCGCCGTGCACTCCCTGGGGGTGGCCGCCGCCCTGTTCTTCGTCCTGCCCTTCGTCTTCGTCCTGCTGACCTCTCTGATGACCGATCAGCAGGCCCTCACCCGGGACCTGGTGCCGCGCACCTGGGAGTGGGAGAACTACACGAAGGTGTGGGACACCCCGGGCTTCCTGACCTGGTGGCGCAACACCCTGCTGTACGCCGGGCTGGGCACCCTGCTGACGGTGGTGTCCTCCATCCCGGTGGCATACGCGCTCGCCCGGTTCCGGTTCCGCGGGCGTCGGCTGTCACTGCTGCTGGTGATCGCCATGATGATGCTGCCGCCGCAGGTCGTGGTGATCCCGATGTACCTGTTCTGGGCCAAGCAGCTGGACCTGTCGGGCACCCTGTGGCCGCTGATCATCCCGCTGGCCTTCGGGGACGCCTTCTCCATCTTCCTGCTGCGGCAGTTCCTGCTGACCATCCCGGAGGAATACCTGGACGCGGCCCGGATCGACGGCTGCGGCGAGCTCCGCGCCCTGCTGCGCGTGGTCCTGCCGATGGCGAAACCGGCCATCGCGGCGGTCGCGCTGTTCCAGTTCTTCTGCCTCTGGAACGACTACTTCGGCCCACAGATCTACGCCTCAGACAACCCCGCCGCCTGGACCCTCAGCTACGGCCTGGAGTCCTTCAAGGGCGCCCACCACACCAACTGGAACCTCACCATGGCCGCCACCGTGCTGGTCATGGCCCCGGTGATCGTCCTCTTCTTCTTCGCCCAGAAGGCGTTCGTGGAAGGCGTCACCCTGACCGGAGTGAAAGGCTAGACACGATGAAACTCGCAGTGGTGGGCGGCGGTTCCACCTACACCCCCGAGCTGATCGACGGCTTCGCACGGCTCCGCGACACCCTGCCCGTCTCCGAGCTCGTGCTCGTCGACCCGGACGCCGAACGGCTGGCACTGGTCGGCGGGCTGGCCCGGCGGATCTTCGCCCGGCAGGGGCACCCGGGGACCGTCACCACCACCTCCGACCCGGACGCCGGGGTCGCGGACGCCGACGCCGTGCTGCTCCAGCTGCGGGTGGGCGGGCAGGCGGCCCGGCAGCAGGACGAGACCTGGCCGCTGGAGTGCGGCTGCGTGGGGCAGGAGACCACCGGCGCGGGCGGGCTGGCCAAGGCGCTGCGCACGGTGCCGGTGGTGCTGGACATCGCCGAGCGGGTCCGGCGGGCCAACCCGGACGCCTGGATCATCGACTTCACCAATCCGGTCGGCATCGTCACCCGGGCCCTGCTGCAGGCCGGCCACAAGGCGATCGGCCTGTGCAACGTGGCCATCGGCCTCCAGCGGAAGTTCGCCCGGCTGCTCGGGGTGTCCCCCGCCGAACTGCACCTGGACCACGTCGGGCTGAACCACCTGACCTGGGAGCGGGGGGTGCGCCGGGGCGGCCCGGAGGGCGAGGACCTGCTGCCGGGCCTGCTGGCCGCCCACGGCGAGGCGATCGCCGCCGACCTGCGCCTGCCGCGGGCCGTGCTGGACCGGCTCGGCGTCGTCCCCTCGTACTACCTGCGGTACTTCTACGCGCACGACGAGGTGGTCCGCGAGCTCGGAACCAAGCCCTCGCGGGCCGCCGAGGTCGCCGCGATGGAGCGGCAGCTGCTGGAGATGTACGGCGATCCGGCGCTGGACGAGAAGCCGGAACTGCTGGCCAAGCGGGGCGGGGCCTTCTACTCGGAGGCGGCCGTCGACCTGGCGGCGGCCCTGCTCGGGGACGGCGGCTCCCCGGTGCAGGTGGTGAACACGCTCAACCGGGGCACCCTGCCGTTCCTCGCGGACGACGCGGTGATCGAGGTGCAGGCGCGGGTCGGGCGGGACGGTCCGGTGCCGCTGGCCGGTCCGGCCCTGGACCCGCTGTACGCCGGACTGGTCGCGCAGGTGTCGGCGTACGAGGACCTGGCGCTGGACGCGGCCCTGCGCGGCGGGCGCGACCGGGTGTTCCGGGCGCTGCTGGCGCACCCGCTGGTGGGCCAGTACGACCGGGCCGAGGGCCTCACGGACCGGCTGCTCGCGCACAACAAGGAGCACCTGGCATGGGCCTGACCGGCGGGGTGGAGCGGCCCGCCGTGCTCGCGGTGGACGCGGGCAACAGCAAGACGGATGCGGCGCTGATCGGCGCCGACGGCTCGGTGCTGGGCACCGGGCGGGCGGGGGGCTTCCAGCCGCCCGTGGTGGGGGTGGAGGCGGCGGTGGACGTGCTGGCCGAGGCGGTCGCGGAGGCGGTGGACGCGGCCGGCCGGTCCGGACCCCCGTACGCGGACCATGTCTCGGCCTGCCTGGCCAATGCCGACCTGCCGGTGGAGGAGGCCGCGCTGGCGGACGCGCTGCGGCGGCGCGGCTGGGGCGGGACCACCGCGGTCCACAACGACACCTTCGCGGTGCTGCGGGCCGGGCTCCCGCCGGGCGCGGCACCCCGCGGGGTGGCCGTGGTCTGCGGAGCCGGGGTCAACTGCGCGGGTCTGCTGCCGGACGGGCGGACCGCCCGGTTCGCCGCGCTGGGCCCCCTGTCCGGGGACTGGGGCGGCGGGGGCGGGCTGGCCAGGGAGGCGCTGTGGTACGCCGCCCGGGCCGAGGACGGCCGCGGGGAGCCGACCGCGCTGGCGGCGGCGCTGCCCGCACATTTCGGCCGGTCTTCGATGGCGGAGCTGATCGAGGCCCTGCACCTGGGCGGGCTGCCGGCCGGGCGGATCCACGAACTGGTGCCGGTGCTGTTCGCGGTGGCCGCCGCCGGGGATCCGGTGGCGCAGTCGCTGGTGCACCGGCAGGCCGACGAGATCGTGGCGATGGCGGCGGTGGCCCTGGGCCGGCTGGACCTGCTCGGTGAGGAGGTGCCGGTGGTGCTGGGCGGCAGTGTGGTGGCCGCCCGGCATCCGCAGCTCAACGACCGGATCGCGGCGCGGCTGGCCGAACGGGCCCCGCGCGCGCGGATCTCCGTGGTGCTGTCCCCGCCGGTGCTCGGTGCGGCCCTGCTGGGGCTGGACGCGCTCGGTGCGCCGCCCGGCGCACAGGCGAAACTCCGCACCCATTTCCCCGCCTGCGTGGGGTGAACCGGCCTCCTTCCCGGGGCAGGAGGGGAACCGTGGCGGTCCTGCGCACGTATTGACGGTGAAGACGACAACAGGACCACAGCAAGCCATGGCAGGGGCGAATCATCCAAGATCCGCCACCTGGTGCTGTGCGCGGCCGTCCGTACGGCCATACTGCTGCGACGACAGCAGTCCACGACCAGGGGGAGGTCAGGTGGCCACGACCACCAGCGCGCCCGCGCCGGAGGGCGGCACAGCCGTGCCCGCCGCTCCTCCGCCGCGGCGCCGCACCGCATGGGCGGAGGGCGTGGAGCAGCTCCGCGGCGCCGCGACCACCGAGCCCGGGCGGCTGCGGATCATCGGCGCCGTACTGGCCCTGCTGGTGGTGGTCTTCGGTGCAGTGACGGCCTGGCAGATCACCGACCGCAGTGCCGCCGCGGACGATGTGGTGCACCGCAGCCAGCCGCTGAGCGCGGACGCCGCCAGCATCTACCGCTCCCTCGCCGACGCCGACACCACCTCGGCCGGCGGGTTCCTGGCCGGCGGGCAGGAGCCGCGGGCGGTCCGCGAGCGGTACGAGAAGGACATCGCCAACGCCTCCCGGCTGCTGGTGAAGGCAGCCGCGCACACCGGCGCCAGCGCCGAGTCCCGGCGGGAGATCGCCCTGCTGGGCGAGCAGCTGCCGCGCTACACCGGGCTGATCGAGCAGGCCCGGGCCACCAACCGGCAGGGCCTGCCGCTCGGCGGCGCCTATCTGCGGTACGCCAACGAGCAGATGAGCAGCCTGCTGCTGCCCGCCGCCCAGCGGCTGTACGAGGCGGAGACCCGCCGGCTGTACGCGGACCACGACGCGGCCCGGTCCTGGCCGCTGGCCTCGCTCGGCACCGGTGTGCTGGTGATCGCGGCCCTGGTGTGGGCACAGCGGCGCAACTACCGGCACACCAACCGGGTGTTCAACCACGGGCTGCTGGCCGCGACGGCGGCCACCACGGTGGTGCTGCTGTGGCTGGCGCTGGGGCACACCATGGCCCGCTCCGGGCTGGACGAGGCCCGGGCGCACGGCCAGGAGTCGCTGAAGGTGCTCAACGACGCCCGGATCGCCTCGCTGCAGGCGCGGGCCAACGAGAACCTGACCCTGGTCTCGCGGGGCGCCGTACTGGCCGAGGACGGCAAGTCCGACAAGTACGACGTGGACTACGCGCGGAACATGAAGGATCTGGACGCGGGCCTGACGGCCGCCCTGCGGCTGGCCGACGACGGGCAGGGCCGGACCCCGGTCGAGCAGGCCTCGGACGGGGTGAAGCAGTGGCAGCAGCGGCATGCGGCGGCCCGCGAGAGCGATCTGAAGGGCGATTACGAGCTCGCCCAGCCCCAGGTCATCGGCGGCCTCGACAAGAACGGGGTGTCCTGGGACAAGACGAGCAGCGGGGCCTCCTTCGACACGGTGGACGCCGTCCTGGAGCAGGCGGTGGCCCATGAGCAGCGGGAGTTCACCGAGGCGGCCGGGGGCGGCCTGGCCGCGCTGGGCGGACTGGTGACGGGCGCGGCGGCCCTGGCGGCCGTGGGTGCGGCGGCGGCGCTGCTCGGTATCGGGCGCAGGCTTTCGGAGTACAGGTGAGATGCGGATGCGCATGAGGCGGTACGGGAGCGGCAGCGCCGAAGGCGGCGGGAGCGAGGGCGGGACGGGCGCGGCCCCGGCCCGGCGCCGGAACCGGCTGCGCGGCTGGGGCGGGGTGACGGCGATGGCCGGGGCCTGCGCCGTGACGGCCGTGGCCGTGCTGCTGCCGCTGGCCCACGGCGCCCCGGGCACCGGTGGCCCGCCCGCCGGGCAGGGGGCCCGGGTGCCCGTCGTGTCCCCGGCGCTGCCGGGCGCGGACACCTGCCGGGACCCGGAGGCGAGCCTGCGCCCCAACGGCCTGGACGGTGCGGCCATCCAGCGGATCAAGGCGGCCGGGAAGCTGGTCGCCGGCGTGGACCAGAACAGCTTCCGGTGGGGGTACCGGGATCCGGCCACCGGCCAGCTGACCGGCTTCGACATCGACCTGGTGCGGGCCATCGCCAAGGACCTCCTCGGCGACCCCGACGCGGTGATCTACCGGGCCATTCCCACCAGCCAGCGCATCCCGGCCCTCAAGGAGGGCCGCGTCGACATCGTCGTGCGCACCATGACCATCAACTGCAAGCGGCTGGAGGAGGTCGCCTTCTCCACCGCGTACTTCGAGGCCGGGCAGCAGGTGCTGGCCCCGCGGAAGTCGGGTATCACCGGGTACGACGCCAGCCTCAAGGGCCGGCGGATCTGCACCGCCGCCGGGTCCACGGCGGAGGCGGCACTGAAGAACGAGTCGTACGGCTCGGTGCCGGTGAGCGTGCCCAACCAGCTGGACTGCCTGGTGCGCCTGCAGCTCGGCGAGGTCGACGGGATCGTCACCGACAACGCGCTCGCGGCGGGGCAGGCCGCGCAGGACCCGTCGGTGGAACTGGTGGGCACCCCGTTCACCAAGGAGTTCTACGGGGTGGCGATGAACAAGGACGCCTCCGACCTGGTGCGGCGCGTCAACAAAGTGCTGGAGAACTACCGGGCGGGCGGCGGGAGCAGTCCCTGGATGACATCGTACGAGCGGCACCTGAAGGATGATCTGCGGGGCATCGGAGCACCGCCGGCACCGAAGTACCGGGACTGAACCGGGTGACCGGAACGGAGGCGGTGATGGACCGGGACGAGGTCGACCGTGCACTGGCACGGCTGGCCGCGGAGCACGAGGCCGTGGAGACCTCGCTGCTGGCGCTCCAGGACCACGCCGGGCGGCGGCTCCTGGAGGGGGCCGAGCTGACCGGCCTGACCAAGGAGCGCTGGGCGGCGGCGGACGCGTCGATCACCCGGCTGTGGACGTATTTCGACGCCTACAGCGGGGCGCTGGCGGCTGCCCGGGAGATCCGGGAGCGGCGCCGCTGGCCGGGCCGTGAGGAACTCGCCGAGCTCACCGAGCGACTGCGCGGCCCGGGGGTGTTCATCGCGGGCGGCACGGTGGCCAGCGACCGGCTCGCGGAGCGGCTGTCGCTGGCGGAGCTGGTGGCCCGGATGAACGAGCTGTACGCGAGCTCGCTGGACGTGGTGGTGGCGGCCGACGCGGTGTGGTCGGCGCTGCCCGCCCGGATCGACCTGCTCGCCGCGGAACTGCACCGGACCCGTTCGCTGGCCCACTCGGTGGGCGTGCGGCCGGGTGAGCACCCCTCGGGCGACGACCTCGAGGAGATCACCGTCGAGCTGACCGCGCTGCGCGCCGAGGTGATCGCCGACCCGCTGGCGTTCTGGACGCCCACCCCGGGCAGTTCGGCGCCGGGCGGGGGCCGTCCGGACACCGCCCGGTACGACCGGGCGGCCCTCGCGCTGGAGGACGTACGGCGGGAGGTCGAGGCCGTCCTGGACGTACGGCAGGACGCGGAGGCGCGGCTGATCGCCCTGCGGGACGTGCTCTCCCGGGCGGACCGGACCCTGGCGGAGGCGCGGACGGCACGCGGCGAGGTGCTGGCGAAGATCGCCGCCTCGGAGGTCCCGGCGGTCAGCGGCCCGCCCACCGCCCTGCAGGAGCAGCTGGCGGCAGCCGCCGAGCACCGCCGGAACGCCCGGTGGCACCGGCTGTCCCCGCTGCTGGAATCGCTGGAGGAACGGGCCGAGGACGAACTGCGACGGGCCCGCGAGTCGTTGACGGCGGTGACAGCGCCGCTGGCGGTACGGGCGGAGCTGCGCGGCCGGCTGGATGCGTACCGGGCGAAGGTGGCCCGGCACGGGATGGCGGAGGACCCGCTGCTGACCGAACGGTACGACGCGGCACGACGGATGCTGTGGAGCGCGCCCTGCGACCTGCGGGTGGCCGAGCAGGCCGTACTGCGCTACCAGCAGGCGGCGGCCGAGGCCCTGATGCCGAGAAAGGACACGACATGAGCCTGGCCGGGACACCGTGCCGGCGCCCCGACTGCCCCGGGGCGTACGAAGACATGGGCGGCGGGGAGCTGTACTGCGACACCTGCGGGCTGGCGCCGGAGGCGGCGGCCTCGGAGCTGGTGTCGCCGCCGACCGGGATGACGAGGGGTGCGGCGCCGGATTCGGGGCCGGCGGGTTCGGCAGGTTCGGCTTCCTCCTCGCGGTCGTCTTCGCGGTCCTCCCGTTCCTCGCGGTCCGCCTCCTCGCGGCGGTCGGTGTCGGGGCGGCTGTCGCGTGCGCTGTCCGGGACCGGGTCCACCCGGTCGGTGTCGGTGCGCAGCTCGGGCTCCGCGGTCTCCGCCTCCGGGCGGAACCGGCTGGGGGCCGGGCTGGTGGCCGTACCGGACGTCCCGCGTCCGGATCCCTCGACGGCGGTGCTGGAGAACCCGGAGGTCCCGGAGCGGAAGCGGTTCTGCTCGCGCTCGGACTGCGGGGCTCCGGTGGGGCGTTCGCGCGGCGACCTGCCGGGCCGGACGGAGGGCTTCTGCACCAAGTGCGGCCACCCGTACTCCTTCGTGCCGAAGCTGCGCGGCGGCGACGTCGTGCACGGCCAGTACGAGGTGGCGGGCTGCCTGGCGCACGGCGGCCTGGGCTGGGTGTATCTCGCGGTCGACCGGGCCGTGTCGGACCGGTGGGTGGTGCTGAAGGGCCTGCTGGACACCGGGGACCAGGACGCCATGGCGGCGGCGATCTCGGAGCGGCGGTTCCTCGCGGAGATCGAGCACTCCAACATCGTGCGGATCTACAACTTCGTGGAGCACCTGGACCAGCGGACCGGTTCGCTGGACGGGTACATAGTCATGGAGTACGTGGGCGGCAAATCGCTGAAGGAGATCGCGAACGAGCGGCGGCGGGAGGACGGGCGGCGGGATCCGCTGCCGGTGGAACAGGCCTGCGCGTACGGCATCGAGGCGCTGGAGGCGCTGGGGCACCTGCACAGCCGCAACCTGCTGTACTGCGACTTCAAGGTGGACAACGCGATCCAGCAGGCCGATCAGCTGAAGCTGATCGACATGGGCGCGGTGCGGCGGATGGACGACGAGGAGTCGGCCATCTACGGCACGGTCGGCTACCAGGCGCCGGAGGTGGCGGAGGCCGGGCCGTCGGTGGCCTCCGACCTGTACACGGTGGCCCGCACGCTCGCGGTCCTCACCTTCGACTTCCAGGGCTACACGAACGTGTTCGTGGACTCCCTGCCGGACCCGGAGCACATCGAGGTGTTCCGGCGGTACGAGTCCTTCTACCGGCTGCTGGTCCGGGCCACCGACCCGGACCCGGACCGGCGGTTCGCCTCCGCGCAGGAGATGGCGGACCAGCTGACCGGCGTGCTGCGCGAGGTCGTCGCCCTCCAGAGCGGCCGGCCGCGCCCGCACCTGTCCACCCTCTTCGGCCCCGAGCTCCGGGTCCCGGACACCCTGCTGTTCGCGGACGCCCCGAACCGCACGGTGTCCCACCTGGGCCTCCGCCCCCTGTCCAGCCGCGGCCGGCGAGCCCGCACCCCGGGCCACGCCCTGCCGGCCGGTATGCCGGCCGGCGGGGTGTCGGTCCCGGCCGTGACCGGCCCGGCCGGTGCTGCAGCAGCGCCGCAGGGCGGGTGGCCGGGCACCGGAAGCCACGGCCTGCCGACACCCGCCGGCGCGGTTCCGCCGCAGGCGGGACCGTGGGCCGGTACCCCGGCCAACGGTCCCGGGGCTGCCGGGCCGGGCTCGGGCTCCGGGCCGGCAGGCCATGGCCTGGCCGCCGGTACGCCGGCCGGCGGGGTGGCGGTGGCCGGGATCGGGACGACTGTCACGCATGTGGCGGGCGGGCCGGTGCCGGCCACTGCGCCGGCAACGGCACCCGCACCGGCCACGCCCGCCGGGCCCGCACGGGTGCCCGCGCCGCGCCCGGCCGAGGCCGGCCCCGCCTGGCTCACCGCGCTGGACCCGCGGACCACCGCACTCGCGCTGCCCGTACCGCTGGTGGACTCCGCCGACCCCAACGCCGGGTTCCTCGCCGGCCTGCTGGCCTCCGCCCCCGCCGACCTGCTCGGCGCGCTCGGCTCCGCGCCCGCCGACTCCGCCGAGCTGCGGCTCCGCGAGCTGCGGGCCCGGCTGGAGCTCGGTGAACCGGCCGCGGCCGGCCCGGCCCTGGCCGAGCTGGAGGCCCGGCACCCGGACGACTGGCGGGTGGTCTGGGCGCGCGGCATCGCCTCGCTGGCCACCGGCGACAACGAGGCCGCGGCGGTGTCCTTCGACGCGGTCTACGACGCCTTCCCGGGCGAGCCCGCCCCCAAGCTGGCGCTCGGGCTCTGCGCGGAGATCCTGGGCCAGCTGGACAATGCCGCCGAGTACTACCGGCTGGTCTGGATCACCGACCCCGGCTTCGTCAGCGCCGCGTTCGGGCTGGCCCGGGTGCAGCTGGCCGCCGGGGACCGGGCCGGGGCGGTGGGCACGCTGGAATCCGTACCGGAGTCCTCGATCCACTACACCGCCGCACGGATCGCGGCGGTACGGGCACGTCTGCGCGAACGGTCCCCGGCCGACCCGCTGTTGGCCGACCTGTCGGCCGCTGCCGGGCAGGTCGAGGGGCTGCAGCGGTTCGGCCTGAGCCCCGAACGGCACGAGCAGCTGACGACCGAGGTTCTGGGCTCGGCCCTGGACTGGGTACTGTCGGGTAGCCGGGGTGCGGACCCCGGCCGGACCTCGCTGCTCGGCAGTCAACTCGACGAGCGGGGGCTGCGCTTCGGCCTGGAACGCTCCTACCGCGTCCTGGCCCGGCTGGCGCAGCGGGGCGAGGAGCGGATCGAACTGGTGGAACGGGCAAACCGTTTCCGTCCCCGGACGTGGGTGTGAGTGATGGAGCGGATGCAACAGCCGTCGGGCTGCCCCAGCTGCGCGGAACCGCTGGAGGAGGGTGACCTCTTCTGTGGCCGCTGCGGACACGACCTGTCCTCGCCGCCACCACCGCAGGTCGACCGCCCCACCCTGGCCGTGTCCGCGCCGCCCGCGGCGGTGCCGGCTCCGGCCCCGGCGCCGGAGGGCTACGGTCCGTCGGCAGCCACGTCCGCCGGGTACGGTCCGGCGGGCGCCTACGGGACGGCCGAGGCCGCACAGCCACAAGCACAGTCGCAGGCACAGGCACAGGCTCCGGTGCCCGACCCCGGCCCGCCCGCGCCCGGTTGGGGCAGCGTGGCCGGTGCCGCGCCGACCCTGGTCGGCGACCCGGCCGGCTGGGCCGAGCACCGCCCCACCCGCTACGACGGACCGGCCGGGGACCCGTACGGTGCCGCCGCGCAGCACAGCACCCCGGGCGGACCCGGACCGTACGGCGGCGGAGCCGTCCCCGGCCCGCAGGAACCCCAGGACCCGTACGCCGGGCACCCCGACGCACCCGAGGCCCCCGCGGCGCCCGCCCCGGCCCCCGCACCCGCCCCGGCGCAGGCACCTGCCCCCGCCCCGGCATCCGCGCCCGCGCCCGCCCCCGCCGGCGGCAAGACCTGCGTGGCCTGCCGGGCCGGCCGGGTCGACACCGACGGCTACTGCGAGAACTGCGGGCACGCCCAGCCCCGCGAGCGGGACCACGTCGAGGAGGAGCTCGGCAGCGTCGCCGCCGTCAGCGACCGCGGCCTGCGGCACCACCGCAACGAGGACTCCTTCGCGGTCTCCGCGACCGCACTGCCCGACGGATCCGCCGCCACCATCGCGATCGTCTGCGACGGGGTCTCCTCCGCCAGCCGCCCCGACGACGCCTCCGCCGCCGCGGCAGCCGCCGCCAACGAGGCCCTGCTGGACGCCCTCCCGCGCGGCGCCCACCCCCAGGAGGCCATGCACTCGGCCATCCTGGCCGCGGCGAACGCCGTCAACGCGCTGGCCCCGGAGGTGCCCGGCGCCCAGAACGCGCCCGCCTGCACCCTGGTCGGCTCCGTGGTCAGCGGTGGCCTGCTGACCGTCGGCTGGGTGGGCGACAGCCGGGCCTACTGGGTGCCCGACGACCGCGCCGCGCTCGCCCACCGGCTGACCGAGGACGACTCCTGGGCCGCCCAGATGGTCGCCGCCGGCCTGATGGGCGAGGCCGAGGCCTATGCCGACGTACGCGCCCACGCCATCACCGGCTGGCTCGGCGCCGACGCGTACGAACTGGAACCGCACACCAAGACCTTCCGGCCGGACCACCCGGGCGTGGTGATCGTGTGCACCGACGGGCTGTGGAACTACGCCGAATCGGCCGCCGAGATGGCCGCCGTGGTGCCCGTGGACGCCTCCTCGCGTCCGCTGCACAGCGCGCAGGTGCTGGTCGGGCATGCCCTCGACGGCGGCGGTCACGACAACGTGACCGTGGCGGTGGTCCCGTTCGCGGTGCCGCCGGCCGAGCAGTTCACCGAGCCCGAGCCCCCGTCCGCCATCACCCCGCAGGCCTGATCCGCAAGGAGAACGTTTGTGGCGAACTTCGCCAAGCCGAGCGCCCCTCGTTTCACCGCCGAGGTGTACCAGAACGAGTTCCTGCCCGCGGGCGGGCGGGACGTGCACGCCATCGTGACCGTCACCGCCACCGGCGGGGCCACCGCCACCCAGGTGGCGCTGCCCGGCTCCGCCGCCGTGGTGATCATGGTCGACTGCTCGGGGTCCATGCAGTACCCGCCGGCCAAAATGGAGGGCGCCCGGCAGGCCACCGCCGTGGCCGTGGACGCCCTCCGCGACGGCACCGCCTTCGCGGTCGTCGCCGGCACCCACGTGGCCAAGGAGGTCTACCCCGGCCAGGGCCGCCTCGCGGTCGCCGACCCGGTCACCCGCGCCCAGGCCAAGGAGGCCCTGCGGCACCTGGAGCCCGGCGGCGGCACCGCCATCGGCACCTGGCTGAGGCTCGCCGACGGACTGTTCCGGAGCAGTGCCGCCACGATCCGGCACGGCATCCTGCTCACCGACGGCCGCAACGAGCACGAGGAACCGGAGCGGCTGCGCGCCACCCTGGAGGCCTGTGCCGGCCGGTTCACCTGCGATGCCCGCGGGGTCGGCACCGACTGGGAGGTGAAGGAGGTGACCGGGATCGCCGGCGCACTGCTGGGCACCGCCGACATCGTCGCCGACCCTGCCCACCTCGCCGAGGACTTCCGCCTGATGATGGAGAAGGCCATGGGCAAGGAGGTGGCGGACGTCGCCCTGCGCCTGTGGACCCCGGCCGGCGCGGAGATCCAGTACGTCAAACAGGTCGCCCCCACCGTCCTCGACCTGACGGACCGGCGCACCGAGGCCGGCCCGCGGGCGGGCGATTATCCGACCGGCTCCTGGGGCGACGAGTTCCGCGAGTACCACGTGTGCGTCCGGGTCCCGCAGGCCGCCGTCGGCCAGGAGATGCTGGCCGCGCGGGTCTCGCTGGTGCTGCCCGATCCGTCCGGCCAGGCGCCCTCCGTACTGGCTCAGGGACTGGTCCGGGCCGTCTGGACGGACGATCTGGCCGCGTCCACCGCGCTCAACCCGCAGGTGGCCCACTACACCGGTCAGGCCGAGCTGGCGCAGGTCATCCAGCAGGGGCTGGAAGCCCGCAAACTGGGTGATATCGGTGGTGCCACGGCCAAGCTGGGTCGTGCCGTACAACTGGCAAGTGCATCCGGGAACGAAGACACTGCCAAACTGCTGGCGAAGGTGGTCGACGTCGTGGACGCCGCTGCCGGTACTGTGCGGCTGAAGGCAAAGGTCGCGGATGCGGATGAGATGACCCTCGAAACGCGTTCCACCCAGACCGTACGAGTGAAGAAGACCTGACAAGGACCTGCCGTGTGGGGCGGGGAGAAGGGGGACGGGGCCATGCCGACCTGCCCGAACGGGCACCAATCGGTCTCCGACGACTGGTGCGAGGTCTGCGGCCACCGCATGGCCGCCCCCGCGGGCGCGCCCGCGGCGCCCTCCTACGGATACGGCTACCCGCCGGTCGGCGCGGACTCGACCGCCCAGGCCGAACTCTGCCCGCTGTGTCGGACCCCGCGCGAGTCCATGGCCCAGTTCTGCGAGGAGTGCGCGTACAACTTCCTGACCGACAGCCCCACTTCGTACGCTCCCCCGGCACCGGCACCGGCACAGGCACCGGGCCCGGCCGCCGCGACGTACGGCCAGGACCCGTACGGCTACCAGGGCTCCCGGCCCTCCCAGGTCAACAGGCCGGCCGAGCCGCTGGCCGGCGGGGACGACTGGCTGCTCCCGCCGCCCTCCCAGCAGGCCCAGCAGGCCCCGCCGGCCCCGCCCGCACAGCAGCACTACCAGCAGCAGCCGCCGGTGCGGCAGGAGCAGCAGCACCACGGGCAGCCGGGGTTCCCCGGCCAGGCCGGCCACGCCCCCCAGGGCGGCTCCTGGACCGCCACCATCGGCCCGGACCGCTCGTACTTCATGGCGATGATGCAGCGCAGCGGCCCCGAGGCGGCCGGCCTCAACCTGCCCGCCTACTCGCCGGAGCAGCACCTTCCGCTGTCCGGCGGTCAGATCACCATCGGCCGCCGCCGCGCCTCCACCGGTGAATCCCCGGACATCGACCTGTCGGTGCCGCCGGAGGACCCGGGCGTCTCGCACCAGCACGCCGTCCTGGTCCAGCAGCCCGACGGCAGCTGGGCGGTGGTGGACCAGAACTCCACCAACGGCACCACCATCAACGGCGGCGAGGAGCCCATCCAGCCGTATGTGCCGGTCCCGCTGACCGACGGCGACCGGGTCCACGTCGGCGCCTGGACCACCATCACCGTCCGCCGCGGCTGACCGGCGCCCGCCCGCTCAGCCGTCCCCCAGGGGCCACACGTACGGCCCCTGGGGATCGTCGAGCCAGGACCACTGGCCGGCGCCGCTGACCGTCACCCCGAACCGCTCCCGGGCGGGCCGCCCCTCCGTGCGCCACAGGTCCAGCGCCTCCCGCGGGTGCAGTACCCCCGCCGTAAGCAGCAGCATGAACTGGAAGCGCTCGTTCTCCAGCAGTTCGTACGGCAACCCGGCCACGATCTCCGGCGGCGCGGCCTCGGCTCCGCGCAGCGGCACGAAGTACGCCGAGGTGTGCAGGAAGCCGCCCTCGGCGAAGTGGGCGTCCCGGACCCGCAGCGCGATCAGCCCGGTGGACAGCGGCGCCAGGATCCGCGCTCCCGGCCGGCACTGGCCCAGCCAGGCGGGCGGGATCTGCGGCAGGGTGCAGGTCACGATGATCCGGTCGAAGGGCGCGCGGGCCGGTGCCCCGCGCGCGCCGTCGCCGGTGATCACGGCGGGGTGGTAGCCGAGCCGGTCCAGATGCCGCCGCGCGGACTCGGTGATCTCCTCGTCCAGGTCCACGGTGGTGACCTGTGCGTCGCCGAGCCGGTGGCAGAGCAGGGCGGCGTTGTAGCCGGTGCCGGAGCCGATCTCCAGCACCCGGTCCCCGTCCCGGACCTGGAGGGCGTCCAGCATCTTGGCCATCAGCGAGGGCTGGCTGCTGGAGGAGACCAGCCGGCCGTCCCGCAGCCGGGTCGCCAGCGGGGTGTCCGCGTACACCCCGCGCAGCCAGCGGGCCCGCTGGGCCGGGTCGGGGTCCTCGCACCACAGCCGCTCGTGCCCGGCGCCGCGGCCGGTGAAGAAGTACGGAACGAACAGGTGCCGGGGCACGGCGGCGAAGGCCGCCCGCCAG
Organism: Streptomyces sp. NPDC002054; assembly: GCF_040296685.1. Lineage (NCBI taxonomy): Bacteria > Bacillati > Actinomycetota > Actinomycetes > Kitasatosporales > Streptomycetaceae > Streptomyces > Streptomyces sp. NPDC002054. The sequence continues at coordinate 30,202 of NZ_JBEOXT010000049.1, forward strand.
GCCGGATCGGAGAGCACCCCGGCCGCGGTCAGCTCCCGCAGTTGCGCGGCGTGCGCAAGCTCCGGCTCCACACTGTGCTCGGCATGCACCTGGTGGGCGCCCATGCCTCCACTCTCCTGCGCCCGGGCCGGGGATGCGAGCGGTCCTAGGACCCGGGTCCTCCGTCCGGGCGTCTGAGACCATGGGCGGGTGAATGAGATTCCGCGAGGCACGCTTCAGGAGCAGACCTTTTACGAGCAGGTGGGCGGCGAGGAGACCTTCCGCCGCCTGGTGCGTCGTTTCTACCAGGGGGTCGCGGAAGACCCGTTGCTGCGTCCGATGTACCCGGAGGAGGATCTCGGTCCGGCCGAGGAGCGGTTCGCGCTGTTCCTGATGCAGTACTGGGGAGGCCCGACCACCTACAGCAACCACCGCGGCCACCCGCGGCTGCGGATGCGGCACGCGCCGTTCCAGGTGGACCAGGCCGCGCACGACGCGTGGCTGCGGCACATGCGGGTCGCGGTGGACGAGCTGGAGCTGGCCCCGGAGCACGAGGCGCAGCTGTGGAAGTACCTGACGTACGCGGCTGCGTCGATGATCAACACGGCCGGTTAGGAAGCCGGGCGGGGGCTGGGCGCGGGGCGGGGCGGGGGCTCAGACGGGGCGGACCTGAAGGGCGCCCAGGCCGCCGCCCGGCCGCCGGGTGGCGACGGACCCGTACGGGGTGCGCAGGCGCAGCCAGCTCCCGGAGGCCAGCAGCGCCACCGGGGAGGGGGCGTCGGGCGCGGGGGCCGGGGCCGGCACGGTGAGCCGTATCGGCCGCAGGAAACCCAGGGACTGTGCGGCGTGCACGGCGCGCAGCGGCAGCTCGGTGTCGCCCAGGGTCCGGGACCAGATCTCGCGGCCGATGCGGTCCCGCTCGGCGCGGGTGCGGTGCTGGGCGGGCAGGGCCTCGTCGCGGGCCCGGAACTCGGCGACGGCGGCGGCCAGGGCCTGGCGTATCGCCTCGGGGGCCGGCAGTCCCGGTACTTCCCGCCAGCCGCCGCGGGGCGGCAGCACACCGGCCCAGGGCGGCCCGGTGACGGCGGCGGGCACCACGGCGGTGCCGGCGGACTCGTCCACCGACTCCAGCAGCTCGCCGGCGGACACCGTGAGGTCCAGCGCGGCGGGCTCGGCCAGCCGGGCGGTGCGGATGGCCAGCACCTCGAAGGAGGGCGGCCGGCCGAACACGGCGACCGCGCCGCCGCCCGCCTGAAGGCGGACCGCGGCGGCGCGGTCGTAGTGCACGAGCCGGCCCAGGAAGGCGGCGAGATCCGCCGCCTCCCCGGAATCGGCGAAGCGCAGCCGGTCGGTCATGCGGCGCGCGCCGGTCCGGCCGAATCGTCGACGTACTTCTCGAGGAAGAAGCGCTCCTCCTCGGTGATCCGCCGAGGCCGCTGGGTCTCGAGGTCGAACGGCACGACGACGGTGGACGCCCGCACGTACACGGTGTCCTCGTCCTTGACCTCGTAGGCGATGGTCAGCGAGGCCGCGCCTATCTTCGTCACCCACGACTCGATGGTGACGGGGTCATGCCGGTGCACGAGCGGGTACTTGTAGTCGATCTCGTGACGGGCCACGACGGACCCGCCCTGGAACGACTGGGAGCCGTTGCCCGGCGCCAGCCGGAACATGAAGTCGATGCGGGCCTCCTCCAGGTAGCGGAGGAAGACCACATTGTTGACGTGCCCGAAGGCGTCCATGTCCGACCAGCGCATCGGGCAGCGGTAGATATGACGGGCCACGCTCAGCCTCGCGTCAGCTTCTTGTACGTGGCACGGTGCGGACGCGTGGCGTCCGGGCCGAGCCGCTCGACCTTGTTCTTCTCGTAGGACTCGAAGTTGCCCTCGAACCAGAACCACTTCGACTCGCCCTCGTACGCCAGGATGTGCGTGGCGACTCGGTCCAGGAACCAGCGGTCGTGGGAGACGACCACGGCCGCACCGGGGAACTCCAGCAGCGCGTTCTCCAGCGAGGACAGGGTCTCGACGTCGAGGTCGTTGGTGGGCTCGTCGAGGAGCAGCAGGTTGCCGCCCTGCTTGAGGGTGAGCGCCAGGTTCAGGCGGTTGCGCTCACCACCGGAGAGCACCCCGGCCGGCTTCTGCTGGTCCGGACCCTTGAAGCCGAACGCGGACACGTACGCCCGCGAGGGCATCTCGACCTGGCCGACGTTGATGTAGTCCAGCTCGTCCGACACGACCGCCCAGAGGGTCTTCTTGGGGTCGATGTTGGCGCGGCCCTGGTCCACGTAACTGATCTTGACGGTCTCGCCGACCTTGATCTCGCCGGAGTCCGGCTTCTCCAGGCCCTGGATCATCTTGAACAGCGTGGTCTTGCCGGCGCCGTTCGGGCCGATGATGCCGACGATGCCGTTGCGCGGCAGCGTGAAGGACAGGTCGTCGATGAGGACCTTGTCACCGAAGGCCTTGGAGAGGTTGGTGACCTCGACCACGATCGAGCCCAGACGCGGGCCCGGCGGGATCTGGATCTCCTCGAAGTCCAGCTTCCGCATCTTGTCGGCCTCGGCTGCCATCTCCTCGTAGCGAGCGAGACGGGCCTTGGACTTGGCCTGACGGCCCTTGGCGTTGGAGCGGACCCACTCCAGCTCTTCCTTGAGGCGCTTGGCGCGCTTCTCGTCCTTCTTGCCCTCGACCTTGAGGCGCTCGGCCTTCTTCTCCAGGTAGGTGGAGTAGTTGCCCTCGTAGGGGTGGGCGCGACCGCGGTCGAGCTCCAGGATCCACTCGGCGACGTTGTCCAGGAAGTACCGGTCGTGGGTGACGGCCACGACGGCGCCCTTGTACTGGGCCAGGTGCTGCTCCAGCCAGTTCACCGACTCGGCGTCGAGGTGGTTGGTGGGCTCGTCGAGGAGCAGCAGGTCGGGGGCCTCCAGCAGGAGCTTGCAGAGGGCCACGCGGCGCTTCTCACCACCGGAGAGGTTGGTGACCGGCCAGTCGCCGGGCGGGCAGCCCAGAGCGTCCATGGCCTGCTCCAGCTGGGCGTCGAGGTCCCACGCGTTGGCGTGGTCCAGGTCGTCCTGGAGCTTGCCCATCTCCTCCATCAGCTCGTCGGTGTAGTTCGTCGCCATTTCCTCGGCGATCGCGTTGAACCGGTTGAGCTTGCCCTTGATCTCGCCGACACCGTCCTCGACGTTCTCCAGGACGGTCTTGGACTCGTCGAGCTTGGGCTCCTGCATGAGGATGCCGACGGAGTACCCGGGAGACAGGTACGCCTCGCCGTTGGACGGCTGCTCGATGCCCGCCATGATCTTGAGAACGGTGGACTTGCCGGCGCCGTTCGGGCCGACCACACCGATCTTCGCGCCGGGCAGGAAGTTCAGGAAGACGTCGTCAAGGATCACCTTGTCGCCGTGCGCCTTGCGCGTCTTGCGCATGGTGTAGATGAACTCAGCCAAGAGAAACCGTCCGGCAGATCGATGGTGGGCAGATACACCCCATAGTGCCGTACGTCCATCCCGTGACGGAAACCCGTCCACCGGCGGGCAGGGGGTCAGCGGGGGCGGTAGACGGTCAGGGCGGCGGGGAGCTTGTCCAGGACACAGGCCGTGGGAGCGCGGCCGTACTCCCCGTCGTAGGCCACCGGGGTGCCCTCCGGGATGTCCGCGAGGTGGAGGGTGTGCAGGCGGGTCGCGACATGTACCGGGGAGCGGGTCAGTGGGCCGGTCAGGGCGGCGGCGAGGAGGCGGATGCCGGGGTGGCCGCCGCCGTGGACCAGGCGTACGTCGAGCTCGGACTCGGCCAGGCTGAGCCGGCGGCGGGGGGTGGGGCCGGTGCCGTGGTAGGTGCCGTTGCCGGCGAAGAGCAGCCAGACTGAGCGGGCCCGGCCGGCCAGCCGCAGCCGGACCGGGTGCTGCGAGCGAAGTACCTGCACGGTGGCCAGCAGGGCGGCGGGGCCGCCGCCGATCCGCGGGGCCCAGCGCAGCCGGCGGCCCAGCAGCTCCGGGTAGGCGCCGAGGCTGAAGGTGTTCAGGAAGTACCCGGGCCCGGCGGAGCCGTCCGGTCCCGGGGTGAACCGGCCGACCCCCACCCGGACGGCATGGCCGTCGGCCACGGCCCGGCAGGTGTCCTCGGGCCCGGTGAGCCCGAGGTCCTGGGCGAAGTGGTTCAGCGTCCCCCCGGGGAAGACGGCCAGCGGCACCCCGGCCCGCAGCGCGGCGGTGGCCGCCGCATTGACGGTGCCGTCGCCCCCGCAGACGCCGAGCGCAACGGACCGGGCCGCAGCATCCGCCAGGACCTCGGGCAGCTCCTCGCCCGCGCACTCGACCAGCTCGGCGGCCGGCAGCTGCGCGGCGAGCAGGTCCAGTACGGCCGGGTCCGCCGTACCGGATCCGGTGTTGACGACGACGGTGAGCCCGGCGCCGTCGGGCAGTGCCGGGGCCGGGGCCGGGCTTTCGTCACCCGGGGTGATCCGCGCCTGCTCCGCCTCGGCCGCGAGGCGCCGTACGACCAGCCCCGCCCCGACCCCGAGCGCCGCCCCGGCGAGCACATCCGTCGGGTAGTGCACCCCGGTGTAGACCCGGGAGAAGGCCACGGACACGGCCAGCGGAGCGATCACCGCACCCCAGCCGGGCGCGGCCGGGGCCAGGCCGGTGAGGAAGGCGAAGGCGGAGGCGGAGTGCCCGGACGGGAAGGAGGTGGTCCACGGCTGCCGAGCCGGCTGCCGGACCGCCGGCACCGCGTCGATCAGCGGCCGGGCCCGCCGTACGGACCATTTGCCGACCGTGTTGACCGTGGCCGAGGCCAGCGCCAGCGAAGCGGCCCCGCGCAGGGCGGCCCGCCGGGCCCTGGCGGACCCGAACACCACCAGCCCCGCGGCGACCCCGCCCCACAGCAGCCCGTGGTCCGCAGCCCTGCTCAGCCGCGGCAGCACCCGGTCGCCCCCCGGCCAGTGCCGCCGCGCCACGGCGTCGAAGAGGCCCCGGTCCCACCGCGCCACAACGCCCCGCCAGGTCACCGGCCCGCCATGGGTTCCCGCCACTCGCGCGTCCTGTTCCATCCCGGTCACCTACCCGCCGCCCCTCACCGGGACCCCCTCCGTCGCCCCTCCTCCCCCGTCCGGCTACTCCTCTTCGTCCAGTGGCCGCTTGCGCAGCAGCAGGACCACCATCCCGCCGAGGACCACCAGGCCGACCGCCAGGGAGGCGATCACCGGGGTGGCCGCGGAGCTGCCGCTGGCCGCCAGGCGGTCCTCAGTCTCCTTCTCGTCCGCCATCGCCGCGGTGACCGGCACCCCGACCACCGCACCCGGGGCACTTGGGGCACCCGGCCCGCCCTGCGCGGCCAGGTTCCCGGGCGCGGGCGCCGGCCAGACCGCGCCGGCCCCCGCGGTGGCCGCGGAGTCGCTGGAGCCCGCCACGATCTGGGCCTGGCTGTGCTCGCCGCTGGTGAAGACCCGTCCGACCGGGACCTTGGTGGCCCCCTGGACCGTCACCGACGCGGTGCCGTCGGGGGTGCCCGCGGGCACCTCGAAGTACAGCCGGGTGCCGTTGACCGCGGTCGTGACCGGCCGGCCCTCGGCGTCCAGCACCCGCACCCCCATCCGCTCCGCCGCCGGGTCCGGGGTGACCGTCACGCTCTGCGCGCGGGTGTGGACGGTGACCGGGCCGAGCCGGCTGCCCGCCGCCCCCGACACCTCGGCGGGCTGCAGGCTCAGCGAGGCGGGCGGCTCCGGGAGCCGCCGGGACTCCCGCTGGAGGTAGTCGGCCAGCTTCTCCGCCGCCGGGTCGGCCGCCTCCACGCTCGCCCCGTCGGTGAGCCGCCAGATCGCCACCTGTGTGCCGGCCGCCGCGCTCTCCGCGGTGAGCGCTCCGGCACCGGCCGCCTTGGCGAGCCCGGCGAGGTCGTTCAACTGGGGGTAGGAGTGCTCCAGCACCCAGCGGATCCGGCCGGCCTCGCCGTTTCCGCCGAGCGGGCTGCCGCTCCACGGTGTCTCGGTGTACCGCTCCTCGGGCGGGGCGAAGCCGGTCAGCCCCACCCCGTAGGTCTGGAGCATTCCGCCGCCGTCGACCCGCATCTCGTACAGCCCGGCCGGAACGTGCCGGACCGCCCCGTCCGTGCCGCGCAGCAGCGCCTGCCCGTAGGTCTTCAGCCCGTCGAGCACGGCGCTCGCGCCTTCCGGCGGCCGGGACCCCGGCCGCTCGGCCTCGGCTGCGGTCGCCGCACCCGGCGCGGCGGCGAGGGCGGCGGCCAGCAGGGCAACGGCCAGCGGTCTGCGCACCCCGCCCCCGCCCCCACCCCCAGCGGTGGAACCGGAACGATCGGTGGAATCGGTAGAACCGGAATGAACGGTGGAAGCGGAATGAGCGGGAACGGCAATAGACACAGTCTTCCCCTTCGGGCCAAAGACCCTGGTGCCCGTGAGTACCGGGGAATCCTAGCGGGCTCGAACACCTAGACCACCGCCGCCTTCTGAGATCCCGTCAGTATCGACTCGACTTTGACGACCCGGCGGAACGCGGCGGTGCCGCGCGTGAGGTCGTGCCCGACGGCCACCGCATCGATGTCCGCCGAAAACCACTTCCGGCCCTCCCGCTCCTCGTCCCGCACCCGCAGCCGTCCGTGCACCACAAGCGGTTCGCCGACCGCCACAGAACCCATCAGGTTGGCGGCCAGCGCGCGCCGCGCCCACACCGTGTAGAAACTGGTCGGCCCGTCCGTCCAGGCCTGGGTCTGCCGGTCCCGGAACCGCGGCGTCACGGCGAAGCGGAATCTCGCCGTTGGCCCGTTCGGCGTCTCCCGGTAGTCAATCTGCGTCGCCACGTGCCCCACCAGTGTCACCAGGGTCTCGTTCATCCCGGTCGTCCCTCCCCCGTGCTTGCGGGCCGCACGGCCACGGCACCCGCTCCGGACTTCATGCTCCGCCCACCCGCCCCCACCCCGCTCCCCCCTGTGGATTACTGACGGGTTGTGGACAACCGGTTCCCCCCTGCCACCACCGCGTACTGCTCCCGCACCTCCCGGTACCGCAGCAGTTCGGCCGCGACCGGCTCCAGCACCCTGGCCCGCCCGCAGCCGGCCGCCGCCTGGCGGAGCCGGCGTTCGGCGTCCTGCCCGTACCGGCGGGCGGGTCCGCGAGCCGCCATCGAGCAGGACCATTCGACCAGCGGCCCGCCCACGATCCCGGCCGCCATCAGCAGCACGGGCAGCAGCAGGCCCGGTTCCAGCACCCCGGCGATCTGCCCGACCAGCCACAGTCCGCCGAAGATCTGCACCAGGGTCATGGCGGCCTGGCCCAGGACGGCAGCCGGCCACCAGGCCGGCCGCGGCGGCTTTCCGGTGGGCACGCCCACCGTCACCGCCAGTTCGTCCAGCGCCTCCGGCATCCGCTCGGCACCCCGGACGGCGGTCTCCCGTACCGCCTGCGCCCACGGTTCGGGCAGTCCGGCGGCGGCTTCGTCGGCCACCGTCCGCACCGCCTGCTCCACCCGCTGCCGCGCGGTGACCTCTTCCTCCCGCGGCGGCTCCGGTTCGCCGCCGAAGGTACGGCCGCCGAGTGCGGCCAGGGCGGCCAGGCCGCTGAGCCGGTGCGGGGCGCGCCGGCTCTCGTACCAGCGCCACAGCCGCAGCCAGGGCGTTCCGCAGGCCTTGCCGGCGTTGCGCCGCCAGGCCCGTTCGGCGGCGAGCCCGGCCGCGTACGCGCCGACCGCCTCGGCGAGCCGGTCCTCGAACTCGGTCCGGGCGGTTTCGCTGATCTCCGGCCCGCCGTGCCCGTCCGCGACGTACAGCGTGCGCAGCCGGTGGGCGGCCCGGTCGACATCGGCGGAGATCCGCCGGGTGGCGGCGCCCCGTTCCTGGGTGAACTGGCCCAGCAGTTCACGGAGCTCGCCGACGCCTTCGCCCGTGAGGGCGGACAGCCCGAGCACAGTGGCCCCGGGTTCGCCGTGTTCGCCGAGGGCGATGCCGTCCTCGTCGAGGAGTCTGCGCAGGTCGTCGAGGACCTGGTCGGCGGCCTCGCCGGGCAGCCGGTCGACCTGGTTGAGGACGACGAAGGTGATCTCGGCGTGGCCGGCGAGCGGCCTCAGGTAGCGCTCGTGGAGGACGGCGTCGGCGTACTTCTCCGGGTCGACCACCCACACTACGGCGTCGACCAGAGCCAGTACCCGGTCCACGTGCGCGCGGTGGGCGCCGACGGCGGAGTCCAGGTCGGGCAGGTCGACCAGGACCAGTCCCTGGAGCAGGTCGGCGTCCGCGGTGTCGCGGGGGCGGCGGCGGAGCCGGCCGGGGATCTCCAGCCGGTCCAGCAGCCCGGCCGCGCCGTCGGTCCAGCTGCACGCGATGGGCGCGGCGGTGGTGGGACGACGCAGTCCGGTCTCCGAGATCTGCACTCCTGCGAGTGAATTGAAGAGTGTGGATTTGCCGCTTCCGGTAGCTCCGGCGATGGCGACGACGGTGTGCTGGGGGGAGAGTCCGCGCCGGGCGGCGGCCTCGTCGAGCACCCGGCCGGCCTCGGCGAGGGTTTTGCCGTCGAGCCGGGTACGGGAGAGGCCGACCAGCTGGCGCAGGGCGTCGAGGCGCGCCCGCAGGGCCCGCCCCTCGCGGCTGAGGGGTGGCGGGGCGGGGGTCTTGCCGCCGTCGCTGCCGGCTCCGGAGACGGCCCGGACGAGCGCCTCGTCGGTGCCGTCGTCCTCGTCCTCCTCGTCTTCGGCGAGCCGCCGGGCGATGAGCCCGTCGTCCCAGCGGTCGTCCCAGCGGTCGTCGGTGTTCTCGGTGAGGGCAGTCACCTCGTCATCTCTCCTTCTGCAGTACGGAGAGCGCGGCGATCAGCTCGGCCTGCGGCTCCGGGGTGACTTCGAGTGCGTCGAGGGGGGCCAGGCGGCGGTCGCGTTCGGCCCTGAGCACCTCGTCGAGGTGTTCGCCGACGAGTTCGCCGCCCCGGTCGCGCAGCCGCAGCGCCGCCTGTGCGCCGATCCGCTCGGCGAGTTTTTCGCCGGCGATCCGGGCCCGCTTGCCGCCCAGCAGTGCGGCGACGAGCAGGGCGGCAATCTGGTCGGGGTCGGGTGCGGGCTGCCGGTCGAGCCGGGCCACCTCGTCCTCGGCCAGTTCTTCCAGGACCCGCCGCCAGCGGCGTACCGCCATCCCGATCCGTTCACCGGCCTCGCGGTCGGGGGCGGGCAGCGGGACGGCTCCGGCGGCGGGCTCCCTGCGCCAGACGGCGGCGATCCGCTCGTCGGCGGCGGCGACGGCGCACTGGAGGAGGGCGGCGAGGCTTTCGGCGAGGGAGTCGAGCAGTTCGTCGGCGGTGGTGTCGAGGGGGTAGCCGCGCCAGCGGGTGAGGGCGTCGCCGGCGAGCACGGCGCCCTGGTCGAGCCGGTTGCGGACCCGCTTGCCCTCCTTCTTGTACGCATCCTCGACCGCGGCGGTGAGCCGTACGGCGGCTGCGTGCTGGGCGGCGACGGCGGAGGCCAGCGCGGGCATCCGGCGGCGCAGGGAGTCCAGCACGCCGAGCGCGGTACGGCCGACCGCCTGCTGCCGGGCGGCCGGGTCCTGGGCGTGGTGGATCAGCCAGGCCGCCAGCGGGGCGACGGCGGAGGCCGGCAGCAGTCCGCCGCCGCCGGCCGATTCCGGGAGCTCCGGCACGGTGAAGCGGGGTACGTCGCCCAGTCCGGCGCGGGTGAGCAGGGCCCCGTACTGGCGCGAGACCTCGCCGAGCACCTGGTGCGGCACCCGGTCGAGCACGGTGATCAGGGTGGCCTTGTACTCCTTGGCGGTGCGCAGCAGGTGCCAGGGGACGGCATCGGCGTAGCGGGAGGCGGTGGTGACCATGACCCAGACGTCGGCGGCGCAGATGAGCTCGGCGGCGAGGTTGCGGTTCTCCACCACCAGCGAGTCGATGTCGGGTGCGTCGAGCAGGGCGAGGCCGCGGGGCAGGCTGCCGATGGTCTCGATGCGCAGTTCGCGGGCGTCGGTGCCGCCGGGGCGGCGGGTGGCGCGCCCGGGGCCGGCGGCCTCCTCGAACCGGTCGCCCCAGACCCGCATGAGGTCGGGGAGCACCCGCATCCCGGCGAACCAGTGGTGATCATCCGGATGGCAGACGAGGACGGGCGTGCGGGTCGTGGGCCGGAGCACGCCCGCCTCGCTGACCTGCCGTCCGACGAGGGAGTTGACGAGGGTGGACTTCCCCGCGCCGGTGGATCCTCCGATCACCGCGAGGAGCGGGGCCTCGGGGGCTCTGAGGCGGGGCACCAGGTAGTCGTCGAGCTGGGCGAGCAGTTCGGCTCTGGTCTGACGGGCGCGCGGGGCGCCGGGAAGGGGCAGCGGCAGACGCACGGAGGCGACCCGGTCGCGCAGGGCGGATAGGGCATCGAGCAGCTGAGGCCGTACATCCAAGGTCACCACATGCGAAGAATGCCCAATTTGTGACCCTTTTTGAAGCTTATAGGCCCTCTGCGCGCCGACCGCCACTCCGACCGGCCGGACGCCGGAACAGATGGGGCGACTGGGGCACAGGCATAACGAGTGCACAACACCCGGGGCGCGGCGGCGCAAAAGCGGTGCGAGAATCGCATCTGCCTGCGATTATCGGGACCGCTTCACCGAACCTCCACATCGTGGCACGCGGGTGAAGCAACCGGGACAAGGCGACGGGAGCCCTATCCTTGACCCGGCTCACGGTCACCTTCCGGCCCCCGTAGCTCAGTGGATAGAGCAGGTGCCTTCTAAGCACTTGGCCGCAGGTTCGAGTCCTGCCGGGGGCACCAGCCTGTGGTTCACGCACTCCACAGGCCGGCGCATGCCGAGCCGTCGTACGGGCCGTACGGGCGGGGAGTTCCCTGGGAGCCCCCGGGGGTCCCGAGTGCCCCGAGTGCCTTCGAGCACCCGTAGAGACTCTGGTAGCGGCGCCGGTCGGCGGCCTCGGCGCGAACCTCGTCGATCAGGTCGTCCATGCGCCGGTCGATGTCCTCCGAGGACACCTCAGACACCGCAGACTCTACGGACACCGCAGACTCCGCGACCGGATCCGCCGCCTCCAGGGCGGCCGGCTCCGCCTCCGCCGGGCCGAGCGCCCCGAAGACCCGTTCGGCCGCCGAGTCGAGGGTCGCGAGGACCCACTCGTCCAGGTCGGTTCCCAGCGTCTCCGCAGCCTTGAGCCAGCAGTCGAAACGTTCCGCCGGAACCGCGAGCTGGCGCCTCGGGGCAGGTCGCTCGCGCAGCGTCTCCACGCCGTCCCGGGACTCCCGCAGGGCGGCCCGGAGCTGCTTGGTCGTCCACTTGAACTCCTCGGCCCGGGTGAGCCACAGGTCCTGCTCCTCCACCGGCAGCGAAGCCACCTCGGCGTGGTGCTGGAACGTCAGCTTCGCGCGCCGGCGGCCCATCTCGAACCTGCGGGCTATCCAGGCGTAGTTGCGCAGCGTCTGGTAGCGCAGACCCGCCGCCTGGATGCCCTGCTGGTAGCGGTCTCCGTAGTGGTCCTTGCCGTACGCCAGCCAGTCACCGAGCCACCACGAGGACGAATCCACGACACCGGCCAGCTGACGGCCGGCGCGCTGCCATTCCTCGAAGGTGAACACGACCGGCAACTGGAGGCCGACTCTTGTCGTGAGTACCTGTTCGGTTCCGGGCTGACCTTGGCGCATTGCGCGCTGCGGGGGAATCAGCCTCGACACCTGCGGACCGGGACGGTGGGTGGCTTTCGTTCCGACACCGGTGTTGTTGGCCAAGTTCACGTGCACGACCTCATTTCAGCCGACTAGTGTGCGCGCTCGAGAACACATCATTTTCCGCCAGACCGAATGCGGTGAAGGGTGGGGCTGATACCTTGTCAAGTTCCCCCGAGTGACACTGGAGTGGTTCTGAAGTGGGTTTCTAGGCCACCCTCTCCAGCATCCGCCGGCGGCGTTCGCGGGTGAAGTCGATCGTGTTGACCTGGGCGGCGTGCCGGTCGGTGAGATAGCGCAGCACCGCGAGCACCCGGCGGTTGTCGCCCGGACTTCCCGGAATGTTCAACTTGTCGAAGACCGCGGCGACCCGCTTCTCCACCGTTCCCGCGGAAACGATCAACCGCTCGGCGATCGCGCTGTTGGTACGGCCCTGCGCCATCAGCGTCAGCACCTCCAGCTCCCGCTCGCTGAGCAGCCCGAGCCCGCTCGCGGCCCCGCCGTCGGGCCGGGCGCCGGCGCCGGCCGCCAGCGCCCCGACCATCCGGGGGTCGACGACGGTACCGCCACCGGCGACCTGGGACAGGGCGCCCATCAGTCCATCGGTGTCGGTCATCCGGTCCTGGAGCAGATAGCCCAGACCGGAGCCGTCCCCCGCGAACAGGCGGGCCACGTGCTGCGGTTCGGGCGCCGAGGAGAAGAGCAGCACCCCGGTGCCGGGGTGCGCATCGCGCGCGGCGAGCGCCGCCCCCACGCCCTCGTCGTCCCAGGTGGGCGCCAGCCGGACGTTCGCGATGAGCACGTCCGGCCGGTGGGTGTCGACGAGGGCGGGCAGCACGCGGGCGTCGTGGACCGCCGCAGCCAGCTCATGGCCCCGGTCTCCGAGCACGTGAGCCAGGCCCGCCCGCAGGATCGCGGAGCCTTCGGCAATGACAAGACGCATGGTTGATCACTTCCTTTGGCCATGGCCGGGATCGGGGAGTCAACGCCGCCGGTACATTTCGGCGGTGAGAAAGGCGAGTTCCAGGGACTGAGTACGGTTCAGCCGCGGATCGCAAGCGGATTCATAGCGATCCGTCAGGTCGCCGAAACGCACTCGGGCTCCTCCGCCCACGCACTCGGTGACGTCATCTCCGGTGAACTCCAGGTGGATTCCGCCGGGATGCGTACCAAGGCCCCGATGCACCTCGAAAAATCCGGTGACCTCATCGACAATGTCGTCGAAATGCCGCGTCTTGTGCCCTGAGGGCGCCGCAAAGGTATTGCCATGCATGGGATCGCAGACCCATGCCACCCGGGCGCCCTCCATGGTCGCCCGCTCGACCAGCGCGGGCAGCCGGTCGCGCACCGTTCCGGCGCCCATGCGGACCACGAAGGTGAGCCGGCCCGGTTCGCGCTCCGGGTCCAGCTTGTCGACCAGCGCCATGACCGTGTCCGGGGTGGTGCCCGGGCCCAGCTTCACCGCGATCGGGTTGGCGATCCTGGAGAAGTAGTCGATGTGCGGCCCGTCGAGGTCCCTGGTCCGCTCGCCGATCCACAGCAGGTGGCCGCTGGAGGCATAGGAGCGGCCGGTCACGTCGTCGACGCGGGTCAGCGACTGCTCGTACTCCAGCAGCAGGCCCTCGTGGCTGACGAAGAACTCGACCGCGCGCATCGCCTGCTCGTCGCTGCTGCCGCAGGCACGCATGAAGGACAGGGCCTGGTCGATCCGGTCGACCAGGCGGGCGTAGCGGGAGCCGACGGGGGAGTTCCGGACGAAGTCCTGGTTCCAGCTGTGCGCCTGGTGCAGGTCGGCGTCGCCGCCCGTGGTGAAGGCGCGTACCAGGTTCACCGTGGACGCGGCGGCCTGGTACATCCGCAGCATGCGGCCAGGGTCCGGGATGCGCTGGGTCCGGGTGAAGTCGAAGCCGTTGACGGCGTCGCCGCGGTAGGCGGGCAGGGTGATGCCGTCGCGGGTCTCGGTGGGCTGGGACCTCGGCTTGGCGTACTGGCCGGCCATCCGGCCGACCTTGACCACCGGCACGCTGCCGGCATAGGTGAGGACCAGGGCCATCTGCAGCAGGGTGCGGACCTTGGCCTGGACGGCGGCGGCCGTCACATCGGCGAAGGTCTCGGCGCAGTCGCCGCCCTGGAGCAGGAACGCCTCGCCCCGGGAGACCGCGGCCAGCCGGTCCTTGAGCGTCTCGCACTCGTTGGCGGAGACCAGCGGCAGGGCCGCGTTCAGCTGCGTCCGGACCACGTCGACGGCCGCGTGGACCGGCCAGTCCGGCTGTTGGGCGGCGGCCCGCTGTTCGGCGGTCCACAGCCGCGTGTCGGTCGGGTCGACGACATCTGCCGTGGGCACCCCCTCGGGGGACTCGCCCAGAACCTGCTCCGCTGCCGTTGCTTCGATTACGGTGGTCATCTTCCGGTGTCTCCCATGAATGAGTCGGCTTCGGTACCGAGTGGGTGCCTGGTAGACGTCAGCCGATGGCCGGGACGGCAGCGGTGACGGTGACGCTCCGGACGCTGAGCCTCTGGTCGAGCAGGTCCGCCAGTTCGGACAGGCTGTGCGTACGGGCGAACTCGTTGATGGAGACGTGCCGATCGAGCGCGATCACCAGACGGGCGGCGGCCCGGGACGTGCCGCCGATGGCGAAGAAGTTGTCGGTGCGCTGGATGCGGTCCACCGGCACGCCGAGTACGTCGGCCCACAGCCCGGCCAGCCGGCGCTCACTGTCGGTGCCGGGGCGGCTGCCGGCCGCGTTGCCGTACTCGTCCGTGTCGTCAGTCATGTGCGTCGCCTCCACCAGGGATCTGCGCCTCTACGCGAGCCGATGTCCGGCTTCACGTCTTCATGAGGAAGACACTAGGGAGAGGTCTTATCAGGCCAATATTGCTCGTCTTCCGACGGCAGGCCTGTGGCAATAGCCCGCCGGTACACAGAGACCGCGGGCGGCGCGTGGGATTCACGCGAAAGGACCGCCGGGTCGTGACCCGGCGGATGTCCTCACAGCTTATGGACGGGTGGGGAATTTAGTCCAGGCCCTCCAGGAGGCGCTGCATGGCGCCCACCCGGCTGCTCAGCTCGGCGACCTCGCTGTGCAGCTCCCGCTGCAGGTTGACGGCTGCCCGGTCCGCCGAACGGCGCTCCCGCTGAAGGCTGTTGGAGAACCAGAGCAGCCCCGTGACGACCAGTGTGGTGGTCGCCAGCATCGTCGAACTGGCGATGACCGCTCCTGCTGTGGAATCCATGATGACGTCCTGCCTCCGGGCCGCTTTCGGCCCTCTCGTGGGAATGTCCGGGGTGGGGGTATAACCGAAATTACGCGCCCGCGCGCGCGGGCACCATGGAGGAAAACCTCCGTCTTTTCGCCGCGCCGGTCAGCAGAAAGCCCCCGCGACGACCCGTGGTGCACAGACGGATCGGCGCGGGGGCGCGGCTGCGACAGGTCGGATCAGCTGTCGGCCGCCTGGAGCGCGACGGCCGGCGCGAGCTCCCGCTCGGCGCGTCGCTGGATGATGGAGTCGGCGATCTCACCGCTGCGGACGGCGATGTTCGACAGCAGGGAGGAGGTCAGGCCGTGCGTGTGCTCGGTCCCTCCCTGGAGGTAGATGCCGATCGGCAGGTCCGGGGTGGTGACGAGCCGGTAGTCGCGCTCCACCCGGTGGCGCCCCGCCTCGTCCCGCAGGCAGAAGCGGTCCAGGTCGCCGAGCAGACGGCTCGGGTCCAGGGCGTCGTAGCCGGTCGCGAAGACGATCGCGTCGACCTCCAGAACCGGCGGCTGGCCCTCCAGTTGGGAGACCAGGTGGACGCGGGTCTCGGCACCGACGTGCTCCACCGAGCTGACCTTGGTCAGGTTGCGGAAGTGCAGCCGCTTGGCGTCGCGTACGTCCTCCTCGTACTGGATCTCGTAGAGGTCCCGGATGACCGCGTCGTCGACCACCCCGTAGTTGGTGTTCTTGTGGTAGCGCCAGAACGCGTCCCGGGCCCGCTCGGTGCCGAAGTAGTACTCGTCGACCGCGGACGAGTCGAACACCTCGTTGGCGAACGGGGTGTCGTCGGCGACGGAGTAGCCGTACGAGGGCATGATCGCGGTGATCTGGGCGTGCGGGAGGCGCTCGTACAGGAACTTGGTGATCTCCGCGGCGCTCTGGCCGGCACCGACCACCGCCACCCGTTTGAGGTCGCCCGGCTCGGCCTGGCCGTACCGGGCCAGGAACTCCGAGCTGTGCCAGACCCGTTCGTGCCGCGCTATGCCGTCCGGCATGCGTGGGACGAGGCCGGTCGAGATGACCACGTTGCGGGCGTTGACCGTCCGGCTGCCGCCGGCCTCGTCGGCCACGTCGAGCTGGAGGTACTCGGGGGTGTCGTGGGTGGCCTCCGGGGGGAGCCGGATCCCGGTGACCGCCGAACTGTAGGTGACCACGTTGCTGAGGCTCGACTCCGCCCACTCCAGGTACTGGTGGAATTCCGCGCGGGTCGGGAAGAAGTCCTGCCGGTTGACGAACTGCGCGAGGCGGCCCGAAGCGTGCAGGAAGGACACGAAGCTGTACCTCGACACCGGGTTGCGGAAGGTGACCAGGTCCTTCAGGAAGGAGATCTGCATCGTCGCCGACGGCAGCAGCATGTTGCGGTGCCATCCGAACCTGGGCTGCCGCTCGAAGAAGGCGGAGGTGATCGGGTTCGTGAGGACGTTCGCGCGATGCTCTTCCAGGGAGATGGCGAGCGACAGGTTGGACGGACCGAATCCGATGCCGACCACGTCGTAGATCTCGTGTTCGCGAGCACTCATGGATGACTCTCCCACTGGCATAGGTGTGGTGTGACTTCTGACTGACTTCTGCTGATTTCTGCTGACTTCTGATGACCTCTGGCGGGGTCAGGAGCCGGCCCGGTGGCGGATCTCCTGGGTGGTGCACTTCACGCTGCCGCCCGCCTTGAGCAGCTCGGACAGGTCGACGCCGATCGGCTCGAACCCGTGGGCGCGCAGCTGCGCGGCCAGTCCGGTCGCGGTTTCCGGGAGGAACACGTGCAGGCCGTCGGAGACCGCGTTGAGGCCGAAGGCCTCGGCGTCCGCCTCGTCGACCAGGATCGCGTCGGGGTAGAGCTCGCGCAGGACGGCGAGGCTCTCCTCGGCGAAGGCGCCCGGGTAGTACATGACCTCGGTGTCGGAGAGCGCGGCGAGCGCCACATCGAGGTGGTAGTAGCGCGGGTCGACCAGGGTGAGGCTGACCACCGGGATGCCGAGGGCCTGCTGCGCCTCGGCATGGGCGCGCGGGTCGGTACGGAAGCCGGTGCCGGCGAGCACGGTCCGGCCGACCACGATGTAGTCGCCCTCGGCCTCGTTCACGTACTCGGCGGAGAAGATCTCGGGGTAGCCCTGGGCGGTGTACCACTCCTGGTAGGCCGGGGCCTCGGCGGCCCGCTCGGGGTGGCGGAACTTGGCGATCAGCACCCGGTCGTCGACCACGGTCGCGCCGTTGGCGGCGAAGACCATGTCCGGCAGGCCTGCGAGGGGCTCGACGAGATCGACGGTGTGGCCGTGTTCCAGATACAGCCGGCGCAGGGCCTCCCACTGCTCGATGGCCAGGTCGGTGTCGACCGGCTTCCCCGGGTCCATCCAGGGGTTGATCGCGTAGTTGACGTCGAAGTGCGTCGGACGGCACATCAGGTAGTGGCGGGGCGTGGCCTGACGGGCGGTCTGGGGCTGGGACAAGGGACTTCTTCCTCTCGGTATGGGGGACTCCCGTGAAGCCGGGTGGCTGGATGCGATCTCTCTTCCGAAGCTATCGAGCGGCGTTTCCTTTTCGTTATTGATCGTATTTCGACGGGTACTTACGGATTTTTCGGCCGCGGTCAGGCCGCACCGCGCTCGATCGGGCAGCTCATGCAGCGCGGGCCGCCACGGCCGCGGCCGAGCTGGTCGCCGCGGATCTCCAGCACCTCGATGCCGTTCTCCCGGAGCATCCGGTTGCTGTTCTCGTTGACCTCGTACGCGATGACGGTGCCGGGGGCGATGGCCAGCAGGTTGCAGCCGTCGTTCCACTGCTCCCGCTCGGCGGCGTAGGAACTCTGCCGGGTCTGCAGGACCCGGACCGTGTCCAGGCCGAGGGCGTCCCCGATCGAGTCGAAGACGTCCTTGTTCTCGGTGACGTCCGGCACCTGGTGGTGTCCCGGGGTCAGCGTCCAGGACCGCAGCTCGCGCCGGTCCAGGCCGGTGAAGAGGGTGAAGGCATCCTTGTCCACCATGGTCAGCACGGTGTCGAGGTGCATGAACGCCCGGGCCTTCGGCAGCTCCATGGCGATCACCCGCTGCGCGGAACCGGTCCGGAACAGGCGGCGGGCCAGGAGCTCGACGCCGGCCGGGGTGGTGCGCTCGCCGAGGCCGATGAGCACGGTGCCGTTGCCGAGCACCAGGACGTCGCCGCCCTCGAGCGCGGCCGGGGCCATGGCTTCACCGTCGATCCAGCGGTGCGCGCCGGACTCGGCGAACATCGGGTGGAAGTTGTAGATGGCCTCGTAGTTGACGGTCTCGCGCTTGCGCCCGGACATCATCATCGGGTTGACCGAGACTCCGTCGTAGACCCAGCAGCTGGTGTCGCGGGTGAAGAGCGAGTTGGGCAGCGGCGCGAGGACAAAGGCGTCGTCGGCCATCAGGTCGAGTCCGAGGGAGCGCACGCCGCCCGGGGAACGCTCGCCCAGTGCCTCGATCAACTCCTGCTTGTTCAGGCCGCCGAGCAGGTGGGTGGCCAGCTCGTCCGGGCCCATGGCGGACAGCACCTGACCGGTGAGCCGGGCCAGGGCGGGCCCGAGGTGGGGCTGGCGCTCGTCCAGGATGCGCTCCAGGACGAAGTTGACGGCCTGCTCGTCCTTGACCGTTTCCGCGAGCAGGTCGTGCAGCAGGTGGACGGTGACCCCCCGGTCGCGCATGACCTGCTGGAAAGCCCGGTGTTCCTGCTGGGCCCGGGACACCCATACGACGTCGTCGAAGAGCAGCTCGTCCTTGTTGGCCGGGGTCAGCCGCTCGAATGCCAGACCCGGCTCGTGCAGGATGACCTGTTTCAGTACACCGATCTCAGAATCCACATGGAACATGTTCTCTCCTGACTTCGACATCGGAGCAGCGAGAACTCCTTCATCGAAAGCTAGGCGAACGTGTTTCCGTTTCGCTATCGAATGCTTTTCGGCCATCGCCGCCGGCCGGGCGCCTCCACCGTGAAGTCGGCTCAATAACGATTCAAAAAGGCGCGTAGTTAGTGTTCTCGGCAGATGGAACACCCCGAAGCCGAGAGGACGAATCCAGATGTTCGTGCCACCGTTCTACCGCGAGCCATCCGGTTCGTGGATGGTAGATCTGATCCGGAACAATCCGCTGGCTCTGCTGGTCCACAATGGCAGCCCCCTCGCAGGCCCGTTCGCCACCCATCTCCCGGTGATTCCGGATCCGGACGCGAACCGGGAGTGGGCCCCCGACCTGGCGGGCGCGACCCTGCTCGGGCACATGAACCGCTCCAACCCGCACTGGGCGGCGATCGAGTCCGGCGCGGTGGGTCTGCTGACCTTCACCGGCCCGCACGGCTATGTCTCGCCGACCGTGTACGGCAAGACGCCGGCGGCTCCGACCTGGAACTTCACCTCGGTCCACGTCCGCGGCACGATCCAGAAGATCGACTCTCCGGGCCCGTCCGAGGACACCCTCGAGGTGGTGAAGTCCACCGTCCGCGCCTTCGAGACCGACTTCGGCGACGACTGGGACATGACCGAGTCGATCTCCTACTTCCGCCAGATCCTGCCGGAGGTGGGTGCCTTCCGGTTCACCGTCTCCGGGGCCGACGGGATGTTCAAGCTCAGCCAGGAGCAGGCGCCCGAGATCCGCGACCGCGTCTACCGGTCGTTCAGCGAACGCGACTGCGCCCGCCACCGCGCGGCTGCCTCCCTCATGGCGAGCCTGCCGTGAGCAGCGCCTCCGGCGAATCCCGGCAGTTCTCACCGAATTTCGACATGGGCGTCCGTTCCGCGGCCCTGCTTGTGTCCAAGATGATTGCGGCCCGCTTGTCCGAATTCGTCAGCCGACGCCGGTCCGGCAGGCCGTAATGAATGCCGGGAGCATCGTGGAGAGTGTTGCCCATTCCGCCCACGTGGTCTTCTGCAAGAACCGAAAGATTGCTTTTCGCCTGACCGGCCGAATGCGCGGCTCCCCGTTCTCCGCGCGCCGTCCCGGCGATACCCGCACCACCGGCACCACCGGCGACCTGCACCCCGCACCCGCCGCTGCATCCAGCTCATTCAAAGGAGGAATGTCATGACGGCCATCACGGCTACCGGTCTTCGCAAGGCCTACGGGGAGCACAAGGTCCTCGACGGTGTGGACCTGCACATCCCGCA
>NZ_JBEOXT010000050.1:0-49369 GCF_040296685.1 Streptomyces sp. NPDC002054
ATCGCGAAGCGACGCGACGAAGGAGCGCCCTTGAGGCCGACGGCCGCACCGGAACGACACTGGGACTGACGGGCAGCCCCCGGACACCACCTGATTCCGTTCCAGAGGAAACCCGCCACCCCCGTCCCCGCCCAACCGCCGGACTCCGTCCGGCCACAGCCCGCAGGGGGGGCCGGGCGGGAAACCCCGCCCCACCTCCGGACCCCGCCCAACCCCCAGCGGACCCCCACCCACACCAAAGGCGGGCCGCGCAGCACACACGCGCGACCCGCCTCCAGCCGTCGTACAGCCGTTCCGGCTACTACAGGAACGAGTTGATCTCGATGGTCTCCGTGCGCCCCGGCCCCACACCGATCGCCGAGATCGGCGCGCCGGACATCTCCTCCAGCGCCTTCACGTACCCCTGCGCGTTCTTCGGCAGGTCCGCGAAGGTCTTCGCCTTGGTGATGTCCTCGGACCAGCCCGGCAGCATCTCGTAGATCGGCTTCGCGTGGTGGAAGTCGGACTGCGAGTACGGGAGCTCCTCGACGCGCTTGCCGTCGATCTCGTACGCGACGCACACCGGGATCTCCTCCCAGCCGGTCAGCACGTCCAGCTTGGTGAGGAAGAAGTCGGTGAGGCCGTTGACCCGGGTGGCGTAGCGCGCGATCACCGCGTCGAACCAGCCGCAGCGGCGGTCGCGGCCGGTGGTGACGCCGCGCTCGCCGCCGATGCGGCGCAGGTCCTCGCCGTCCTGGTCGAACAGCTCGGTCGGGAACGGGCCCGCGCCCACCCGCGTGGTGTACGCCTTGAGGATGCCGATGACCCGGGAGATCTTGGTCGGGCCGACACCGGTGCCGGTGCAGGCGCCGCCCGCGGTCGGGTTCGACGAGGTGACGAACGGGTATGTGCCGTGGTCGACGTCGAGCAGGGTGCCCTGGCCGCCCTCGAACAGTACGACCTTGTCCTCATCCAGCGCGTTGTTCAGGATCAGGGTCGTGTCGGCGACGTACGGGCGGATCTGCTCCGCGTACTGGAGCATCTCCGCGACGATCTGCTCCGGCTCAATGGCCCGCCGGTTGTAGAGCTTGGCGAGCAGCTGGTTCTTGCCTTCCAGCGCCGCTTCGACCTTCTGGGTGAGGATCGACTCGTCGTACAGGTCCTGGACCCGGATGCCGACGCGGTTGATCTTGTCGGCGTAGGTCGGGCCGATGCCGCGGCCGGTGGTGCCGATCTTGCGCTTGCCGAGGAAACGCTCGCCGACCTTGTCGAGGGTGACGTTGTACGGCGTGATCAGGTGTGCGTTACCGCTGATCAGCAGCTTGGAGGTGTCGATCCCGCGCTCGTTGAGCCCGCGCAGCTCGGAAAGGAGTACGGAGGGGTCGACGACGACACCGTTGCCGATGACCGGCGTGCAGCCGGGGGAGAGGATTCCGGAAGGGAGCAGGTGCAGTGCGTACTTCTGGTCGCCGACGACGACCGTGTGGCCGGCGTTGTTGCCGCCCTGGTAGCGCACTACATAATCAACGGATCCACCGAGCAGGTCGGTGGCCTTTCCCTTGCCCTCGTCACCCCACTGAGCTCCGAGCAGCACAAGAGCGGGCACAGGCGTACACCTCTTCCGGATGGGGCATGTCCAAGGTCAGGGGGCGTACGACGATGTACACCGCAGGCTGAGCCGTCGGACCGGTACCCCGGAATAGACGAAGCCCCTGGCGCAATAGCGCAAGGGGCTCTTGCACAAAGATGCTACCCGAGGAAGGACCGAGGTGTCGGCTCCAGAGCCCACCATGAGCGAGGCGGGCGCGCCGGTAGGCGCCCTGCTTGTGCTCGTCGACCCGGTCGCCCGCCGTCTTGACGGCGAGTCCGTGCGGATCGCGAAGGATGTGCTGAGTGCGGGGGCGGCGGCAAAAATCTGCCTCCCCGAGACCCCTGAGGAGTTCGCGCGGGCGCTTGCCCGCCGGGGCCATCGGCGTCCGGTGATCGTGGGGGACGACCGGGCGCTGGTGCGGGCGGTGGGGCTGCTGCACCGGGAGCGGGCGCTGGCGGCGGCCGGGGCGCTGTCGCTGGTGCCGGTGGGGCCGCTGTCGGCGCTGCCGCTGGCGCATGCGCTGGGCGTTCCGACGGGGACGGTGGCGGCGGCGCGGGCCGTGCTGGACGGCGTGGTGCGGACGTATGACCTGCTCGTCGACGACTCCGACGGGGTGGTGCTGGGCGGGCTGCGGATCCCGGCGGTGGCCGAGCCGGCTGGGCCGGGCGGGCCGGGCGGGTCCGGCGGGTCCGGCGGGCCGGATGCGGGTGGCCGGCGGCCGGTGGCGGCGCGGTCGGTGTGGAGTGCGTGCCGGTCGCTGGTACGGACCCTGGGGCGCCCGCCGGTGGGCGGGGCGGCGGCGTCCGGCGTGTCCGCGGCGCGGGCTCCGGGCCTGAGGCCGGGGACGGCGCCGCTGGTGGCGGGGTACCGGCTGCGGGTGGAGGCGGACGGGGTGCTGCTGGCCGATCTGGACCGGCCGGTGGAGGACGTGTCGGTGGTGGGCCGGGACGGGCTGGCCGAGGTGGTCGTCCGTACAGGTGCCGGTCCCGGTGGGGACGGGGGCGGTGACGGCACCGTGACGGCGCTGGCCCGCTCGGTGACGGTGTCGGGGGCGGACTTCCGCTACCGGGCCGACCACGCGGTGTCGGGGCCGGTACGACGCCGGACATGGACGCTGCACCCGGCGGCCTGGACCCTGACGGTGGCACGCGACCCGGCCTGACGGGCCGGGCGAGGCCGGAGGCTGCGGCGGGGTCGGGCAGGGCCGGGCCGGGCCGGAGGCTGCGCCGGGTTGCCGGGTTGCCGGGTTGCCGGGTTGCGGGGCTTCCGGACTGCCGGGGCCGGGGCGGACCCGGCGGGGCCAGAGCACGACGGATCCGGCAGCGCCGGGCCGGGACGCGGCGGCCCCGGTGTGGGCCGGGGGCTACCGCGCCGCGGCGCGGCTCAGCTCTGGCCCGGGCTCCGCCCGTCGCCCTCGCTCAGCCCCTCCGCCAGATCCCGGTCGAGGTCGAGCGTCGCCCGGTGTACGCGCCAGCGGTCCAGCATGGAGAGCATCTCCCCCTGGAGGAACTCGAAGAACGCGGCGGTTTCCGCGACCCGGGTGCCGGCCGGGGAGTGCGGGCCGAGGCTGACCGCGCCCTCGCGCAGGGTCCGCTCCCAGCCGCTCAGCACCTGGTCCCGGCGGGTGAACGTCTCGTACCAGAGCTCGTTGTGCAGGACGTACCGGTCCCGTCGGGAGCCCGGCTCGCGTTCCCGGCTGACCATGTTGACCTGGCTCAGGTAGCCGATCGCGCCGGATACCGCCGCCGGGCTGATCTGCAGGGCCTCGCCGAGCTCCGCCGAGGTCATGCTGCCCTTGTCGCTGGCCAGCAGGCAGGCGAAGACCCGCGCTGCCATCCGCTGCATGCCGGCGTCGGTCAGCTGCCCCGCGAACCGCTCGACGAACCGCGACACCGCCTCCCGGTCCCGCTCCCGGTCGCCGCCGACGTCGCCGTCGCCGCCGCGCTCCTGCTTCACACCCATCTCCGCTTCCGCCACACCACCGACTGTACGCGATCTTTTTGACACTTCCCTAGCTTCACAACTTTGTGAAATTAGCGTACGTTCGGAAACATGACGAAGGCAAAGGCAATCAGCGTCGCCGGACTCCACAAGGTGTTCGGCCGCACGCACGCACTGGACGGCCTCGACCTCTCGGTCGCCACCGGCGAGGTCCACGGCTTCCTCGGCCCCAACGGAGCCGGCAAGTCCACCACCATCCGGGTCCTGCTCGGCCTGCTGCGCGCCGACTCCGGTACGGCCGAACTGCTCGGCGGCGACCCGTGGGCCGACGCCGTCGCCCTGCACCGCCGCATCGCCTACGTCCCCGGGGACGTCACCCTGTGGCGCAACCTCTCGGGCGGCGAGGCCATCGACCTCTACGGCCGGCTGCGCGGCGGCCTCGACCGGGCCCGCCGGGCCTCCCTCGTCGAACGCTTCGAGCTCGACCCCACGAAGAAGGGCCACACCTACTCCAAGGGCAACCGGCAGAAGGTCGCCCTGGTCGCCGCCTTCGCCTCCGATGCCGAGCTGCTCATCCTGGACGAGCCCACCTCCGGCCTCGACCCGCTGATGGAGGAGGTCTTCCGGAGCTGCATCACCGAGGCGCGCGCCGCCGGCCGGACCGTCCTGCTCAGCTCGCACATCCTGAGCGAGGTGGAGACCCTCTGCGACCGGGTCAGCATCATCCGCAAGGGACGCACCGTCGAGACCGGCACCCTTGCCGACCTGCGGCACCTCACCCGCACCTCGGTCAGCGCGGAGCTCGCCGGACCGCCCAACGGGGTTGCGCACCTGCCCGGTGTGTACGACGTGGACATCACCGGCCACCGGGTCCGGCTCCAGGTGGACACCGACAAGCTGGATGCCGTGCTGCGGGCGCTCACCGCCTCGGGCGTACGGTCGCTCACCTCGACCCCGCCCACCCTGGAGGAACTCTTCCTCCGCCACTACACGGCCGAGGGGGCGAACGCACGATGAGCAGCATCAGCAGCAACCGCCAACTCGCCGGAACCGCCACCCTGCTGCGGCTGGCCCTGCGCCGCGACCGCGTCATGATGCCGGTCTGGATCCTGGCCACCAGACTGACCGTCGTCAGCATGCCGGGATCGCTGGGAAGCATCTACGCGACGGCCGCCGAACGGGCCCAGATTGCCGCCACCATGAATGCCAACAGCTCGATGCGCGCCCTGTACGGGCCGGTGTTCGGCGATTCCCTCGGCGCGCTGACGGCATGGCGGATCGGCGGCTTCGCCGCGGTGCTCGCCGCGGTCATGAGCCTGGTCATCGTGGTCCGGCACACCCGGGAGGAAGAGGAGACGGGACGTCAGGAGCTGTTGTCCGCGGCGATGGTGGGGCGGCGGGCTCCGCTGACCGCCGCGCTGCTGGCCGCCCTGGTCGCCAACGGCCTGCTGGGCCTGCTCGTCGCGGGCGGTCTGGCGGGCCGGGGTGCGGGCGGGGCGCTCGCCCTCGGTCTCGGGATCGCGGCCACCGGCATGCTGTTCGCGACCACGGCCGCCCTGACGGCCCAGCTGACCGAGAGCGCGCGGCTCGCCAAGGGCACGGCGGCGGCCGTGCTGGGTGCGGCCTTCGTGCTGAAGGCGGCGGGCGACGCGGGGGAGCCGGGCGGGAGTTCGGTGCTGACCTGGGCCTCGCCGCTCGGCTGGCTGGAGAACGTACGCCCCTTCGCCGCCGAACGCTGGTGGGTGCTGGGGCTGACCTTCGCGGCGGTCGCCGGGCAGGCGGCGCTCGCGTATGTGCTGGCCGGGCGGCGCGATCTGGGGATGAGCTTCCTGCCGACCCGGCCGGGGCCGGCCGAGGGCCGGCTGGGGTCGGCCGAGGGCCGGCTGGGGTCGGCGGGTGCGCTGGCCTGGCGGTTGCAGCGGGGTGGCGTGCTCGGCTGGAGCGTGGGATTCCTGCTGGCCGGACTCGTGTTCGGCGGGATGGCGGACGGGGCGGCCGACCTGGTCGGCGACAACGAGCGGACCCGCGAGATCTTCGAGCGGATGGGCGGGCAGAGCGCACTGACCGATGCGTTCCTGGCGGCGATCGCCGGTCTGCTGGGCATGGTGGCCGCGCTCTACATCGTGGCCTCGGTGCTGCGGCTGCACGGTGAGGAGACGGGACAGCGGGCCGAACCGCTGCTGGCCGGCCCGGTCGGCCGGCGGGCCTGGGCGGGCGGGCATCTGGTGATCGCCTTCGGCGGTGCCGCGCTGATCCTGGCGCTAGGCGGGATCGGGCTCGGCCTCGGGCACGGCAGGGACATGGGCGCGGCCGTGGGGGCGACCCTGGTGCAGCTGCCGGCGGTGTGGGTGATCGGGGCGCTGGCGGTGCTGCTGCACGGTGTGGCGCCGCGGTATGCGGGGGCGGCCTGGGCGGTGGCCGGGACCGTGCTGGCCCTGGGCTGGATCGGTCCGGCGCTGGACCTTCCGCAGGCGGTGCTGAACCTGTCGCCGTTCGCGCATCTGCCGAAGCTGCCGGGCGCCGCGGACCTGTCGGGGTCTGTGCTTGCGGTCCTGCTGTCGACAGTCCTGGCGGCGGCCCTGGCCGGCGCAGGCCTTGCGGGCCTGCGCCGGAGGGACATGGTGTCCTAGTTGCGCAGCTGCGGCGCGACGATGTTCGCGTACGCGCTGTACTTCACGAACACGGGGTAGGCGCCGCGGGCCACGCAGTCGAGGACCACCCACGAGGTGATGCCGACGACGCGGCCGTTCACGACGAGCGGGCCGCCGGAGTCACCGTTGCAGATGGTGACGGTGCCGTTGTCGCTGCCGGTGGCCGGCTTGCCGACGCAGAGCATGTGGCCCTTGATGAAGCGGGAGCCCCAGACGTTGGGGCTGCTGCACTTGGAGTCCGCGTTGATCGGCATCTCCGCCTTGCGCAGGTGGTCGGAGATGTTCTGGTTGCGGGAGGTGGTGCGGCCCCAGCCGAGCGCGACGGCCTTGGTGCCCGGCTTGTAGGAGGCGGTGTCCGAGGCGGTGGTGACCTTGACCGGCTTGGCGGAAGTGGCGGTCGACAGGGTCAGGACGGCCACGTCGTTGTCGAAGGTCTTCGAGTTGTACTTCGGGTGGCGCCACTGCTTGCTGATGCGGTGGAGCTTGCCGCCGTAGAGGCTGCTGCCGTCGGCGAGGTGGCTCGCGCCCGTGACGACGACGCCGCCGGCGCGCATGTCACGGCCGTAGACGCAGTGGGCGGCGGTCAGGATCTTGCGGGGGCCGACGACCGAGCCGCTGCAGAAGTAGCCGCGGCCCTGCTTGTCCTGGAAGAAGACCTGGGCCATGTAGGGGTACGCGCGGACGTACTCCTTCTTGCCGCCGATGATCATCGTGTCCTTCTGCGGACCCGCGTCCTCGGCCTCGGCCTTGTTGGCGTCGGTGTAGCTCTTGATGATGCTCATCAGCCGGGCGTCGGACGGCTCGTTCGACTGCGGCGCGGCGCCGGCCGGAGCGGCCAGGGTGGCCATCAGCGCGGCGGCTATCGCGGTCGCGGCACCCGCGAGGGTGGCGCGTCGACGCGAGGACTTGGCAAAGAACATTCAGTCTCCCCGTGAAACGGTCGAAGCCGGACACGCGGGGGCAGGCTGCGGAAGCGCGGATTGCGCGGAAACAGGTACGGCACGGCTGCGTGGCAGAAGTGAACAGGCCGACGCAGTCCCCCCGACGTGCGACGTCAGGATCCTATGACATGACTCGGCCAATTCAGGCCAATATCGGATGGCCTTCAGCAGGTGACGAGGAGCTCCCGCAGGCCGCGGATCACATAGCCGTCCTGCCACTGCGGCTCGCGGACCAGCCGGATGGGCGGAACGCCCGGGTCGAGGAAGGCCCCGAAGGAGGCCATGAGTTCCAGCCGGGCCAGTGGGGCGCCGAGGCAGTAGTGGATGCCGGCCCCGAAGCTGAGGTGCGGGTTGTCCTGTCGGGCGAGATCCAACTCGTCGGGGTGCTCGAACCGGGCCGGATCCCGGTTGGCGGATCCGAACAGCAGGGCCACCTCGGCGCCGCGTGGGAGGACGGTGTCCCCGATGCGCACCTCGTCCAGCACCCACCGCTCGAACATCTGGAGCGGGGTGTCGTACCGCATCAGTTCATCCACAGCTGTGGACAACTTTTCGGCAGGGCGCTCCCGGAGCGCCCGCAACTGCTCCGGATTGCGGAACAGCGCCCACCAGCCGTTCACCGTGGTGTTCAGGGTGGCCTCGTGTCCCGCGTTCAGTAGCAGCACACAGGTGGAGATCATCTCCTGTTCGCTGAGCCGCCCCTCCTCGTCGTGCGCGGCGATCAGCGCGGAGATCAGATCCTCCCCCGGCTTCGCCCGCCGCTCGCCGATCAGGCCGTGCAGGTAGGAACTGAACTCCACGGAGGCCGCCACGGCCCGCGCCGCCGTCTCCTCGTTCGGCTGCAGCTCGAACATGCCGCAGATGTCCGCCGACCACGGCCGCAACAGCCCCCGGTCCGACTCCGGCACGCCCAGCAGCTCGGCGATCACCGCCACCGGCAGCGGCTCGGCGACGGCCGTCAGCAGATCCCCGCCGCCCTCCGCGACGAACGCGGCCACCAGGTCCTGCGCCATCCGCCGGACGGTGGGCGCCAGCCGCTCCACCGTCCGCGGCGTGAACGCCTTGGACACCAGCTTCCGCACCCGCGCATGGGCGGGATCCTCCAGATCCAGCAGCCCGTTCGCGTTCAGGACGTGGAACGGCTCGTGCGCGGCAGGCGGTGCGGTCTGCCCGAACTCCTCGTACGAGAACCGGTGCAGATAGGTCCGCCCCAGCCGCCGGTCCCGCAGCAGCGCACTCACGTCCGCATGGTGCGGCACCAGCCACTGCCCGGTCGCCTCGCACCACACGGTCCGCCCCTGAGCCCGCAACTCCCGGTAGGCGGGGTACGGATCGGCAACGAACGCGGGGTCCCACGGATCGAAGTCCATGACCGCACACCCTAGGGGCTGAGCCCCGCCTCCGGGCCGCTATGACGGGGTGACCAGACGCGCCTCGTAGGCGAACACCGCCGCTTGGGTGCGGTCGCGCAGGCCCAGCTTCACCAGGATCCGGCTCACATGCGTTTTGATCGTGGACTCCGCGATGACCAGCCGGTCGGCTATCTCCGCGTTGGACAGGCCCTGGGCGATCAGGACCAGCACCTCCGTCTCCCGGTCCGTCAGTTCCTCCACCACCGCCCGGCCCGTGGGCTTGGGCGTGTCCGACAGCCGGGAGAACTCCGACAGCAGCCGCCGGGTCACCGACGGCGCCAGCAGCGCCTCGCCCGCCGCCACCACCCGGACACCGTCCGCCAGCTGACGGGCCGACGCATCCTTGAGCAGGAACCCGGAGGCTCCGGCCCGCAGCGCCTGGTACACGTACTCGTCGAGGTCGAAGGTCGTCAGGACCAGCACCTTCGCGTCCGCGTCCGCCGCCACGATCTCCCGGGTCGCCTCGAGCCCGTTCAGCTCGGGCATCCGGATGTCCATCAGCACCACATCCGGCCGCAGCGCCGCCACCTGGGAGATGGCCTCCCGTCCGTCCACCGCCTCGCCGACCACCTCGATGCCCGGCATCGCGTTCAGCAGGACGGAGAACCCCTCCCGGACCATCATCTGGTCGTCCACGATCAGCACCCTGATCGCCGGCTCGGTCATGCCGCCTCCTCGGCCGACAGACTGCGCACCGGTATGAACACCGCCACCTCGTAGCCCCCTTCGGCCGTCTCGCCCGCCGTCATCTCCCCCTCCAGCATGGCCACCCGTTCCCGCATCCCCGTGATTCCGTGCCCGGTGCCCGAGGAAGACCGCACATCTCCGCTCGGCGGGTCGTTGACGATCCGCAGCCCGAGCCCGCCCAGCACATAGGACACCTCCACCCCGGCCCGCGCGCCCGGCGCATGCCGCAGGGTGTTGCTCAGCGCCTCCTGGATGATCCGGTATGCCGACAGCTCCACCCCCTGCGGAAGTTCCCGCACCGACCCGGTGACCGTCTTCTCCACGCTCAGCCCGGCCTCCCGGACATTGGCCAGCAGCCCGTCCAGCACGGCCAGGGTCGGCTGCGGGGCCTCCGGAGCCTCATAGTCCGCGGACCGGACGACCCCGAGCACCCGCCGCAGTTCGGTGAGTGCGGCCACCGCGTTCTCCCGGATCGTGACGAACGCCGCCTCCAGCTCCGGCGGCGGGTTCTCCACCCGGTAGGGCGCCGCCTCGGCCTGGATCGCCACCACCGACATGTGGTGGGCGACCACGTCATGCAACTCCCGGGCGATGGTGGTCCGCTCCTCCAGCAGCGTCCGCCGGTCCCGCTCCACGGCGGTCACCTCCTGCTGCGCGGTGACCTCCTGCACGGCCTCCGCCCGGATGTGCCGGACCGAGACGACCAGCAGGGCGACCGCCGAGGTGAAGGCCACCTCCTTGATGTTGAGCGACTGGCCGCTGCCGAGCAGGGCGACCATCGCGAACCCCAGCGCCAGGGTGATCAGCCACATCCAGGCGGCCACCCGCGGCCCGGTCCGTATCGCCACGATGACGAGCACGGCCAGGTAGGCGATGAAGGAACTCGGCGACCAGGGCCAGGTCATGCCCCAGGCGTTCAGGGCGGCCAGCATGCCCGTCGCGCCCACGCTGCACCAGAACGCTCCGACCGGCCGCACCAGGGTCATCAGCACCGGGCCGCCCGCGATCGTCCCCATGATCAGGGACGCGGTGATGTCCACATAGCTCCGGTTGGTGCCCAGCGAGACCGCCACCACGAACAGTGCGACCAGCCCCACCACCGCATGAGGGGTGTAGGCAGCCTGTGCCCGTATCCGCTCGGGCAGCCGCCGGGTCAGCGGCCCGTCCAGCCGCATCGGAGGCAGCGGGCGGTACGCGAAGACGTCCGTGAACAGGTCACGGCGCAGCTTGCGCGACAGGCCCAGGAACAGGCCGGTGGCCATGTCGATTTCAGGTGTGCGGGGGGTCCCCCCGGCGGCTGTCTTGGTCACATCTCAACGGTAGGGCTGCTGCCGCCTCGTCCGCGTCGCCGCCGATGGGGATCTCTCCGGGTCCCCCTCAAGTACTACCCGGTCCCCTCAGTACCCCGTCGGACGGACCAGACCCGTCTCGTACGCGAAGACCGCCGCCTGGGTGCGGTCGCGCAGCCCCAGCTTCACCAGGACGCGGCTCACATGGGTCTTCACCGTCTGCTCGGCGACCACCAGGTGTTCCGCGATCTCCGCGTTCGACAGCCCCTGCGCGATCAGCGACAGCACCTCGGTCTCCCGTTCGGTCAGCTGTCCGATCCGGTCCCGGGAGGGCGCACGAGGAGCCCCCAGCCGGGAGAACTCGGTGATCAGCCGCTTGGTGATATTCGGCGAGAGGAGGGCCTCGCCCGCTGCGACCACCCGGACCGCCTCGGCGAGCTGGTCCGCGGAGGCGTCCTTGAGGAGGAATCCGGAGGCTCCGGCCCGCAGCGCCTCGTACACGTACTCGTCCAGGTCGAAGGTGGTCAGCACCAGCACCTTCACCCGTGCCTCCGGTGCCCGGGTGATCGTGGCGGTCGCCTCGATGCCGCTGACCCCGGGCATGCGGATGTCCATCAGGACCACGTCCGGGTCGAGTTCGGCGACCTTGGCGACGGCATCGGCGCCGTCCACCGCCTGGCCGACCACCTCGATGTCGGGCTGGGCGTTGAGCAGCACGGTGAAGCCCTGCCGGACCATCATCTGGTCGTCGGCGATCATCACCCGGATCGGCGTGGTCATGAGTCCTTCTCGGTCGGAGGGTCCATCGGGAGTACTGCCGCCACCTCGTACCCTCCGCCGGGGCGGGGGCCGGCGACCAGCTCACCGCCCAGCATGCCCGCCCGCTCGCGCATCCCCAGCAGGCCGTGCCCGGCACCGGGGGAGGGCTGGGCCGGGCGGGTCGGGGCGGAGTTCGCGACGCACAGGTGCAGTTCGCGCGGCCCGTAGGCGATGCCCACCTCGACCCGGGAGCCGGGCGCGTGGCGGAGGCAGTTGCTGAGCGCCTCCTGGACGATCCGGTAGGCGGTGAGCTCCACACCGGGGGTGAGCGGCCGGCGGATGCCCGCGATCTCGGTGCGGACCTCCAGGCCGGCGCCCCGCACGTTCTCCACGAGCCCGTCGAGATCGCTGAGGGTGGGCTGCGGATGGTGCGGGTTCGCGGGGTCCTCGGGGTCCTCGGAGCGCAGCACCCCGAGGACGCGCCGCAGTTCGGTGAGGGCCTCCAGGGCGTTCTCCCGGATGCCCGCCAGGTTCTCCTTCAGCTCCTCGGACGGGTTCTCCACCAGGTGCGGGGCGACCTGGGCCTGGATCGAGATCACCGACATGTGGTGGGCGACGACGTCGTGCAGTTCGCGGGCGATCCGGCTGCGCTCTTCCAGCAGGGCCCGCTGTGCCCGCTCCGCCTCGGTGAGGGTCTCCTGTTCCGCCAGCTTGCCGCGGGCCAGCCGCACCGCGCGCAGGGCGTAGCCGAGGACGCCGGCGAAGCCGAAGAGGAGTACGGCCGACATCAGGGCCTCATCGCTGCCCGGCGGGTCCACGAGGCCCTCGGCCAGCCAGGTCAGGATCACCACGAGGGTGACGGCCTCGGTGGTGATCCGCGGCGGCACGCGCAGGGCGAGCAGCAGGATCACCACCGCGAACGCGGGCAGCCCGGAGGGCATCCAGGGCCAGCTCTGCCCGCCGTCCGCGGCGTGCGCGATGATCGCGGCCGTCCAGCCGGCCGCGATCAGCCCCAGCCAGAACCCGGCCAGCGGGCGGAACAGGGCGACCAGGATGGACAACCCGGTCAGCAGGCCCAGTGCGACCGGCGGGCCGCCCTTGACGCCGTACTGCGAGCCGATCTGTTCCGTGGTGAGGAAGACGAAGAACACCGCCACATACCCGACCAGGACGTGGGGCAGCCAGGCCAGCCAGCGCGGGCTGCGCATCCTCGGCAGCGGG
Source organism: Streptomyces sp. NPDC002054 (assembly GCF_040296685.1). NCBI lineage: Bacteria > Bacillati > Actinomycetota > Actinomycetes > Kitasatosporales > Streptomycetaceae > Streptomyces > Streptomyces sp. NPDC002054. The sequence continues at coordinate 12,472 of NZ_JBEOXT010000050.1, forward strand.
TCCCGCTCGATGGTGAGCAGATCCCGGACGACGGTCCACACCGCCCCGCGCAGCCGTGCCGGGACGGTGGCCGGGGGCCGGTCGTTGTGCTCGCTCACGTCGTCCAGCCTATGCATGGGTGATCTCCCGGGTGGTGGCCGGCTGCGCGCAAGGGGGCTCGGCCCGGCGGCCGTTCGGGTCGCGGGGCTGCTCGTACGTACGGAACGCGGCCCAACAGACGAGCAGCGCCGACGCGAACACCGGAAGCCACAGCAGCCGGGCGGCTATCCACCCCGGGCCGTCCGGGACCGTGTGCAGTCCGGGCAGATCGGTCCCGGTGGCCAGGCCGAGCGTGGTGACGGCCATCATCGCGGTCTGGTGCCACAGGAAGAGGGTCATCGCGGACAGGTTGGCCAGAGCCACCGCGGCCCAGATCCGGGGCCGCCGCATCGCCCGGCCCAGCGGCCCGCGCAGCAGCAGGGCCAGCCCGCACTGGGCGAGACCGAAGGACACGGCGGCCAGCGTCGGCGGGTTCAGGTTCGACACGGAGGCACCCGGCACGCCCACCATGGACGCCGGATAGCCGCCCCACAGGATCAGCGCGGCCGCCCCGGCGGCCCCGACGCCCAGCAGCCAGGCCGCGCCCCGGCGGCCGGCGAACGCGCCCCGCGACCAGGCGGCGCCCACGGTGTAGGGGACGAGCCAGCCGGCGGCCACATTGATCCAGCCGGTCCACTCGGGCGCGCCGAACCCGAACCGGGCCAGGTCCACATGCGCGACGACGGCCAGCGGCCACAGCGGATGCAGCCGGGCCACCAGCGGGGTCACGGCGGTCAGCACGGCGAACACCAGCAGGAACCACAGCGGGGAGAGCACCAGCTTCAGCAAGGTCCGCACGGTGTCCGGCCCGGCGCCGCCGAGCAGCATCCCGGCCGTGGTCACCGCCCACAGCCCGAGGACCGCCGCGACCGGCCGGAACAGCCGGCCGAGCCGCCGCGCGACCCACTCCCGGTACGTCGTCCCCCGCGCCCGGGCCGAGGCCAGGCTGCGGGTGGCCACATGCCCGCCGACGAGGAAGAACACGGCCAGGGTCTGGAACACCCAGGAGACCGGGGCCAGCCACGGCATGTGCGCCAGCGGGCTGGTGCCGCTCAGGCCGCCCTCGGCGCCGGTCAATGCGGTGACCAGCCAGTGGCCGAGGATCACGCCCAGGATGCCGAGGGCCCGCAGGGCGTCCACGCTCCGGTCGCGGCCGGCCGGGGTGCCCGAGTCGATCCGGTCGGCCAGGGCCGCCCACCGGGAGCGCAGACCACGGATCTCAGGCATGGCCGGCCTCCCGGGCGGTGCCGAGGACTATGCGGGCGAGGCTGTCGAGGGAGCGGCTGCCCGGCTTGAGGTAGTCGCTGTGGCCACCGGTCCCGGCGGCGAAGGGCAGTGCCCCGAAGGCGGGGTCCACCGGGTCGGTACCGAACCCGACCCCGGCCACCCGCAGATGCGGCACCCGGCCGATCCAGTCGGCCTTGCCCCGCCCGGCCCAGACACGGGCCTCCGTCGGCAACGCCGCGGCGGTGTCCACACCCGCCCCGGGGCTGCCGAACAGCGCGAGGTCCGTGACGGCCGGGCCGGTCTCGGTGCGGGCACAGACCACCGATCCGTACGAATGGCAGAGCAGGGAGAGCCGCGCCCCGGGGCCGGCCAGCCGGCGGAGCCGGTCGGTGAAGGGGCCCAGTGCCCGGGCGGCCTCCTCGGCGCGGTCCCCGGTGAGGACGGCCGGGCTGACCGTGCCGGGAGTGTCATAGCCGAGCCAGGCCACCACCGCGGAGCGGGGATGCTCCGCCCGGAGGCGCTGCTCGAGCGCGACCGCCCCGGCACGGAGTCTCTGGTACGTGTCGAGCGTCGTGTCCGACCCGGGGACCAGGACGGCCACCCGGTCGGCGGTGGCGAGATCGCCGAGCACCTCGACGGCCCGGCCGCCGCCCCGGCCGTCGAAGGCGAGGAAGCGGGCCGTCCCGCCGGCCTCCATGGCCCGCAGCCGGGCGGCCCGCCCGGTCCGCCCGGCCTCCTCCGCCATCCGGACGGCCTCGGCGAGGTTGGCGCGGTTGGCGGCGTACCGCTCGGTGAGAGTGGCGTCCTCGGCGAAGGAGACGGCGGCGGGCGCGGGCACCTGCGGGGACGCGGCGGCCGACACGGGTACCGCGACGGCGGTGGCGATCAGACCGGCGAGCAGCGTGCGCCGCAGACGTCCGGGAAGGCGGGCCGGCCGGACTCGGTCGCGCTGGCTGCTCATCGGCGGTGTTCCCCACTTCGGTCGGTGTCCCCGGAGAGGCATCTGCTCTCTCCGGAACCGAAGTTAGAAATCAGCGCCCCTGGTTGGCGTCACACTGGGGAGCGGGCTTTGCGCGTAGCTCTCAGGTATGACGAGGGTGAGCCGAGAGGGGTTCGACATATCCGGCCCGCCAGCGCGGGGCAGGGTCCTGGCCGGGACTGGTCCAGTACTCGCGGGCCTCGATGATCTCGCCGTCGCGCACCGTCCACCAGGAGACCCCCCGGTAGACCACATGGTCCTGCGGGATCTCGACCTCGGTGACGACCAGCTCCCCGTCCGCGAGGATGCGCAGCAGTTCCACCGATCGCTCGGCTGCTCTGTCATCACCGTAGGAATAGGAATCCTCGCTGTTCACAGCGATGAAATTGTCCCGCCCGACGATTCGTTCACCGCTGACCGGCCATTCGACGACCACATCGTCCGCGATGAGCCGGGCGACTCCGTCCCAGTCGCGCGCTTCGATCCGTTCCCACAGTTCCGCAACTATTTTCAACGGCTCCATGCGCCGCAGTGTGCGATGCCCCGCATTCCCGGCAACAGGCTTTACGCGCAAGCTTATTGACGTCGACACAATCAGCGGCGATAAGTGAGCGGCGGATTCTGGCCACCGACCAACTCGCGGACGAGACTGCCGTCCCCCTGGAGGGTGAGCCGGCTCCACTGGCCGGGGTTGCAGGTGGCCGACGGGCCGTACGAGACGCTCGACGGGCTCAGTTCGACCGGTGGGCCGGCCGACTGCAGGGCGGCCGACCAGCCGCACTCGAAGGCGGCCGAGCGGACCTCCAGCTTCATCACCGGGTCGCCCACCGCGCCCTGGGTGAGGGTGAGCCGCCAGGTCTGGGTGCCGGAGGTGGCCGTCCAGGTGCCGAGGTAGCCGGCCGGGATGCCGGCGGGCGCGGCGGGCGTAGTGGGTGGGGTGGTGCCCGGTGTCGCGCCGCTGCCGCCCGCGGCCGGGTCCGCCGGGGAGTTCGGGGCGGTGACAGGGGCCGTGGGGGTCGAGCCGGCGGTGGTCCGTGCGGGCGAGCTGCCCGAGGAAGGGTCGCCGTCGGCGCTCATGACCGTGTACACGGTGCCGCCCGCGGCGATCGCCACGACGGTGGCCACGGCCACCAGGAACGCGGTGGAGGCGGTGCGGTGCCGCGGGTGTGGCGGGTGCGGGTGCGGGGGCAGTGCGGCGTACGAGAAGACCGGACCCGGCGGTGCCGCGGCCGGTCCCGGAACCGGGGCGGGGCCGTAGCTCGGGGCGGGACCGTAACTGGGGTACGCAGGGACCGGCGCCGGCCCCGGAGCCTGCCCCAGCCCCGGAGTCGGCGCGTGGCCGGGCAGGCCGGGCGGGGCGGGCAGGGTGGGCGGGTCCGCGCGCGGGCGGTCCGGGCCGGCGTCCTCGCGGTCCAGCAGTTGCACCGCGTGCCGCCCCAATTGGGCCACCAGCGCGCCCGGAAGCCAGGGCTCCAGGGCCTTGCCGTCCGCGACGGTGTCGCCCGCGCCGACCAGGCCCAGCAGTTCCGCCGGGGTCGGCCGGTCCGCCGGGTCCTTCCGCAGGCAGCCGGCCACGAGCGCGCGGAGCTCCGCGGGGACGGCTGCGAGTTCCGGTTCCGCTTCGGTGATGCGCAGGAGCAGCGGGGCGATTCCCCCCGGCGGCCTCCGGATCTCCGAAGGGCAGCGTGCCGGTGGCGGCGTACATGAGCACCGCACCGAGGCAGAACACGTCGCAGGCCGGGGTGACCGGCTCGCCGCGGACCTGCTCGGGGGCCATGAAGCCGGGGGAGCCGACGAGTTCGCCGGTCCGGGTCAGCCCCGAGAGTCCGGAACCTGCATCGGCTCCGGTCCCGATTCCGGTTCCGGTGTCCTCCAGGGCCCGGGCAATGCCGAAGTCGATGACCCGGGGGCCGTCGATGGTGAGCAGGACGTTCGACGGCTTCAGGTCGCGGTGGATCAGGCCGGCGCTGTGGATGTCGCGGAGGGCGTGGGCGAGGCCCGCGGCGAGGATCCGTACGGAACGGGTGGGCAGGGGGCCGAAGTCGCGGGCGACGATCTGGCGGAGGCTCGGGCCCGCGACGTAACCGGTGGCGAGCCAGGGCGTGTCGGCGTCGGTGTCGGCATCGAGGACCGGAGCGGTCCACTCGCCGCCGACCCGGCGGGCGGCGGACACCTCCTGGCGGAACCGGGTGCGGAACTCCTCCCGGCGGGCGAGCTCCGGGTGGACGAGTTTGACGGCGACGGTACGGCCGCGGTCGGACCGGGCGAGGTAGACCTGGCCCATGCCGCCGGCGCCGAGCCGGGACAGCAGACGGTAGGGCCCGATGCGCTGCGGATCGCCCGGATGCAAGTGCTCCATGGCCATGTGGTCCCCTCCCCCTGGGCCGGCCGAACGGGCCGAGGATAGTGGGCCGTTGCCGGGGCCCGCAGGGGGAGGGACGATGACGGTTCCGTTCCGGTTGCGGACACCCCCCGGGTGCCCCCGGGGGTCAGGGTTTGGGCGGGGTGAGGGTGTCCATGGCGGCGGCCAGCCGCTCCAGTACGCGGGCGGTTTCGGCGAAGGCCTCCTCGCCGAGTTCCGCCGCGAGGCGGGTGGCCAGGGCGGCGTGCCCGGGCTCGATCCGGGCGATGGCCTCGCGGCCGGCCGGGGTCGGGTGGAGGAGCTTGGCCCGGCGGTGGGCCGGGTTCGGGAGGTACTCGGTGAGGCCGCGCTCGGTGAGCAGGTCCGCGATGCGCTGGACGCTCTGGCGGGTGATGCCCATGGCGCGGGCGATGCCTGCGACCGGCAGCGGCTCGTGGAGGACCGCGCCGAGCACCTGCCACCAGGCGGCGGTCAGCCCGGCCGGGCGGGCCAGTTCCTCGGAGACGGCGAGGAACTGCCCGTTCAGCCGGAACACGCCGATCGCCGTACGACTGAGCAGCTCCTGCACCTCCCGCGTCCCCGCGGCCCCCGCCCCGCTGCCTGCCGGGCCGGACTCCGGCGTCGTCGGAGCGTCACGCATCGCCCGCCTCCTCCGCCGCCATCAGGACCGGGTACGCGCTCGGGTCCGAGTCGTGGAAGAGCCGGTACCAGGCGTCCAGCACCTCGGGCCCGTAGACGCCCAGGCGGGCGAACACCTCGCGGGCGAAGGCCACCGGTTCCGTCGGGCCCGCCGTGATCAGGTCGCCGTCCGTGACCGCGTCCGCCTCCACGTACCGGTCGCCGCCCGCGTAGCCGGTCGCGGCCAGGTAGAAGGAGACGGCGCCGGTGTGGGCGCGAGTGTCCAGCAGGCCCTCGCGGGCCAGGCCCGCCGTGGCGCCGCAGATCGCCGCGACCGGCACCCCGGCCGCGAGGAACTCGCGGGCCTTGGCCGCGAAGGGGGCCAGCGAGTCGCCGGTGTCCCACAGGCTCGCGCCGGTGAGGATCAGCAGGGAGGACTCCGCCGGGTCCAGGTCCGCGAGGGCCGAGTCCGGCTGGATGCGGACGCCGGCCATCGTCGTGACCGGCTTGTCGTCGGCGAGCGCGACCGTGCGGATCTCGTAGCCGCGCTGGGCGAGGTGCGCGGTGGTGTGACCGGTCTCCCAGTCCGCGTACGTGTCGTACACCGCGAGGTGGACCGGCTTGCGCGGGGCGGTGTTCACGTGGCTGGTCGTGGTCATCGTGGTCTCCTCCGTCGTTCCCTGGTCTCGCTTGGTTATGACAAGAGACTGTCATGACGACAGGATGCTGTCAATGGCCGTTGGGGGGACAAACTGCCGAGGCCGGACCGCCACCCTCATACAAGGCGCCGATATCCCCTCCCACCTGCGCACTTCTAGCCTGGCCGCATGACCCCTCACCCGCAGACCGACATCGCGACCGGCGCCGCCGTCAAGGCCGCCGACCGCGCCCACGTCTTCCACTCCTGGTCCGCCCAGGCCCTGATCGACCCGCTCGCCGTCGCCGGGGCCGAGGGGTCGCACTTCTGGGACTTCGAAGGCAACCGCTACCTGGACTTCTCCTCCCAGCTGGTCAACACCAACATCGGCCACCAGCACCCCAAGGTCGTCGCCGCGATCCAGGAGCAGGCCGCGAAGCTCTGCACCCTCGCGCCCGGCTTCGCCGTGGAATCGCGCTCCGAGGCCGCACGCCTCATCGCCGAGCGCACCCCCGGCGACCTGGACAAGATCTTCTTCACCAACGGCGGCGCCGAGGCCGTCGAGAACGCCATCCGGATGGCCCGGCTGCACACCGGCCGCGCCAAGGTGCTCAGCACTTACCGCTCGTACCACGGCGCCACCGCAGCGGCCATCAACCTGACCGGCGACCCGCGCCGCTGGCCCTCCGACACCGCCTCGGCCGGCGTCGTGCACTTCTGGGGCCCCTTCCTCTACCGGTCCCCGTTCCACGCGACCACCGAGGCCGAGGAGTGCGAGCGCGCCCTGCGCCACCTCGCCGACACCATCGCCTTCGAGGGCCCGCAGTCCATCGCCGCGATCATCCTGGAGACCGTCCCCGGCACCGCCGGGATCATGGTCCCGCCGGCCGGCTACCTGGCCGGGGTCCGCGAGCTCTGCGACCGGTACGGCATCGTCTTCATCCTCGACGAGGTCATGGCCGGCTTCGGCCGCACCGGCAAGTGGTTCGCCGCCGAGCACTGGGACATCACCCCCGACCTGCTCACCTTCGCCAAGGGCGTCAACAGCGGTTACGTACCCCTCGGCGGCGTGGCCATCTCCGCGGCGATCGCCGAGACCTTCGCCACCCGCCCCTACCCCGGCGGACTCACCTACTCCGGCCACCCGCTGGCCTGCGCCGCCGCCGTGGCCACCATCACCACCATGGAGGAGGAGGGCATCGTCGAGCACGCCGCCCACCTCGCCGCCAACGTCATCGGCCCGGCCCTCGCGGAGATCGCCGAGCGTCACCCGTCCGTGGGCGAGGTCCGCGGCCTGGGCACCTTCTGGGCGCTGGAGCTCGTACGGGACAAGGAGACGCGCGAGCCGCTCGTCCCGTACAACGCGGCCGGGGCCGACAGCGCGCCCATGGCCGAGTTCGCCGCTGCCTGCAAGAAGTCCGGACTCTGGCCCTTCGTCAACATGAACCGGACCCATGTCGTGCCCGCCTGCAACATCTCCGAGACGGAGGCCAAGGAGGGCCTCGCGCTCCTCGACGAGGCGCTGACGGTCGCTGACCGCCACACCACCTCCGCATAGCGCCCGCACACCGCCCACACAGCGGCCACACGGCACCCGCCCGTCCGTTCCGCTGCCTGGCCTAAGGTGTCCGAAGCCCTACAAAGGAGACGGACCCCATGCCAGGCAGCGGAGCTGTCACCCGCAACACCCTTCGTCAGCAGATCGCGGACGCGCTGCGTGACGAGGTGCTGGCGGGCCGCCTGCCCCCGGGCCAGGAGTTCACGGTCAAACAGATCGCCGAGCAGTACGAGGTCTCCGCGACCCCGGTCCGCGAGGCGCTGGTCGACCTGTCGGCCCAGGGACTGCTCGAATCCGTCCAGCACCGCGGCTTCCGGGTCAAGGTGTTCACGGTCGACGACTTCCGGGGCATGATCGAGGCCCGCATCCTCATAGTGGACGGCATCTTCCGCCGGCTCGTCGAGCGCGGCACGGCCCCCGGCTCCGGCGAGCAGCTGGTCTCCGTACGCCGCCGGGCCGAGCAGGCCCAGCAGGCCGCCGAGAGCGGCTCGCTGGAGGTGCTGATCGGCTACGACCTGCGGTTCTGGCGGGAACTCGGCGGGCTGGTCGGCAATGCGTACATCTCCGAATTCCTGCACCGCATCCGGGTGCAGTGCTGGGTCTTCGCGGTGCCCTACCTGAAGAGCGAGCCGCAGCTGCGGAGCCTGCTGTGGTGCCGCCACATCGAACTGCTGGACGCGGTGACCCGGGTCGACGCGGACGAGGTACGACGCCTGGTGCACGCCTACAACCAGCACGCACTGGACTGGGCCGCCGACTTGCAGGCGGCCGGGGAGTGAGCGGCGCGAACAGCGCGAGCGGAGCCACAGCCCCTCCGCAGACCTGGCTCGGGCCCGTCGGGCTCAGCGTGGTCGTCCCCGCCTACCACGAGGAGGAGCGGCTCGGCCCCACCCTGGACGCGCTCCGCCGCCACCTCGACCTGCACCTGGGCACCGCCCCCGGCGACTGGGAGGTGGTGGTCGTCGACGACGGTTCGACCGACGGCACGGCCGCCGTCGCCGAGGCCGCCGCGGCCGAGGAACCGCGGATCCGGCTGATCCGGTCCGACCGCAACCGGGGCAAGGGCGGCGCCCTGCGGCTGGGCGTGCTGGCCTCCGCCGGACAGCGGGTGCTGCTCACCGACGCCGACCTCGCCACCCCCGTCGAGGACCTGGAGCACCTGGAGAAGGCCCTGGCCCAGGGCCCGGACATCCAGGCCGCGATCGGCTCCCGCGCCCACCCCGACTCCCGCATCGAACGCCGCCAGAGCCGGCTGCGGCAGCTGCTGGGCCGGGCCGGGAACCGCCTCGTCCGCGCCGTGGCCGTCCCCGGCATCCGGGACACCCAGTGCGGGTTCAAGCTCTTCGACGGGGACCGGGCGCGGGCCGCGTTCGCCGCCTCCCGGCTCGACGGCTGGGGCGTGGACGTAGAGATCCTCCAGTACTTCCGGAAGCAGGGCTGGGCGGTGGCGGAGGTTCCGGTGCGCTGGTCGCACCAGGAGGGCTCCAAGGTCCGCCCGCTCGACTACCTGCGGGTGCTCGGCGAGCTCGCCCGGCTGAACGCGGGCACGCTCACCGTTGCCGCGCTGTACGTCCTCGCCGCGCTGTTCCTGTACCGGCACCGCTGGGCCGATCTGCAGGGCACCTATCTGGCCGACTCGGGCCAGGACCAGAACCAGTGGGAGTGGTTCTTCGCGGTCACCGCCGAGAACATCTCCCACCTGCGGAATCCGCTGTTCACGCTGTTCCAGGGGATGCCCGACGGGGTGAACCTGATGGGCAACACGGTCATGCTCGGGCTGTCCGTGCCGCTCACCCCGCTGACCCTGCTGGCCGGCCCGGAGACCACCCTGATGCTGGTCTTCACGCTGGGCATCGCCGGCACCGCATGGGCCTGGTACCGGCTGATCCGGCGCTGGCTGGCGGCCGACCGCTGGGCCGCGGCCATCGGCGGCGCGCTCGCGGCCTTCGCGCCGCCGATGGTCTCGCACGCCAACGCCCACCCGAACTTCGTGGTGCTGTTCATGATCCCGGTGATCATCGACCGGGCCTTGCGGCTCTGCGCCGGGCAGCGGGTGGTCCGGAATGGGGTGCTGCTCGGCCTGTTCTCCGCCTACCAGGTCTTCCTCGGCGAGGAGCCCTTCCTGCTCGCCGCCATGGGCATGCTGATCTTCGCCGGGGCGTACGCCGTCCTCGACCGCGAGCGGGCCCGGGCGGCCTGGAAACCCCTGGCCAAGGGGCTGGGGATCGCCGCGGCCGTGTCCGTGCCGCTGGTGGCGTTCCCGTTGTACTGGCAGTTCTTCGGCCCGCAGAGCTACCACTCGGTCCTGCACGGGGACGCCGCCGGGAACAGCCCGCGCGCCCTGGTCGAGTACGCCTCCCAGTCCTTCTTCGGGGACCGGGAGACGGCCGAGCGGCTGTCGCTGAATCCCACCGAGCAGAACGCCTTCTTCGGCTGGCCGCTCCTCGCGCTGGCCGCGGCCGTGGTGGTCTGGCTGTGGCGGCACACGGTGGTCCGGGCCCTGGCGGTCACCTGTGCGGCTGCCGCGCTGCTCTCCCTCGGGCCGCGGATCCGGATCCCGCACACCGAGATCGTCGTGCCCGGACCGTGGCGGCTGCTGGCCCACCAGCCGCTCTTCGAGTCGGTCATCGAGGGCCGGGTGGCGATGGTGTGCGCGCCCGTGCTGGGCATGCTGCTGGCTCTGGGACTGGACCGGATACGCCGCCTGCGGACGCGCGAGCAGCGGGTGCTCGGCGGGCTGGCGGTGGCCGCGGCGCTGATCCCGGTACTGCCGGTGCCGCTGGAGGTCCGGGACCGGGAGCCGGTGCCGGTGTTCATCGCGGAGGGCCTCTGGAAGCCGTACGTCAAGGAGGGCGAGGCACTCGTTCCGGTACCGCTGCCGGACCCGGCGGCGGCCGACGCGCTGCACTGGCAGGTCGAGGCGGACTTCGGCTTCCGGCTGGCCGGGGGCTATTTCAACGGCCCGTGGGGCCCCGAACGGATCGGGATCTACGGGGCCACCCCGCGGCACCTGTCGAACATGCTGCGGGACGTCCGCTACGGCGCGGAGCCGCCCGAGATCACCCCGGAGTGGCAGGCACAGGCCCGCGCCGACCTGGAGTACTGGAAGGCCGGCGCGGTGGTGCTGCCGTTCCAGGACCGGGGCCTGGAGCTGCGGGACACCCTGACCAAGCTGCTGGGGCGGGCTCCGGTGAAGGAGGCCGACGTGTGGGTCTGGCGGGTGGGGGACTAGCCAGGCCCGGGTCGCGTGAGCCAGGCTCCGTCGACCTCTTCGCTGAGCGTGTCCGGCGGACTACGCTGGCCCGATCGGCGGACAACGGCTGACTCGACGACCACTCGACGACCGATCGGAGCCCGCGTGGCCTGTGACCTGTGGCTGGTCCCCCTTGTCGACGTGCTGTGCCACAGCCCCGACAACCCCTTCGCGGAGGAGATCGCCGCGTACGACAAGGCGCTCGGCGAGGCCGGGCTGCCGTCCGTGCCCGTCTTCGCCTATATGCCGGGCCTGTCGGGGGACGTGGCACCGGTGGCCGGGTTCGACTACGACGCCCTGCACTTCCTGCGGCGCGCCTATCTGCTCCAGCTGTGCGGCCTGCCGGTGACCCCGGTGGACGAGCTGGGTGGCGACTACGAGCAGCTGCTGGAGATGTTCGAGGCCACGGCCCAGCAGTCGCACCTGGTGTGGCACTACGACCACGCGGGCGCCTATGTGCCGGTGGACTTCGCGGCTCCGCTGGCCAACGAGGAGCTGCTGGCCGGGGGCGGCCCGCTGGGGTCGGCGCAGGGGCTGCTGCGGGAGCTGGTGTTCGTGGCGCCGGCGATCGGGATCGATCCGGCGAATCCTCCGGCGGCGCCGAGACCGCCGGGGCGGCCGACCTCGCTGGAGGAGCCGGCGGGACCCATTCCGTACGACAACAGTCCGTTTGCCCGGGAGCGGCACGTGTGGCTGGGGCTGCATGCCGCCGCCACCCGGAGCCTGGGCCAGGGCTCGATGATCATCTTCAGCTGAGCGAGCCGGGCGTCCCCCGCCGCACCCCACCGCCGCCCTCGCCCCCGGCGCCAGGTCAGCGGGGCTGCTCCGGGGGGCGCTGCCTCGGCATGTTCGGGCGGGTGCCCGGGGGGAGCGGGAACCGGCTCGGGTGGGCGCCCGGCTCCGGGCCGCGGGCCGTGGTGGCGGCCAGGGACTGCATGACCAGTGGGGCCGGACCGGATCGGAATTCGACCATCCAGTCGGCGGTCTCGGAGCGGACCAGTTCGGTGATGTCCTCGGAGAACCGGCGCAGCACGGTGAGGCACCGGTCCGCCGCCTCGCTCGCGGTGCCTTCGGTCGGGCCCAGCACCTCCCGGACGTTCTCCGAGGCCCAGTCGAACTGGAGGGTCTGGAGTCTGCGCTGGACCGCCTGGGCCGTGGCCACGTCCCGCATCCAGCCGGAGGTCAGCCCGAAGAACCGGTCACAGGCCAGGCAGGCGGCGCCCAGCAGCAGCGAGAGATAGCCGTACGCCAAGGCCCCCGGCACCGCCCCGGTCAGCTCCAGCAGCGGCATCGCGGCTCCGGTGACCGCGCCGAGGGCGGCTCCGGCGCGCAGCAGCCGGGCCCCGCGGCGCTTCCAGGCACGGTCGGACAGATACCACTCCGCGGTGCGCAGCGCATCGGCCTCGACCCGCCGGTAGAGCTCGTCCAGCCGCTCCGCGGGCTCGCCCCAGTCCCCGAGGGGGAACGGCCGACCGGTGAGATCGCCCGCCGACCGCGCCCTGCCGGCGCCTTCGCTGTTGCCTTCATCCCGGGGATCCCGAGGTGGCCCCTCGGGCTGCATCTCCGGCTGGCTCACCCGGCACTCCCTCTGCCTGCGCTGACGTGTGGTGGTGCGCGTGTGCGCAATGGTGCGCATGCTCGTCCATGCTCTTCCTACCTCCGAATGGTGGGCCGTGGGCATGGAATCCCGGGATTTCCGCCCGCAAGGAGGTCTTGATCAGGTAGATGCGCGCCGTATCTCTCACTCGAAAGAGTTGGTCCTCACGGCGTAGGGCGCAGGGGGCGGTGAAGCCGTAGGCTCGGTTTGACCGACCCGGCAGTGGAACGTAGGAGTGAACCGTGATTCCCGGTGGTGGCCAGCCCAACATGCAGCAGCTGCTCCAGCAGGCCCAGAAGATGCAGCAGGATCTCGCCGCGGCGCAGGAGGCCCTGGCGGCGGCCGAGGTCGAGGGGCAGTCCGGCGGTGGGCTGGTGAAGGCGACCGTCACCGGTTCCGGCGAGCTCCTGGCCCTGATGATCGACCCGAAGGCGGTCGATCCGGAGGACACGGAAACCCTCGCCGACCTGGTGGTGGCGGCCGTCCAGGCGGCCAACGAGAATGCGCAGCAGCTCCAGCAGCAGAAGCTGGGTCCGCTGGCCCAGGGTCTGGGCGGCGGGTCGGGTATCCCCGGCCTCCCGTTCTGACCCCTCCGGCCCTCGGGCTCAGGCTCCATCAGACGACGTAGGAAGAAGGCAGTCCGTTGTACGAAGGCGTGGTTCAGGACCTGATCGACGAGCTGGGCAGGCTGCCCGGCGTCGGGCCCAAGAGCGCGCAGCGGATCGCCTTCCACATCCTTCAGGCCGAGCCGACGGACGTGCGCCGGCTGGCGCACGCGCTGCTGGAGGTCAAGGAGAAGGTCCGGTTCTGTGCGGTCTGCGGGAACGTGGCGCAGGAGGAACGGTGCGGCATCTGCCGTGACCCGCGCCGCGATGCCACGGTGATCTGCGTGGTGGAAGAGCCCAAGGACGTGGTCGCGATCGAGCGGACGCGTGAGTTCCGGGGCAAGTACCACGTGCTCGGCGGGGCGATCAGCCCGATCGAGGGGGTGGGCCCGGACGACCTGCGGATCCGGGAGCTGCTGGCGCGGCTCGCGGACGGCACGGTCACCGAGCTGATCCTGGCCACGGATCCGAACCTGGAGGGCGAGGCCACCGCCACCTACCTCGCCCGCATGATCAAGCCCATGGGCCTGAAGGTCACCCGCCTGGCCAGCGGGCTCCCCGTCGGGGGAGACCTGGAGTACGCGGACGAGGTCACGCTCGGGCGGGCCTTTGAAGGAAGGCGACTTCTCGATGTCTGACGCAACGCTGCACGCCCTGGGCCAGGATCCGGACGACTTCGCCGTCCAGATCGCCGACCAGATCGAGTCCTTCATCGTCGCGGTCACCGAGGTGGCCAAGGGCGAGGACCCGGACAGCGCGGTGCCGTTCCTGCTGCTGGAGGTCTCCCAGCTGCTGCTGGCGGGCGGCCGGCTGGGCGCGTACCAGGACGTCCTGCCCGACGAGCGGTACGAGCCGGACCTCGGCCCGGAGCCGGACGTGGACGAGCTGCGGGAGCGGTTCGCGTACCTGCTGGACCCGGTGGACGTGTACTCCGAGGTCTTCGACCCGTACGAGCCGCGCAAGGCGCCGGTCGCCCACCGGATCTCGGACGATCTCGCGGACGTGGTGGCGGATCTGCGGCACGGGCTGGCCCACTACCGGGCCGGGCGGACCACCGAGGCGCTGTGGTGGTGGCAGTTCTCGTACTTCTCCAACTGGGGTTCCACCGCTTCGGCCACCCTGCGGGCCCTGCAGTCGCTGGTCGCGCACGTCCGGCTGGACCAGCCGCTGCAGGAGCTGGACGGGCTGGACACAGACGAGGACCTGGCCGAGGACGACCTGGCCGAGCAGGCGGGGCGGGTGATGGCCGAGGAACTCGGCGGCCTGGGCCGCCCGCGCGCCTAGAGGGTGTCCCCGGCTTCGGAGCGCATACTCTGCGTGATCATGGGATGAACGGAACGTCTCATGATGTGGTACGTGAAGGTCAGATTCCGGGCGCTCGTTAGACTGGCCCGCGACCGCAGTACTGGATTGAGCGAGGAGCGCACGTGGGCCTTGTCGTGCAGAAGTACGGAGGCTCCTCCGTAGCCGATGCCGAGGGCATCAAGCGCGTCGCCAAGCGGATCGTCGATGCCAAGAAGAACGGCCACCAGGTGGTCGTCGTGGTGTCGGCGATGGGCGACACGACGGACGAGCTGATCGATCTCGCCGAGCAGGTATCCCCGATGCCTGCCGGACGTGAATTCGACATGCTGCTGACCGCCGGAGAGCGGATCTCCATGGCCCTGCTGGCCATGGCGATCAAAAACCTGGGCCACGAGGCCCAGTCGTTCACCGGCAGCCAGGCAGGCGTCATCACCGACTCGGTCCACAACAAAGCGCGCATCATCGATGTCACGCCGGGCCGGATCCGCACCGCGCTGGACGGGGGCAACATCGCCATCGTGGCCGGCTTCCAGGGTGTGTCGGCGGACAGCAAGGACATCACCACCCTCGGACGCGGTGGTTCCGACACCACCGCCGTGGCCCTGGCGGCGGCGCTGGACGCCGAGGTGTGCGAGATCTACACCGACGTGGACGGCGTGTTCACCGCCGACCCGCGCGTGGTGAAGAAGGCCCGGAAGATCGACTGGATCTCCTCCGAGGACATGCTGGAGCTGGCCGCCTCCGGCTCCAAGGTGCTCCTGCACCGCTGCGTGGAATACGCGCGCCGCTACAACATCCCGATCCACGTACGCTCGTCCTTCTCAGGACTGCCGGGCACCTGGGTCAGCAACGAAAAGCCCGAGTCGCAAGGGGACGAGCAGGTGGAGCACGCCATCATCTCCGGAGTCGCCCACGACGTCTCCGAAGCCAAGATCACCGTCGTCGGGGTCCCGGACAAGCCGGGCGAGGCCGCGGCGATCTTCCGCGCCATCGCGGACGCCGAGATCAACATCGACATGATCGTGCAGAACGTCTCGGCGGCCTCCACCGGCCTGACGGACATCTCCTTCACCCTCCCCAAGACCGAGGGCCACAAGGCCATCGAGGCCCTGGAGAAGGCGAAGGCCGCGATCGGCTTCGACTCCCTGCGCTACGACGACCAGATCGGCAAGATCTCCCTGGTCGGCGCGGGCATGAAGACCAACCCGGGGGTCACCGCCTCCTTCTTCCAGGCGCTGTCCGACGCGGGCGTCAACATCGAGCTGATCTCCACCTCGGAGATCCGCATCTCGGTGGTGACCCGCCAGGACGACGTCAACGAGGCCGTCCGCGCCGTGCACACGGCCTTCGGCCTGGACTCCGACAGCGACGAGGCCGTCGTCTACGGAGGCACCGGCCGATGACCGCGAACCGGTCGTCCGCCCCGGCGCTCGCCGTGGTGGGGGCGACCGGAGCAGTCGGTTCCGTACTGCTCCAGATCCTGCCGACCAGGGCGGACGTCTGGGGTGACATACGCCTGATCGCCTCCCCGCGCTCGGCCGGCCGCCGGCTGGCCGTGCGCGGGGAGGAGACCGAGGTGCTCGCCCTCACCGAGGACGCCTTCGACGGCCTCGGCCCCGGCGACGTGGTGCTCTTCCTCACCCCGGCGGAGGTCTCGGCCCGCTGGGCTCCGGTGGTCACCGCCCGCGGCGCGGTGGTCGTCGACCAGTCCGCCGCCTTCCGGCAGGACCCCGAGGTGCCCCTGGTGGTGCCCGAGGTCAATGGCCACGCGGCGCGGATCAGGCCGCGCGGGATCGTGGCCGGGCCGGACTGTGTGACCGCGGCGATGATCGCCGCGGTCGGTGCGCTGCACGCCGGGTTCTCCCTCGTCGAGCTGACCGTCTCCTCGTACCAGGCGGCCGGCGCGGCCGGCCGGGCCGGCAGCCAGGCGCTGCGCCGTCAGCTGTCGCTGGTCGCGGGCACCGCACTGGGCGAGGCGCCCGGGGACGTACGGCGGGCCGTCGGCGAGGACACCGGGCCGTTCGCCGCTCCGCTGGCCCTCAATGTGGTGCCCTGGTCCGGTGATCTGCGGGAGGACGGATGGTCCTCGCACGAGCTGGCGGTACGCGCCGAAACCCGCCGGATCCTGGACCTGACATCCCTCAAGGTCTCCGTCACCTGTGTGCAGGTGCCGGTGGTGACGGGCCATTCGCTGACCGTCCGGGCCCGGTTCGAGCAGCGGGTGGACGCGCGGGCGGCCCGGGAGATCCTGGAGACCGCGCCCGGGGTGGTGCTGGTCGACGACCCGGCCGCGGGCGAGTTCCCGACGCCGGCGGACGCGGCGGGCACCGATCCGGCCTGGGTGGGGCGGGTGCGCGGCTCGCTGGACGACCGGTACGCGCTGGAGTTCTTCGTGTGCGCCGACAATCTGCGCAAGGGGGCCGCACTGAATGCCGCCCAGATTGCGGAACTGATCGTGGGTGAACTCGCGTAAATCGCTTTGTAGGATCATCACTGATCCCTTGATCAAGGTGATGGCCCGACTGCCGCCTGGACGGATGGGGCAATCGGGAAGAGCGGGTACGCATGAGGGCAATAGGTGAATTGCTGGTGAGGATGCCTCGCGCGTACAACCCTGACGGGGGGACGCGTGTCCAACTGGCGTGGCAGAGGCACTACTCGACTTCGCAGTACCGGTGCGCACCGGATTCGTCCCGGCGCGCCCGCGCTCACGCACGCCCGGCGGCTTCCCGGTGATCGTGCCCGAGGCGACAGCTGGAACTTCAACGACCCGGGGCGGCCGAGTGCCGGCTCCGAGAGCAGGCGCCGACCGGACGGACCGCCTCGACGGCACCGGACCCGCGGCAGCCGCAACAGCAGTGGCAGCAGTGGCCGCTGACGGAGACGTCGTCGCGGGCACCACGGTCGACCACCTCACCGAGACCTATCGCACGCACTACCGCTCGCTGCTCGGTCTGGCCGCGCTGCTCCTCGACGACACCGCATCCTGCGAGGACGTGGTCCAAGAGGCGTTCATCCGGGTCCACTCGGCCCGCAGCCGGGTGCGCGACCGGGAGAAGACCCTGGCGTACCTGCGCCAGACGGTGGTCAACCTCTCGCGTTCCGCGCTGCGCCGCCGCATCCTCGGTCTGAAGCTGCTCTCCAAGCCGATGCCGAACATGGCGAGCGCGGAGGAGGGGGCGTACGACCAGCTGGAGCGGGACGACCTGATCAAGGCGATGCGCGGGTTGCAGCGGCGGCAGCGCGAGGTCCTGGTGCTGCGGTACTTCGCGGACATGACGGAGGCCCAGGTCGCCGAGACGCTCGGGATATCCCTGGGCTCGGTGAAGGCGTACGGATCGCGGGGCATTGCCGCGCTGCGGGTGGCGATGGAGGCCCAGGCATGACGACCGAACCGAACAACAGGACCGGCGCCGGCGGCGACGAACCGGGCGGGGGCGAACCGGGCGGGGGCGTCGCAGGCGGGGGCGCAGGCGGCGTCGCGGCCGAGGAGCTCGCGCTGCGGTCGATGCTGCAGGGGGCCGTCGGCGGGCTGGAGCCCTCCGAGGATGCGCTGGAGCGGCTGCGGGTCGCCGTCCCGCGGCGGCGGGCCCGCAAGCGGCAGGCACTCATCGGAGCGTCAGCCATGGTGGTGCTGGCCGGGGCCGGCATTCCGACGCTGCTGCACCTCACGGGGAGCCCGGACCAGGCCCGGGACACCGCGGCCGTCGCCGGGCACGGCCACGACAGTGCGGGCCAGACCGGCGGTCTCGCCGGCGACCCGAACCTCGCCCGGCCCGGCCTCGGCAAGTCCAAGAGCCCCAAGCCGTCCACCAAGGGCAAGGGCGGCAAGGACACGGAGGACGGGGAAGCCGGGGAGAGCAAGCCGGACCGCGGCAAGGGCCAGCCGGAACCGCCGGAGCGCGGGAGCGCGGCGACGGGCGGAACGTCCGGCTCCGCAGGGGCGTCCTCCGGGGGCACCGCGACCGGCAAGGGCAAGGGCAAGCGCCCGAAGCCCCCGGCGGCGGGCGCCGCGGCACCCGCCTGCAGCGCCGGTCAGCTGGGCGCGGTCTCGGACACCCGTACCCCGGACGCGGACGGCAAGGTCTACGGCACGTTCCGGGTCACCAACCTGTCCGGACAGGGCTGTGTGGTGAGCGGCGCGGGCAGCCTGACGGTGGCCCCGGCGCCGGGCTCGCCGGGGCAGCCCCTGGTGCCGGTGGTGGCGCACACGGAGGACGACCCGGCGACCGGCCTGCCCCCGGCATCGGCCGCGGCGCCCTCGCTGATGCTGACGCCGAATACGGCGTACGAGGTGCAGTTCGCCTGGGTGCCGGCAACCGAGAGCTGTCCGGCCACGACCACCACCACCACCACCCCGCCGGCCCAGACCGGCGCGGACACCCCGGGGGAGCCCCCGGCGGGCGCGACCGGCAGTGCGGACGGGGTGACGGACTCGGATCCGCTGGACGGCGGTTCGACGCCGGCCACCACGGGCCTGGAGGTCACGCACACTGCGGAGCCCGGGGCTCCGGTGGCGCAGACCTCGATCCCGTCGGCGTGTGGCAGCGGGACGATCTACGCGACCGGCGTCATTCCGGTCGACTCGGGGCAGTAGCCGAGGCTGCGACGGTCCCGGCGGCGGATCCCGCTGCCGGGGTCGGCTCGGCCGGGACCTGCTCGGCCTCTGCCGGGACCAGGCCGGCCTCCGCATCGCGGATGGCCTCCACCTCGCGCCGGTACAGGCGGAACCACATGAACAGGACGAACGCGGCGAAAACGAACCACTCGCCGGTGTAGCCCAGGTTCTGGAAGGCCTTCAGGTCGAGGCCGGTGTTGGCGGGGGCGGCGGCGGGGACCGGGGTCATGCCGTCGGTGCCGGTCTGTACGGTCACCCAGGCGTCGTACAGGTCGTACGGCACCAGGTTCACCAGCGAGGGCGCGCCGATCACCCCGAGCTGGCCGGCCGGCAGGCCGCCGGCCGCGTGGACCCCCTTGGTCCCGGAGTTCTCGGCGGACTGGAGGGCACCGGTGACCTCGACCCGGCCGGTGGGCGGGGCCGGAGCGGCCTTGGCGTCGGCGGCCCCGGGGAGCCAGCCGCGGACCACGGGCAGCACCTTGCCGCCGTCGGTCTTGAGCAGGGTCAGCACGTAGTGGCCGGACTTGCCGTCCAGCTGCCGCTCGGGCACCAGGAACTGCTCGGCGTACTCCCCGGAGGCGGCGGCCAGTCGGCCGGAGGTCTTCTTGTCCACCGGCAGCAGCGAGTCCAGCGGCGCCGCGGCCTGGCCGCCCGGCCGTTCGGCGGTGACCTCCCGGTGGGTGTCGACGCGGTCCTCGAAGCGGCCGAGCTGCCACGACCCCATGAACAGACAGACGGGGACGGCCAGCACGACGAAGACGTTGATCCCCCACCACCGCGGGGTCAGCAGAAACCGGTGCACCCCTCCACGGTACGGGCCCACACCCCGACCCCGACCCGCGGGTCCCGCACCTCCCTTTCCTCGGTCCCGCCCCTCCGGAGCCCCCTCTCCCGAGTCCTCGCAGCCCCTTCGTCCCAAGTCCCGCCCCTCCGGAGCCCCTCCTCCCGAGTCCTCGCAGCCCCTTCGTCCCGAGATCTCGCAGCCCCTTGTCCCGAGTCCCCGCAGCCTGCGCGGGCGAGTGAGCCGAAGGGGGCGCGCCGAGGGAACAGGGTCGAGCGCCCGGAGAAAACCGCGAGGAACGAGCGGTTTTCGAGGACGCACGACCCTGTGAGCTCGGCAGAAGCGCCCCCGGAGGCGAACCGAGCCCTAAATAGAGAGGTGCGCGAGGGCGAAGTTGAGTTCCATGCGGACCTGCTTGATCCGTTCGTCCACCACCAACGACCCGTGCCCCGCGTCATAGCGGTAGACCTGGTGGACCGCGCCGCGTGCGGCCAGGCGGTCCACGTAGTTGTCGATCTGGCGGATCGGGCAGCGCGGGTCGTTCACCCCGGCCGCGATGTACACGGGCGCGCGGACCGCGTCCACGTACGTGAGCGGGGAGGAGGCGGCGAACCGGTCGGGGACCTCTTCGGGGGTGCCGCCGAACAGCGTGCGGTCCAGGGCCTTCAGCGCTTCCATTTCGTCGTGGTAGGCGGTGACGTAGTCGGCGACGGGTACGGCGGCGAGCCCGATGGCCCAGGCCTCGGGCTGGGTGCCCAGTCCGAGCAGGGTGAGGTAGCCGCCCCAGGAGCCGCCGGACAGCACCAGCCGTGCCGGGTCGGCCAGCCCGGAGGAGACGGCCCATGCGCGGACGGCTGCGATGTCCTCCAGTTCGATCAGGCCGACGCGGTACTTGAGCGCGTCGGTCCATTCGCGGCCGTAGCCGGTGGAGCCGCGGTAGTTCACGCGGACCACGGCGAATCCGTGGTCGAGCCAGGCGGCGGGGGTGGCGGTGAAGGCGTCGCTGTCGTGCCAGGTCGGCCCGCCGTGGATTTCGAAGATGGTGGGGAAGGGGCCGTCGCCGTGGCCCACGGGCCGCTGGACGAGGGCGTGGATGCGCCCGCCGGGGCCGTCCACCCACGCGTCCTCGACCGGAACCGAGCCGGGGGCCGTCATGCCGGGCGCGTCGAGCACGATGCCGCCGGCGGTGGACCGTACGGAGGAGGGCTCGGCGGCGGAGGACCACAGGTATTCGACGGTGCCGTCGGGGCGGGCGGTGGCGCCGGAGACGGTGCCGGCCGGTGTGTCGACCCGTTCGAGGGAGCGGCCGGCGAGGTCGTACCGCCACAGCTCGCTGCGTGCCTCGCGGCTGTGCGCGATGAGCAGGGCGCTGCCGTCCGGGTACCACTCGGCGCCGACGTCGCCGGGCAGGTCGACGGCGAGCTCTTCCTCGGTGCCGGCGGCCACGTCCCAGATCATCGGCTCCCAGCGGCCTCGGCGCTGGTGGCCGATGAGGAGGCGGGTGTCGCCGGCGACGGGTGCGAAGCCGAGGACTTCGAGCCCGAGCTCCTCGGTGCCGCCCTTGGAGTCGTCGAGTTCGGCGACGGTCGTGCCGTCGAGGGTGACGACGCGGAGCGCGGAGTGCATGGCGTCGCCGTGTTCGGTGTGCTCGATGGCGAGCAGGGTGCCGTCATGGCTGAGGTCGCCGACGCCGGCGGATTCGCGGTGCCGGTAGATCTCGACGGGTGCGGTGCCGTCGCCGCGGCAGACGTGGAGGGTGGTGCCGTCCTCGTCGGTGGAGCGGCCGACGACCGCCGTGCCGTCGCGGCCGATGGCGAGGCCGGCCGGGTAGGAGGGCTCCAGTCCGGGGGTGGCGGGCAGGTCGTCGCCGCCCGCGAAGGGCTGGCGCACCCAGGTGCCGAACTCGTCGCCGTCGGTGTCGGAGAACCACCAGATCCACTCGCCGTCGGGGGAGAGGGTGCCGTCGGTGGTGCCGTTGGGGCGGTCGGTGGCCTGCCGGCGGGTTCCGGTGGCGCGGTCCCAGGCGTAGAGCTCGTAGGTGCCGGTCGCGTTCGAGACGAAGAGCGAGCGGTCCGGGGCGTCTTCCGCCCATTCGGGCAGGCCCACGCGCGGGGCGCGGAAGCGCTTTTCCCAGTCGGGCATCGCGGAGTCGGTCATCTCGTGGGTGGTCATGCCCTCCATTGTGTCGGGATGCCGACTGGGCCGAACGGGGGGAGAGTGGACGGGTACGCCCCTCGAGTGCTCCGAGGAGGAGTGATCATGGCCAAGAAGGCTCGTTCCGGCAGGTCAGGCCACCAGGATTCAGAGCGTGCGATGGCGAAGAACACGGCGGCCGAGGCGCGTGCCAAGGCTGCGTTCAGGGATGTGCAGTCCGTCTCCGCGAAGACGAGGGGCATGCAGCAGAAGGCTCAGGCCAAACGCGGCTGAGTCCGGCACCGGTCCACCCGGTCTGCGGCGGTGTGATGCGGTCGCGGTCCGGGTGCGCCGCCGTATCGTGGAGCCATGCTGCTGATCGTCCGAGGCGCCCGGCTCCATACAGGGGACGGCCGGGTCGCGCCCGGTCTGGTCGATGTCGAGGTGGCCGAGGGCGGTCATGTCGCGCAGGTGATCCCGCACGACGACGAGCGCGAGCCGCCCGAAACCGGGACCTTGATCGAGGCGCGCGGGGAGCTGCTCAGCGCCCCCTTCGTGGAACCGCACATCCATCTGGACACGGCCCTGACGGCGGGCGAGCCGCGCCCCAATGCGTCCGGGACGCTGTGGGAGGGCATTGCCTGCTGGAGCGAGCGGAAGCGGACCCTGACCCGGGAGGACGTGGTCGCCCGGGCCACCGAGGTGCTGCGCTGGCAGGCGGCCCAGGGGGTGCTGTATGTCCGTACGCACTGTGATGTGACGGACGCCCGGCTGGTGGCCCTCGATGCGCTGGCGGAGGTCCGGGACCGGGTCCGGGATGTTCTGACCCTGCAGATCGTCGCCTTCCCGCAGGAGGGCATCGTGTCGTTCCCGGGGGGCGAGAAGCTGCTGCGGGAGGCGGTCGCCCGGGGCGCGGACGTGGTGGGGGCGATCCCGCACTTCGAGGACACCCGGGAGGACGGGGTGGCCTCGCTGCACCTGGCGTTCGCGCTGGCCGAGCAGCACGGGCTGCGGGTGGACGCGCACTGCGACGAGATCGACGACGAGCAGTCCCGTTTCGTGGAGGTGGTGGCCGCACTGGCGCTGCGGTCCGGGCTGCGGGAGCGGGTGACGGCCTCGCACACCACGGCCATGGGCTCGTACAACGGCGCCTACAGCCACAAGCTGCAGCGGCTGCTGGCCCGTTCGGGCATCAATCTGGTGGCCAACCCGTTCGCCAACCTCAACTTGCAGGGCCGTTTTGACGGCTATCCCAGGCGGCGCGGTCTCACCCAGGTGAAGGAGATGCTGGCGGCGGGGGTGAATGTGGCCTTCGGGCATGACGATGTGATGGACCCGTGGAACGCCCTGGGTACCGGGAATCCGCTGCAGACGGCGCTGGTCGGGCTGTACGCGGCGCAGCTGACGGGGGCGGACGAGATCCCGACGGCGTTCTCGATGGTCACCGACCGGGCGGCGGCGGTGCTGGGCATCTCGGAGGAGTACGGCATCCGGCCGGGCAGCCCGGCCGATTTCGTGCTGCTGCCCGCCCCGTCGCCGGCCGAGGCGATCCGCCGGCAGGTCCGGCCGCGGTACGTCGTCTCGCGCGGCCGGGTGGTGGCGCGGACCCCGGATGCGCCGACGCGGCTGAGCTGGCCGGGGGAGGAGCCGGCGGACGTGGACTTCAGCCGCTCCGCCCGCCCGCGCCCGGAGTGATCCCGGAGTTATTACTGCCGGCTCCGGCGGGGGAGGAGGCCGTGGTCCATGGCGACGACCACCGCGTGCGTGCGGTCGCTGACGTCGAGTTTGGCGAAGACGCGCAGTAGGTGGGTCTTCACCGTGGCCTCCGCGATCACCAGGCGCCTGCCGATGTCCGCGTTGGACAGGCCGTCCGCGACCGCGGTCAGGACGTCCACCTCGCGGGCGGTCAGCACCACCGGGGCCGGCCGGCGCATCCGGGCGACCAGGCGTTCCGCGACCCGCGGGGCCAGTACGGTCTCGCCGCGGGCGGCCGAGCGGATCGCATCGACGAGCTGTTCGCGGGTGGTGTCCTTCAGGAGGTAGCCGATCGCACCGGCTTCGACGGCCCGCTCGATCTCCGCGTCCGTGTCGTAGGTGGTGAGGATCAGCACCCGGGTCACGGCCGTCCCGGCTGTCCTGGCAGTCCCTGCCGTCCCTGCCGTCCCTGCCGTCCCGGACATGATCTCGGCGGTGGCGGCGACCCCGTCCATGACCGGCATCCGGAGGTCCATCAGGACCACGTCGGGGGCCAGGGACGCGACGAGCCCGACCGCTTCCCGGCCGTTGTCCGCCTCGGCGACCACCGTGATGGAAGGTTCGGCTGCGAGCAGGGCGACGACTCCGGCCCGCATCACGGTGTGGTCGTCGACCACGACGACCCGCAGGGGTGCGTCGGCGGTTCCGGCGGCTGCGGCGGTTCCGGGTGTCATGTCAGGCTGCCCTTCCGGTGGGTGGTGTGCAGGGTGGCGAGGATGCGGGTGCCGTCCCCGACCGAGCTGGTGACGGTCAGTTCTCCGCCGAGCTCCGCGAGCCGCTTGCGCATGCCGTCCAGGCCGAAGCCGCGCGAGTCCTCGACCACGAACCCCCGCCCGTCGTCGGTGATTTCCAGCTCGATGGCGTACGGGTGCTGGGTGAGGACCACGCCCACGGTGCTCGCATCGGCGTGCTTGCGGACGTTGGCGAGGGATTCCTGGGTGCAGCGGAGCAGGGCGATCCGGGTCTGCTGGTCGCAGTCGACGTCCGGGGGGAGGTCGGCGTCGACGGTGAGGCCGGTGTCCTGGGCGAAACGTTCCAGCGTGCGGCGCAGGGTGCCGACCACCGGGCCCGGGGTGAGGCCGCTCTGCGGGGCGGAGCCGACCAGCACCCGGGCCTCGGCGAAGTTCTCCCGGGCGGTCTGTTCGATCGACCGGAGCTGCTGAGCGGTCCGCTCCGGGTCGGCGGCCAGGGCCGAACGGGCTGCCTCCGCCAGCACGATGATGGAGGCGAAGCCCTGGGCCAGGGTGTCGTGGATCTCCCGGGCCATCCGCTCCCGCTCCTCCGCCGCGCCCTGCTGCCGGTGCGCCTCAGCCAACCGCTGCCGGGCACCTTCCAGTTCGGCGCCCAGCCGGCCCGCCCGTTCCTCGCCGTCCTCCTGCAGCCGGTGCACCAGCAGACCCAGCAGCACCCCGGCGAGGTAGCCGGCCACTGTGAACGCCGTGTTCCCGGTGGGGGAGTCGATGGGGTGCAGGAGGGTGCCGGCCACGGTGGCCCCGGCGGCGGCCCCGCTGAGTCCGATCGCGGCCCGCGGGGACGGGGCGTGGATCCAGAACTGCGGGAGCGAGACGATGAACAGGGCCGCGCCGCCGCCGGGCAGGGCCGCCATCGCCCCCACGCCGAGGGCCAGCAGCACCAGCCAGGCCCCGGGCGGCAGCACCGGCTCCGCGAGGCGGAGCCGGACCGACGCGTACCCGGCGGCCAGGACGGCCAGCACGGCCATCGAGGCGTACAGGCCCGGACCGTGGTCGTTGCGCAGGCTGATCGCCGAGGGGGCGAGACCGAGCAGCACCCAGACCGCCGAGTACCAGAGGTGGAACGTACGGACGGTCAACCTGGCGGTGCGCTGCGGCCGTTGCTCCATGCGATTCAGCGTACGTTCACGGCCCGGCGGGCGTCGGTGTCGGCGTTGGCGTTGGCTATGGGCGCGGCGCTTCGGCGGGCCCGCCGCACGCCTCGGGACGGCCACCAGTTGGCCTCGCCGAGCAGCAGCATCAGGGAGGGCAGGATCAGGATCCGGATGACGAAGGCATCGAGGAGGACGGCCACGGCCAGGCTGAAGCCGATCTGCTTCATCTCGATCAGGTGCAGGGCGGCGAAGCTGGCGAACACCGTCACCATCACCACGGCGGCGCTGGTGACCACGCCGGCCGAGCTGCGGATGCCGTCGATGACCGCCTGCCGGGTGGGTACGCCGTTCAGCGCGGCCTCCCTGATCCGGCTGATCACGAACACCTGGTAGTCCATGGACAGGCCGAAGAGGATCACGAAGAGGAACAGCGGGACCCGGGAGCCGATCGAACCGGTGGAGTCGAAGTCGAGGATTCCCTCGGCCCATTCGTACTGGAAGACCAGGACCAGCACGCCGAGCGAGGCGGCGGCGGAGAGCAGGTTCAGTGCGATGCCGATGAGGCCGAGGACCACGGAGCGGAAGGCCCACACGGTCATGGCGAAGGTGACCAGCAGCAGGGCGGCGATGATCAGCGGCAGCTTCCGCTTCTGGTGCGCCGGGTAGTCCTGGGAGCGGGCGACATCGCCGGTCACGGCGGTCTCGGTGCCGGGCAGCCGGCCGACGGTGGCCGGTATGTGCGTCTCGCGCAGGGACTTCAGGGAGGCCACGGCGGTGTCGGAGCTGATGAAGTGCGGGACCGACAGTTCCAGCAGGCTGATCCGGCCGTCCGGGGAGGTGCGCAGGACCGGGGTGCCGGTGACGGCCGCGTCGGTCCGGGCGCGGTCGGCGAGCCGGCGGAGCTCGGCGGCCACCTCGTCGGTGCGCTCGGCGTCGGCTCGTACGACGACCTGGTGCGTGGACTTGAGCTCGGGGTAGGAGGCCGTCAGCCGGTCATAGGTCTGCATGGCGGGGATGGCGCGGGAGTGGGTCTCGCGGCTCATCTCGGTCAGGTTGAGGTTCAGCAGCGGCAGGGCCAGGGCGAGCAGCGCGAGGGTGGCGGTGGCGAGGGTGGCGAGCGGGTGCTTGCGGGTGGGGCGCAGGACGGCGTCGGTGATCCGGTTGCCGCCGGTCTTCGGGCGCCGGACCTTGGGGGTCCTGCCGCGGGCGGCGGCGCGGGCTTTCTTGCGGGCTTCGTTGCGGGCCTTGCGGCGCTCGGAGCGCTCGCCGAGCGTGGCCAGCAGGGCGGGGAGCACGGTGAGGGAGCTGACCACGGCGACCAGGGTGACGACGATCGCGCCGGTGGCGATGGAGGAGAAGATCACGTCGTCGGCGAGGTAGAGGGTGGCGCTGGAGACGGCGACGGCGAGACCGGAGACGACCACGGCCCGGCCGGAGGTGGCGGCGGCGAGCTCGACCAGGGCCCCGGAGCTGAGCCGACCGCCGGCCCGGGCCCGCTCCTCGCGCTCCCGCTTGAGGTAGAAGAGCGTGTAGTCGACGCCGACAGCCAGGCCGATCAGCAGGATGATGTTGGTGCCGACGCCGGCGTCGGGGAAGAGGTGCGAGGCCAGCATCGACAGGCCCACGGCGGCGATGATCGAGGTGAGCGCCAGCAGCAGCGGCACGATGGCCATGATCACGGAGCTGAAGACGAACAGCAGGGTGATCAGGGTGACCGGCAGGGCGATCACCTCGGTGCGGGCGAGGTCGTCGCCGCGCAGCTTGTCGACGCCCTTGCCGATGGAGGGGCTGCCCACCTCCTGCACCCACAGCCCGGGGTGAGCCGCTTGGACCGCGGCGGTCTGGGCGAGCAGCGGGTCGACGTTCTTCTTGCCGTCCAACTCGGCGCCCTTCATGGTGACGTCGACCCGGACGGCGGAGCCGTCGGCGGCCGGCACCGGCTCGGCCACCGACAGCACCTCGGGCAGCTTCCGCATCCGCTGGACGGTGTCCCGGGCGGCGGCGTCCGCGGCGGCGCGGTCGAGGGGGCCGCTGCCGGGCGCGGCCTGGATCAGGACCCGCTCCAGGGGCCGCTGCTGGAGACCGCCCTCGGCCGCGATGGCCTCGGCCCGGCCGGCCTCGCCGATCCGGAAGTCCTCGCTGGCGGCCGGGTTGCCGCCGATCGCGATGCCGGAGCCCAGGCAGAGCGCTACGAAGAGAAGCCAGCCGACGATCGCCCGCCAGGGGCGTTCGGCGCTCCGACGAGCCATGCGCACAGGAAGATTCGTCATACGGAACATGCTGGTCAACGGGGCATGCCGGCCGACAGGCTCGGCCGGTGGAACCCGGGGTCCACCGGTCGGTGGACCCCGGGCGCCGGCCCGCCTACTCGGTGTGGAGCACCGTGGCGATGGTGAGGCGGGCCGCCGAGCGGGCGGGCAGCAGCGCGCCGAGGACCGCGATCCCCACTCCGGCCAGGGCCAGTCCGGCCAGCTGCGGGGCGTGCCAGACGTCCTTCATGGACTCGGGGAACCGGATGATGCCGACGTGGTCCACCAGCAGCCGGTGGGCGGCCATTCCGATGGGTATCCCCAGCAGTCCGGCGACCGCGCCCACTGCTGCCACCGATGCCACGGTCATTGCCACGACCTGCCGCGGGGTCATTCCGATCGACTTGAGCATCCCCAGGTCCCGGCGCCGCTCCCGGGTGTTCAGCAGCACGGTGTTGAAGACACCGAGCGCCGCGACGGCGGACAGCAGGACGGTGAACACCGTGGAGAAGCCGACGATCGAGGTGGTGACCGAGTTCGAGTTGCCGAGGGTCCTCGGATACAGGCCGGGGTCGGCCGCCTCGACCGCCTTCCCGTACGCCTTCGCATCGGTGCCCGGCGCCAGTTGCACGGTGTACTCGATGGGCCGCAGGTCGGGCGCCAGGGCCGCCAGGGTGTCCCATGAGACGGTCAGCGCACGCTGGTTGCCCGACATGAGCTGTCCGACGAGGGTCACCTCCGCCCGCCGGCCCCCTACGTTCAGGGTGATCCGGTCGCCGACCTTCAGTCCGTGCCGGGTCAGGAAGGGCGGCCCGGCCACCGCTTCGCCGGCGCCCTGCACATACCTGCCCTCCACGACGCGCTCGGCCTCGGGCGGGTTCTCCCCGCGGTAGAAGTCGAGGAACCGGGGTTCGGTGCGCCCGACGATGCCGGCCTCGGTGAGGGCCCGGGCCGTCACCCCCTGCGCGCCGGGCAGCGACCGCAGCAGCGCCTCGATCCCGGCATCGCCCAGCGCGGGCGGTGTCCGGCCCCCCGAGGCCCGGCCGACGTCGACCTGCACCCGCGGGCCGCCACTGTCCCCGGCTCCCTGGCCGACGGCCATGATGGTCGCGGTCAGCCCGGTGGTCAGGGTCACCGTGGTCACGCCGAGCACGATCGCGGCCATGGTCATCAGGGTGCGGGCCGGGCGCGCGAACGGCTGCCCCAGGCCCAGGCTGAGGGCGCGCGGCAGGCGGCTGCCGCTCAGCAGGCGCTGGACGCCCAGCCCGCGACCGCCGGTCCGGGGCGAGCTGCCCGCGGTGATCGCCCGGGCGGCCGACAGCCGGTGCGCCCGCAGGGCGGGGACCAGCGCGGTGACGAGCACCAGCGCGGGCATGCCCAGCAGGCAGCCGACCGGTATCCACGGGTCGAGTCCGATGGCGGCTTGCCCGGTCTCCACGCCGGAGAAGGCCATCTGCAGCACGGGTTCGGCGAGCAGGGTGCCGCACAGGGTGCCCAGGACGCTGCCGACGGCGGCCGGTACGGACACCATCGTCAGATACACCGCGACCACCTGGTTCGGGGTGAAGCCGAGCGCCTTGAGCACCCCGATGTGCCGGTACCCGGAGACCACCGCACCGCTGATCACGTTCCCCACGATCAGCACCGACACGGCCAGGCCGAGCACACCGAACACCGTCATGAAGGGGAGGAGGGCACCGGCCAGTTCGGAGAAGGCCCGCTTCAGCGCCAGGTGGGACTGGGCGGCGGTCAGCGCGCCTTCGGGCAGCCCGGCGGTGACCTTCGCCAGCCCGGCCTCGACCTCCCGGTCCGTCGCCGCATCGGTGAACCGGTACAGCATCTGGCCGCCCGTCGGATGCAGCGCGGCCATCTGCTCGGGAGTCACCCAGGCACCGGCCGAATGGCTGGCACTGACGGCGAACCCGACCACGCTGAGCGGCGGTGCGCCGGGGACGGGCAGCTTCGTCCCCAGCAACTCGGCGTTGGGCGTGCCCTGTATGGACCAGTTGACGACGATCTCGCCAGGCGCGGTGGCCCAGCGGCCCTGCAGCAGCCGGAGCCTGTCCACCGGCCCCGCCGGATCCGCCCGGCCCACTACGGAGAGCTGTCCCCCGGGACCCCACAGTCGGCCCTCGGGTACCTCCAGCATCACCTGGCCGAAGGGCCCGGCGGCGGCCTCTATCCCGGGCTGCCGGGCGGTCTCCGCCAACTGCGGCCCGGTGGTCTTCGCCGCGTCGTACGTGGCCACGATGTGCGCGCCGCGCTGCTCGGCGTACATCCGGTCGAACGGGCCGGAGGCGGCACCGAGCAGGGTCAGGGCAAGCAGCACCGTCACGGTGGAGCACAGCACGACCAGGCCGATGACCACGGTCTGCAGTCGGCGGCGCTTCACCGCGCCCCGCGAGGCCCGCCACACCGCGCTCATCGGGTCGTCTCCAGCGAGCTCTCGCGGGCCAGCCGGCCGTCGGCGAACTCGATCAGCCGGCTCGCGCAGCGGGTGGCCAGCTGTGGGTCGTGGGTGACGATCAGCAGGGTCTGGCCTATCTGGTTCAGGTCGATCAGCAGGTCCATCACCTGCTCGCCCGAGCGGCTGTCCAGCGCGCCGGTCGGTTCGTCGGCCAGCAGCAGCGCCGGACGGTTCATCAAGGCCCGGGCCACCGCGACCCGTTGCCGCTCGCCGCCGCTGAGGGTCGCCGGATAGGCGTCCCGGCGGTCGGCCACCCCGAGCTCGTCGAGGAGTTCGAGGGCGCGGCGCCGGGCCTGCCGGGCGGCGGTTCCGGTCAGCTGGGCGGCCAGTGCCACGTTGTCGAGGGCCGGCAGGTCGTCGATGAGATTGAAGAACTGGAAGATCATGCCGACGTTCCGCCGGCGGAACAGGGCCAGCCCCGTCTCGTTCAGCTCGCCCAGATCCCGGCCGTGCACCTGCACCGTGCCCGAGGTCGGCCGGTCCAGCCCGGCGACCATGTTGAGCAGGGTGGACTTGCCGCAGCCCGAGGGCCCCATCACGGCAACCGCTTCCCCGGCCCGGATCTCCAGCGAGACCCCGTCGAGGGCCTTCGCATCGCCGTACTCCTTGTGTACGCCGTCCAGCTTGACGACGACCTGCTGCTCAGTCATGTCTCGACGGTAGGAGCGGCCTCCGAACCCGTGCGTCCCTCCCCGGGTGTATCCCCAACCGCCCCTCATCCCGGGGATGTACGAGCTCGTCCGCCGGGTTGACGATCCACAGGTGGATGCGGATCTTGCCCGCGGCTGCGAGGCTGACGGAGTGTCGATTTCGTATGCGGGCCTGCTGGCCGTCGCGGTGGTGACCATGGGTGCCGCCGCGGCCTGGCTCGGCCTTGCCCTGGCCCGGGCCAGGCGGCAGCAGCGGGCCGCCATCGAGGAACGGAGCTGGCTGCTGGAGCGGGAGCGGGAGAGCGCCGCGCGGACCGCGGTCGATGCCGAACGGGCCCGCATCGCGGCCGAACTCCACGACATCGTCAGCCACAACGTGAGCCTGATGGTGGTGCAGGCCGGGGCGGCCCGCGAGGTGCTCGCCACCCTGCCGGACGAGGCGGCGGCAGCCATGCGCGCCGTCGAGACCGCCGGCCGCACCACCATGACCGAGCTGCGCCATCTGCTCGGCCTGCTCGCCCCCGCACAGGACGGCACGGACGAGCCGTACGGCGCGGCGAGCCCGGACCTCTCCCCGCAGCCCAGCCTCAGCCGGCTCAGTCCGCTGATAGACCGGATCTGCTTCGCCGGCCTGCCCGTCGAGGTCCGGATAGCGGGGGAGCCGCGCCCGCTGCCGCCCGGGATAGACGTCACGGCGTACCGGATCGTCCAGGAGGCCCTGACCAACGCCCTCAAACACGGAGACGGAGCGAAAGCCGAAGTGACCGTCCGCTATGCCGAGCACTACCTCCGCGTCGAAATACTGAACGACGGCCCCAGCGTCCTGACCGGCCCCGCCCGCCCGGCCCCGCCCCGGGCGGCCCGCCGGACCACACCGCGGGCCGAGGGCGCCGGCCACGGCCTGACCGGTCTGCGCGAACGGGTCGCCGTCTACGGCGGGGACCTCGACGCCCGGCGCCGTCTCGGTGGCGGCTACCGCGTCCGCGCCCGGCTGCCCCTGGACCGGCCATGAGCACCCCCACCCCGCCCGCGCACCCCGGAACCGGAACCAGGACCAGCACCGACGCCAAGGCCAACGCCAACGCCAACGCCAACACCGGCACCGACGCCCCCGCCGCCGAGCCCGCGCCCCGGGTCCTGATCGCCGACGACCAGGAACTGGTCCGCACCGGCTTCCGCATGATCCTGACCGCCCGCGGCATCGACGTGGTGGCCGAGGCGGCGGACGGCGCCGCGGCCGTGGCGGCAGCCCGCAGACTCCGCCCCGACGTGGTCCTGCTGGACATCCGGATGCCTGGGATGGACGGCCTGGAGGCCGCCCGCCGGATCCTCGCCCAGGACCGGGGCTGCCGGGTGATCATGCTGACCACCTTCGACCTCGACCAGTACGTCTATGCCGCGCTCGCGGCCGGCGCCAGCGGCTTCCTCCTCAAGGACGTCACCTCCGACCATCTGGCCGCGGCCATCCGCCTGGTCGGCACGGGAGACGCCCTGCTCGCCCCGTCCATCACCCGCCGTCTGGTGGAGCGCTATGCCGGATCGGACGCGGGAGCCGCACCCGGACCGAGCTCCGCCCGCCCCCGGCCGCGCGCCGCCGCGCCTCCTCGGGTGCACCGGGACCTGGCCGATCTCACCCCCCGCGAACACGAGGTCCTGACCCTGATGGGCCGCGGCCTGTCCAATGGCGAGCTGGCCCAGGCCCTGCACCTCAGCGAGGCCACGGTGAAGACCCACGTGGCCCGCATCTTCGCCAAACTGGGCCTCCGCGACCGCGCCCAGGCGGTGGTGCTGGCCTACGAGACGGGTCTGGTCTCCCCCGGAGACACGGACTGATCCGTCCCCCTCGCGCCCACACGGCCGGCGAGCTGGGCGATCGCGATCGCCCCGCACAGCAGCAGACCGCGCTCGAGGGAACCGCGGGCGTCCCGGTCGAACCGGCGCCAGAGTGCCGGATTGCGCACCAGGACGTTCGGGTCCACCTCCACGCGGTGGCCGTCATCGTCCCGCAGGACCAGCCGCTGGGCGACACCGTCCACCCACCGTACGGAGATCAGCCGGTCGGTCCGGACGGTGCGCCGGGTGAACAGCCCGCGCGAGCTCAGCCGGCCGGGCGCCGCCGAGACCAGCGGCGGCAGCAGCACCACGAACAACAGGACGGCCAGACCGGTCCAGACGAGGCCACGGACCACCGTCAGCCGCCCCGCCCCGGCATCGACGCCCAGGAGCATGGCGAGTAACAGCGCCGCCACCCCGATCGCGGTCCGCCGCTCGCCCCGCCAGTGGGCGTCGTACACGACGGGTCCGGGAGGTTCGTCCGCCTCGTCCGGACCCGGAACTGCGCAGCCTCGTTCCATGGACGGGACGCTAGGAGCTCCCGGCGGACCGGCCGAGTGATCCTGACAGCTCATTGACGCGTTCCTGATGACTCCCGGATGCCGCGTCAAGGATGCGTCAGAACCCTGGGGTTCTGCGTCAAGAAGGCGTGTGGAACAGGCAAGCGGCCGGATCGCGGGAACACCCTGGGCGGACGTGCCACGAAAGGGAACACCGAAGATGTCCGTCCTGACGACCGAGCCTGCGGCTGCGAAGCCCACCGCCGAGGAACCCCCCGATACCGGAGCGCGCCACAAGCTGACCGCCGTCACCGGTCTGGCCGCCCTGTCGCTGGACGCCATGGCATCCGTCGCCTACGGACCCGAGGCCATCGTGCTGGTCCTGGCAGCGGCAGGCGCGCACGGGCTGGGCTTCACGCTCCCCGTCACCTTCGCGATCGCCGCGCTGCTGGCCGTCCTCGTGGCCTCGTACCGCCAGGTCATCGCGGCCTTCCCGGACGGCGGCGGCAGCTACGCGGTCGCCAAGGCGCACCTCGGCCGGCGCACCAGCCTGGTCGCCGCCGCCTCCCTGGTCCTGGACTACGTCCTCAACGTGGCGGTCGCCGTCACCGCCGGTGTCGCCGCGCTGACCTCGGCCTTCCCGGAGCTGTTCGGCCACCGGCTGTGGATCTGCCTGGTCGTCCTGGTCCTGATCACCGCCGTCAACCTGCGCGGAATCGTCGATTCGGCGAAGGCGTTCATCGCTCCCACCGTCATCTTCATCGCCTCGATCCTGGTGCTGATCGTCGTCGGACTGTTCCGGGACGCCCCGGTCTCGGTCGAGGCCGCCGCCGGCCACGCCTCCGTCCTCTCCGAAAACGCCACCACCGTCGGCGCCCTGCTCCTGCTCAAGGCCTTCGCGTCCGGCTGCTCCGCCCTGACCGGCGTCGAGGCGATCGCCAACGCCGTCCCGTCCTTCCGGTCCCCCGCCGCCCGCCGCGCCCAGCGCGCCGAGGTGGCCCTGGGCGCCGTCCTCGGCGTCATGCTCATCGGTCTGGCGGTGCTGATCTCCCGCTTTGGCCTCCAGCCCGTCGAGGGCGTCACCGTCCTCGCGCAGCTCGCCGACGCCTCGCTCGGCCACGGAATCGGCTTCTACGTCGTCCAGTTCGCCACCATGGTGCTGCTGGCGCTGTCCGCCAACACCTCCTTCGGCGGCCTCCCCGTGCTGCTCAAGCTGTTGGCCCGGGACAACTACCTGCCGCACGTCTTCGGTCTCAAGGCCGACCGGCAGGTCCACCGCCACGGGGTGCTCGCCCTCGCCGCCGTCTCCGCCGCGCTGCTGCTCTTCTCCGGCGGTGACACCAACACCCTCGTTCCGCTGTTCGCCATCGGAGTCTTCGTCGGCTTCACCATCGCCCAGACCGGCATGGTCCTGCACTGGCTGCAGGAGCGCGGCCCGCGCTGGGTCGGCAAGACGGTGCTCAACGGCCTCGGCGCGCTGCTCACCGGCGTCAGCGCCATCGTCGTCACCGCCACCAAGTTCCACGACGGCGCCTGGCTGATCGTCGTCGCCCTTCCGCTGCTGGTCGCCGCGTTCGAGGCGGTCCACCGGGCGTACGCGAGGATCGGCGTCCGGCTCGGCATCGGCCGCATCCCCGAACCCCCGCACCGGGACCGCTCGCTGGTCATCGTCCCGGTCTCCTCCCTCACCCGGCTCACCAGTGAGGCCCTGACCGCGGCCGTGTCGCTGGGCGACGAGGTGCGCGCGGTGACCGTGGCCCACCCCGACCCCGAGGACCGGGTGCAGACCGAGGCGCTGGCCCGCGACTGGGCGCTGTGGAACCCGGGCGTGGAGCTGGTCCGGCTGCCGTCCGAGCGGCGCAGTGTCGGCCGCCCGGTCGCCGCGTACGTACGGAAGCTGGCCGAGACGGAGCCCGGCACCCGGGTCACGGTCCTCATCCCGGAAGCGGAACCGGCCCGCCTGTGGCAGCGGATCCTCCAGAACCAGCGCGGGGCCGTCGTGGCCCACGCAGTCCGCCGCGACACGGACGCGGTGATCTGCCGGCTCCGCTTCCGCCTGTCCGCGACGGACTAGCGGAGACCGCCCGGCCGCTCACGCGGGGATCCTGGAACCGGAGACCCCGCGGACGGCCGGGCGGCCCGTCACGTGGTGCACGTACTCCCGGGTGAGCCGGAATCCGGCGGTCCAGGCGAGCAGCCGGCTCGCCCGGTTGTCCCGCGAGCAGCACCAGCTGCCGGTCCGGCCGCGCGCGGTGATGTCGCCGGTCAGGCCGGCCACGCAGGCCAGGGCCAGGTGTTGGCGCCGGTGGTCGGGGTGGGTGAGTACGGCGATGTCCTCGTACGCGCTGCCGCGGAAGCGGGTGCAGGCCACGGCCGCGATGCGGCCCTCGGCGAAGGCGGCCCAGCCGTATCCGGTGGCGGCGAGCCGATCCGGGCGGCCCCAGCTGCTGTGGATCCAGGATCCGTCGACCTCCCCGGAACCGCCCGTACCCGCGCCTGCACCGGTGAATGCGGCGAGCGCGGGGGCGTCCTCCGCCGTCAGCCGCCGTACGGTCACCCCGCGCGGCACCCGGTGCGCCGCAGCCGGCTGCTGGTGGACGTAGACCATCCGCTCCCACGGGGTCACCCGGTCGAACGCGGACCACAGGGCGCCGCCGAACCGGGAGGGCGCTTCGACATAGCTCAGCGCGAAGGGGGCCAGGGCCCCCAGAGCCAGCGCCTCCGGGTCGCCACGCAGCAGGACCTGGTCCCCGCAGGACACCGCAAGGACCCGGGGCTGGTCGACCCGGTCGGCCCACCAGCGCCCGGTGCCGGTGTCCAGCACGTGCTCGACCAGCGCGCCCGGGCCGGCCGCGGCCGTCGGAAACCGGGCCGCGAGGGCGGGCAGCCGGTCGTCGTGGGACAGGATTTCGATCATGGGTGACACCCCTTGAAGAGGCGTCGGCGGGGCGGCCCCGGACGGGGGGCCGCCCCGCTGACGGGGCTGCTGGGACCGGCGGCTCACAGGCCCCGGTCGTGGTGGGCGCCGTCGACGAGGACGGAGGCCCCGTGCACGGCCCGACCGCGGTGGGGCTGTGCACGGGGGAGGAACGGCCGCCGGTATGGGCAGGCGGCGGCCGTTGGCAGTGGGCGGGCCCGGACGGGGCGCGCCGTGGCACACGACGGGTGCGGCTGGGAAGCCCTACACCGCCGGTGCGGAAGCAGCGGGCGCGTGCGGAACCGGCGGCACCGGATGAGGGGGCCGGTCGTCATGGCGCAGACCGCTGTTCACGTCCGTCATACAACCGGCTGGGATGTCCCCGCTCAAGGAGGTCGGCGGGTAATTGACACCCCCCTGATGCCGCCCGAGAACCGCCACAGCCGCGCCGGAGGTGGCTGAATCTCGCCGGGTCACAACCGAGGCACGGCGGCGTATGAGTCCCGTCAAAGTGAAGCGCCCGGCCGTATGGGCCCCGTCAAGGACCCGCTTACCTGACGGAATCCACGCTTTCCTCTAGCTGTCCCAATACCTCTCTACTTCTTCGGGAGCTCACGATGGCCGACCTGGCCTTCGTCGCCACCACGATCGCGGTCTTCGCGCTGGTGGCACTCGTCGCCAAGGGGGTGACCAAGCTGTGACTGTCGAGAACGTCGTCGGCCTGGTGGTCGCCGTCTCCCTGCTGGGCTATCTGGTCCTCGCCCTCGTGTACCCGGAGAGGTTCTGAGCCCCGATGAGTCCTGTTCTTTCCGGTGTGCTCCAGCTCCTCGCCCTCGTGGTGGTGCTGGCGCTCGTCTACCGCCCGCTGGGCGACTACATGGCCAAGGTCTACTCCTCGGAGAAGCACTACGCTCCCGAGAAGTGGATCTA
>NZ_JBEOXT010000051.1:0-47890 GCF_040296685.1 Streptomyces sp. NPDC002054
GGGGGGGGGGGGGGGGGTTGTGGGGGGCCCCCCCCGCCCCCCCCCGCCCCCGCCCCCCCCGCCCCCCCCCCCCCCCGCCCCCCCCCCCCCCACGACACTGGGACTGACGGGCAGCCCCCGGACACCACCTGACACCGCCCAAGAGAAAACCCCCAACCCCCCGGCCCCGCCCCCCCCCTGCTACCTTCCCGCGCATGGGTTCAAGCCGAGCACTCATATACGACAGGACGTTTCGGGAACGCGCGAGGACCAGACGGGTGTGGGGGCTCGGACTCCTCGCCGTCGCCGCGGTGGTCTGGCTGTGGGTGGTGCACCAGCTGGTGGCGCCCTTCACCGTGGAGCGTTCCTCCGGCCGTGAGCTCGAATGCGCGTCCCGCGTGTTCTACGACGCCGGCGAAGCCGGCCAGAAGCGTTTCTACTCCGACGTCGAAGGCACCCTCTGCGCCGCCGAGCGCGACACGGCCGATCTGCTCGCCCTGGTCGTGCTCTCGCTCCCCTTCGCCGCAGTCGGCACCACCCTCTACGCCTCGGGCGCCACCTCGGCCCGCCTGAGCGAACACACCGCCGAACTGGCCCGCCTCGAAGCGCTCCCCGCCACGACAGACTGACACCAGCCCCGCCCGGGTCAGTCTTCGGCCGGGCAGGAGCGTGTTCCGGTCGGGAGGTCGCCGTCGATCAGGAACGCGTTCACCCGGCCGCGTACGCAGGCCGAACTCGCGTAGCCGGTGTGGCCGTCGCCCTTGTAGTCCAGGACCTCCGCCGAGCCGAGCAGACGGGCGGTCTCCTCCGTCCACTGGTACGGGGTGGCCGGGTCACCGCGGGTGCCTACCAGCAGCATGCGTGGGGCGCCGGGCCGGTCGATCTTCCGGATGAAGTCGGTGCCGGGCGGGCGGCCGTAGCAGGAGAGCACGGTCATCAGCTGGCTCGGGCCGAAGATCGGTGAGGCCTTGCGGAATTCGCTCTTCAGGGCCTCGATCTGCTTCTCCACGGCCTCCGGGCTCGCCCTGTCGTTGCCGCGGTCCGGGTCGTCGGCGCAGTTGACGGCGACCAGGGCGGCCTCCCCGTTGTCCTCCGGCACCGGATCGGATCCGTCCGTGTCCTCGCCGTCCTCGTCGGGCTCGGGGCTGGTGCCGACCTCCAGCAGGCCGGCCGGGTCGTCCTGCCGCTCGGCCATGCGGAGGCCGCGGGCCAGGGCCGGCCATTGGGCGGTGGAGTAGAGGCCGGTGGAGATCGCGCCGACCGTGTCCTGGCCGGTGAAGGACGAGCCGTCGTGGCCGGTCAGCGGAGACCGGTCGAGCCGGGTCACCAGGGCGCTGACCTTTTCCTTCGCGGTGCGGGTGTTGGTCCCGTACACGCAGTCCGCCTGGCGGGCGCACCAGGACAGGAAGTTGTCCAGGGCCTGCTGCTGGCCCTTGGCGGAGACCAGGGCCTGCTGGGTGAGCGACTCGCTGAGGGTGTCGACCCCGTCGAGGGCCATCCGGCCGGTCCGGTGGGGGAACTGGGCGGCGTAGGCGGCACCGAGCCGGGTGCCGTACGAGAAGCCGAGGTAGTCGAGCCGGTCCTCGCCGAGGGCCTGGCGGATCAGATCCATGTCGCGGGCGACGTGGACGGTGCCGATGTACGGGAGGACCGGGCCGGAGTGCTGCGCGCAGCGTTTGGCCACGTCGCGCAGGGCGGCCAGCTGGGAGGCGGCGTCGTCCGGGACGGGCGGTCCGGCGCGGAGCGCGCCGCCGCAGCTGACCGGGGCGCTGTGGCCGACCCCGCGGGGGTCGAAGACGACCAGGTCGTAGGCCTCGCCGAGGTCGGCGAACTCGCGGTGGACGGAGGCGAGGGTGGCGATGCCGGGGGCGCCGGGGCCGCCGAAGTTGAGGAGGAGCGAGCCGCGGCGCTGCGGGCCGGTGGCGGGGATCCGGGCGAGGGCGAGCTCGACGGTTCCGTTGGCCGGGGCGGCGTGGTCGAGGGGCACGGTGAGGGTGCCGCACTCCAGCCCCCGCGGCACCGGCCGCTCCGGGCAGTCCCCGCTCCAGCGAATGCCGGGGCCGGGGTCGGGGGCTGCTATGGCCGGTCCGGCCGCGAGCGAGCCAACGGCCAGCGCTCCGGCCAGCGCGAGAGCCGCCGCCCGGCGGTGGGTAGCTGAGCGGGAACGGTCCACGCGGCACCCTCCTCAGGCTGCCCCTGCCGGCCCCAGGCGGGCCTCGACCCAGCCCGGCACGTCCACGGACCCGGCTCCGGCCGGCCCATGACCGGCACCCCGGCGCGCCCGGCCCGGCAGGGCCGTGGGCCCAGAGGCCCGGCCCGGCACGTCCACGGGCCCACGGGCCCGGTCCGGCGGGCCCGCAGGCCGGGCTCGCCTTGGGCCGGATGGTGGATTCGGGTCCTCGGACCACCATAGGCGGGGGGCTGGGGGGCGGCTCGTCGATCAGACCGCCTGGGCCGGTCGCCCGGTCGACGGGACCGGGCCCCAGGGCCCGTCTTTCGGACCACGCCGGATCCCGATCCGGCGTGGTCCAGCCGGTCCAGCCGGTCCAGCCGGTCCGGCCCGGCCCGGTCCGGCCGGGTCAGGTCCGGGCCGGCCCGATCAGGTCGCCGCCCCGTCGCGAGCCGGGCCTACGCCTCCTGCCTGCGGTACAGCTCCTCTATCTCCTTCGCGTAGTCGCGGGCGATGGCTGCCCGCCGGAGTTTGAGGGACGGGGTGAGGTGGCCGCGGGCCTCGGTGAAGTCGCCCGGGAGAACGGCGAACCGCCGGATCGATTCCGCGCGTGAGACCAGCGTGTTCGCCTCGTCCACCGCGCGCTGGAGGTCGGCGCGGAGTTCCTCGTCGTGGACGAGGTCGCCGAGCGGGACCCGCTGTTTCTTGTGCATCTGCCGCCAGTGCGCGAGCCCGTCCGGCTCCAGGGTGATGAGCGCGGTGACGTACGGCCGGTTGTCCCCGACGACCAGGCACTGGCCGACCAGCGGGTGCGCGCGCAGCCAGTCCTCCAGGGGGGCCGGGGCGACGTTCTTGCCGCCCGAGGTGATGATCAGGTCCTTCTTCCGGCCGGTGATGGTGAGGTAGCCGTCGGCGTCGAGTTCGCCGATGTCGCCGGTGGCGAACCAGTGCCCCTGGGGCATCGGCGCCGGGTCGTTCCAGTACCCGGCGAACACATGCCGCCCGTACAGCAGCACCTCGCCGTCCTCGGCGATCCGTACCGCGCTGCCGGGCAGCGGCCAGCCGACGGTGCCGAGCCGGGGCCGCTGTGGCGGGGTGACCGTGGTGGCGCCGGTGGTCTCCGTCAGGCCGTAGCCCTCGAAGACCTCGATCCCGGCCCCGGTGTAGAACGCGGCCAGCCGCCGGCCGAGCGGGGAGCCGCCGCTGATCACGTACCGGACCCGGCCGCCGAGTGCCGCCCGGATCCGGCGGTAGACCAGCGGGTCGTACAGGGCCCGGGCGGCCCGCGCCCCGAGGCCCGCGGAGGCGCTCCCGCCCTCCGCTGCCTCGCCGATGCGCCGGGCGATCCGGGCGGCCCGGTCGAAGGAGGCGGCCCGGCCCATCTTCTCGGCGGTGGCGCGGGCGGTGTTGTAGACCTTCTCCAGGACGTACGGGATGGCGAGCAGGAAGGTCGGCCGGAACCCGGCGAGGTCGGCCAGCAGGTCCTCGGTCGCGATGCTGGGCGCATGGCCGAGCTTCACCCGGGCCCGCAGGCAGCCGACGGCCACCATCCGCCCGAAGACGTGCGAGAGGGGCAGGAAGAGCAGGGTGGAGGCGGGGTCCTTGCTGACGGACTTGAAGACGGGGTGCAGCAGCTCGACGGCGTTGTCGACCTCGGCGAAGAAGTTGCCGTGGGTGAGGACGCAGCCCTTGGGCCGGCCGGTGGTGCCGGAGGTGTAGACGAGGGTGGCGACGGACTCGGGCGTGCGGCTCCGCCGGCGTTCGTGCACCAGTACGTCGGGCAGCCGGGCCCCGGCCTTCACCAGCCGGGCGATGGCCCCGGTGTCGAACTCCCACAGGTGGACGAGGCCGGGCAGGTTGCCGCGTTCGGCGCTGATGATCCGCGCCTGCACCTTCTCCTCCACGGCGCAGGCCACGGCGCCGGAGTCCTGGATGATCCAGCGTGCCTGGAGGGCGGAGGAGGTGGGGTAGATGGGTACGGTCACCAGCCCGGCGGCCCAGCCGGCGAAGTCGAGCAGGGTCCACTCGTAGGAGGTACGGGCCATGATGGCGAGCCGGTCGCCGGGCTGCAGGCCCTCGGCGATCAGCCCCTTGGCGACGGCGATGACCTCGGCGGCGAACTCGGCGGCGGTGACGTCCTGCCAGCTCCCGTCCGGCTGCTTCCGGGCGAGCACGGCCTCGTGCGGGGCCCGTTCGGCGTTCTCGAAGGGGATGTCCCCGAGCGACCCGGTCATCGGCACCGAGGCCAATGCGGGCACGACCACCTCCCGCACCACCCCGCCCTCGACGGTCTTGGTGGGCTCCACCAGCTGCTGACCGGCTGCTGTCACGGCGTCCTCCTCGCACCCGACGTAGCGTTACCGCCGGTAATCTACGCACGGGTATTGCCGCCTGACCAGCCTTTCGACAGCCCTCGCACGCCCCCCGCACCCGCCGTGCACTCCGCGCACGCCGCGGGCACGGCCCTTGCACGCCGCACACACACCACAGCCCCCGCCCGGACGGGGGCGGGGGCTGTGGTGTGTGCGGGCCGTGCGGCTGCTCAGGCGGCCGTGGCGACCGGAACCGGGGCACGCTCGTCCAGCGGGGAGGCGGAGGCCGAGGCGTAGGCCTCCTTGTCCAGGATTCCCTCGCGGGCCGCGACCACGACCGGGACCAGGGCCTGGCCGGCCACATTGGTGGCGGTGCGAATCATG
This sequence comes from Streptomyces sp. NPDC002054, assembly GCF_040296685.1. NCBI lineage: Bacteria > Bacillati > Actinomycetota > Actinomycetes > Kitasatosporales > Streptomycetaceae > Streptomyces > Streptomyces sp. NPDC002054. Next base: position 4,846 of record NZ_JBEOXT010000051.1, read on the forward strand.
TCCAGGATCGGGTCGATCGCCATCAGCAGACCGACACCGGCCAGCGGCAGGCCCAGCGTGGACAGGGTCAGGGTCAGCATGACCGTGGCGCCGGTCAGACCCGCGGTGGCGGCCGAGCCGACCACCGAGACGAACGCGATGAGCAGGTACTCCTTGATGCCGAGCTGCACATCGAAGATGTTCGCGATGAAGATCGCGGCGAGCGCCGGGTAGATCGCGGCGCAGCCGTCCATCTTGGTGGTCGCGCCGAACGGCACGGCGAAGGAGGCGTACTCCTTCGGGACGCCGAGGCGCTCGGTGACCTTCTGGGTGACCGGCATGGTGCCGACCGAGGAGCGGGAGACGAAGGCCAGCTGGATGGCGGGCCAGGCGCCCTTGAAGAACTGGATCGGGTTGACCTTGGCGACCGTGGCGAGGAGCAGCGGGTAGACGCCGAACATCACGAGCGCCGAGCCGATGTAGACGTCGGCGGTGAAGGTCGCGTACTTGCCGATCAGGTTCCAGCCGTACGAGGCGATGGCGGTGCCGATGAGGCCGACCGTACCGATGGGGGCGAGGCGGATGACCCACCACAGGGCCTTCTGCAGCAGCTCCAGGACGGACTCGGCGACGCTCAGCACCGGCTGGGCCTTCTCGCCGAGCTGGAGGGCGGCGATGCCGGCGACGGCGGCCATGAAGACGATCTGCAGGACGTTCAGCTCGGTGAACGGCGTGATGATGTCGGTCGGCACGATGCCGGTCAGGAAGTCGATCCAGGAGCCGGTCTTCTTGGGCAGCTGGCCGTCGGCCGGGGTGAGGCCGGTGCCCGCGCCGGGGTTGGTCAGCAGGCCGATGGTGAGGCCGATACCCACCGCGATCAGCGAAGTGATCATGAACCACAGCAGGGTCTGGCCGGCCAGCCGGGCGGCGTTGTTCACCTTCCGCAGGTTGGTGATCGACACCAGGATCGCGAAGAAGACGAGCGGGGCGACGGCCAGCTTCAGCAGCTGGACGAAGATGTCGCCGACCTGCTCCAGGGTGGTCTTCAGCCAGCTGATGTCCTGGCTGCGGGCGAGCCAGCCGAGCAGCACACCGAGGGCGAGACCGGCGACGATCTGGGCCCAGAAGGGGAACTTGAAGGAGGAGAAGGGGGAGAAGGAGGACTTGGGGGGCGTGGTCGCTGTCGCGGACACGGGCACACTCCGGGGGTGACGCACAGGAAAGCGGAAGGTTCTGCGGGTTGGCGATGCGGTGCGGCAGCCAGGAAGGCCCGGCCGGGACCGCTGCTGGACGGACTACGAACAGCAACAGGCCGCGGACACGCGGCGGCAGAGATCGACGTGCAGGCGCACCACGAGCGGGATGCTCGCGGCCTTGGGGGGCGCAACTGTCGTCAACATGTTTAAGACGCTAACACTTACCCTTTGAGAATCTCAAAGGCTTACTTTGAGCCGCGGACGCGCCGATGCCCCGCAGAAACGCCGCCGCCCCAGCGCTGGGGCGGTAAACCCGGCGCTGGGGCGGTTCAGTGCGTGATGAAGCTAACTAGGAGCCGGCGCGGGCGGCGTCGTCGGCCGCGTCCTCCTGGGTGCGGTTCGCGGCAAGCCGCTCCTTCGCGCCCGCGACCCGGCCGGCGATCTGCACGCCCATGTCCTCTCGCTGCTTGCGGAGCAGTACGAAGGACAGCGGCGCGGACAGCACCAGCGCGAGCAGCACCACCCAGGCGAGGTTGGCGTCGCCGAGCCCGGCGGGCACCCACCGGAGCCGGACGAGGGTGAAGACGACGAGGAAGCAGCCGGCGAAGATGCCCAGCCGCATCGCGGTGTACCGAATGGCTGCGTTCGACTTGCCGGTCACTGTGACCCCTTGTCTCTACGTCGGTCGTGCCCGTCCAGTGAAGCACGACCGGGGCGGCGGCCACGGCCCAGGGCCCCCGGGAGGGGTCAGTACAGCGGCAGCAGCATGGTGATGTCGTCGCGGTCGTCGCCCGGTGCCACCCGGATCGCGTCCGGGACCCGGCCGACCTCCTTGTAGCCGCAGGCCGCGTAGAAGTGCTCCAGGCCCAGGCCACCGCGGCAGCAGAGGCGGATCGCCTCGATGCCGTCGATCGTGCGGGCCGCGTCCGCCACCGCGGCCATCAGCGCGCGGCCGGCCCCGCTGCCCTGACAGCGGGGGTGAACCATCACCGTGTACGCCCACAGCCAGTGCGTCATCAGGCGATGGGAGTTGAGGGTGAGGAAGGCGGTGGCGGCGACCCGGCCGGTCCCGTCCCGGCCGAGCACCAGGCGGGCGCTGCCGTCGGCGACCTGGGCCAGCTGCTTGATCAGCTGCGGACGGATGTCGTCCCGGACCACCGGCGGGACGAAGCCGACGGCACCGCCGGCGTTGCTGACGTCCGTCCAGAGGTCGAGGATGCCCTCGTGCAGGGCGGCGTCGATCGACGGATCCAGCGTGAAGGTAAGGGACATGGGCGGAGAGTATCCATTACCTCCGCCGGTGCGCCAGCACAAAACGCCCCGGTCCGGGGTGCGGACCAGGGCGCTCGGGGGCGGCTGTGCCTCAGACGCGCATCGGCTGCGGCGACTCCCGCAGCGAGGCGTCCGGCCCCGGGTACTCGCGGATGATCTCGTACCGCGTGTTCCGCTCGACCGGGCGGAAGCCGGCCTCGCGGATCAGCTCCAGGAGGTCGTCCCGGGTGAGCTTGTTCGGGGTGCCGTAGTTGTCGGCGTCGTGCGTGATCTTGTACTCGACCACCGAGCCGTCCATGTCGTCCGCACCGTGCTGCAGCGCCAGCTGGGCGGTCTGCACTCCGTGCATCACCCAGAACACCTTGACGTGCTGCACGTTGTCGAACAGCAGCCGGGAGACGGCGAAGGTCTTCAGGGCCTCCGCGCCGGTGGCCATCGTCGTCCGCGCCTGGAGCTGGTTGCGGACCTTGCCGTCCTGCATGTCCACGAAGTCGTGCTGGTAGCGCAGCGGGATGAAGACCTGGAAGCCGCCCGTCTCGTCCTGGAGCTCGCGCAGCCGCAGTACGTGGTCCACGCGGTGGCGCGGCTCCTCGATGTGGCCGTAGAGCATCGTGCACGGGGTCTTGAGACCCTTCTCGTGCGCGAGGCGGTGGATCCGGGACCAGTCCTCCCAGTGCGTGCGGTGGTCGACGATGTGCTGCCGGACCTCCCAGTCGAAGATCTCCGCGCCGCCGCCGGTCAGCGACTCCAGGCCCGCCTCGATCAGCTCGTCCAGGATCTCGGACGCCGAGAGGCCGGAGATGGTCTCGAAGTGGTGGATCTCGGTGGCGGTGAAGGCCTTCAGCGAGACGTTCGGCAGCGCCTTCTTCAGCTCCGAGAGGGAGCGCGGGTAGTAGCGCCACGGCAGGTTCGGGTGCAGGCCGTTGACGATGTGCAGCTCGGTGAGGTTCTCGTTCTCCATGGCCTTGGCCAGGCGGACGGCCTCCTCGATGCGCATCGTGTACGCGTCCTTCTCGCCCGGCTTGCGCTGGAACGAGCAGTACGCGCAGGACGCGGTGCACACGTTCGTCATGTTGAGGTGACGGTTGACGTTGAAACGGACGAGATCGCCGTTCTTCCGCGTCCGCACCTCGTGGGCGAGGCCACCGAGCCAGGCCAGATCGTCCGACTCGTAGAGGGCGATGCCGTCCTCACGGGTCAGCCGCTCGCCGGAGCGGACCTTCTCCTCCAGCTCGCGCTTGAGCCCAGCGTCCATGTACCGGTCGCCTCCTGTCGTGTGTGCCGTCCTGCAACCCAGCCCCACCGTACTCTCAGCGCTCCTCCGGCAGGTCCCCGACCCGGTTCTCCCACTTGGTGGAGAGCACGATGGTGGTGCGGGTCCGGGAGACGCCCTTGGTGCCGGACAGCTTGCGGATGATCTTCTCCAGGCCGTCCACGTCGCTGGCGCGCACCTTGAGCATGAAGGAGTCGTCGCCGGCGATGAACCAGCAGTCCTCGATCTCGGCGAGGTCCCGCAGCCGGCGCGCCACGTCCTCGTGGTCGGCGGCGTCGGAGAGCGAGATGCCGATGAGCGCCGTGACGCCCAGGCCCAGCGAGGCCGAGTCGACGGTCGCGCGGTAGCCGGTGATCACACCGGCCGTTTCCAGCCGGTTGATCCGGTCGGTGACGCTGGGGCCGGAGAGCCCCACGAGCCGGCCCAGCTCGGCGTATGAGGCACGTCCGTTCTCCCGGAGTGCCTGGATGAGCTGCCTATCCACCGCGTCCATGTATCTGGAGCCTTCCATTATTCGGCGATCACGCAAGTTTACGTATAGAATCAAAGGCACACAGGGTCGACACCCTGTGAATCTTTCAACAGATCAATGACGATCTTCAGGAGTGGTTCACCGTGTACACGATCGAGATGGCCTACGCCCAGATGCGACAGCTTCAGGAGCAGGCCAACCGATCCCGTGCCCACCAGCACCTCGTTGCCGCGCAGCGCGCCGAGAAGGACGCCAAGCCGCGCAACGCCAAGAAGCGCTAACCCCGAGGCCGGGAGGCACCGATCTCCCCCTCCCAACGGCGGTACAGCCGGTGCGGCACCCCTGCCGCATCCAGCACCCGCCCCGCGACGAAGTCCACAAGATCCTGGATGTGCGTCGCACCCGCATAGAACGCCGGAGAGGCGGGCAGCACCACGGCGCCCGCCTCGTCCAGCGCCACCAGAGCCTTGAGCGTCTGACCGCTCAGCGGGGTCTCCCGCACCGCGACCACCAGCCGGCGCCGCTCCTTGAGCATCACGCTCGCCGCCCGCTGCAGCAGGTCCTTCGACAGCCCCAGCGCCACCCCCGCCACACAGGCGGTACTGGCCGGAACGATCAGCATCCCCTTGGCCGGGTACGAGCCCGAGCTCGGCCCGGCGGCGAAGTCCCCCGCGCCCCAGTACCGCACCCCGTCCAGCGGCAGGTCCCCGAACGTGCCGGGTTTCCCGTCGGCACCCCGGTCCAGCCACACGGCGAGGTCCTCGCGCCAGTGGGCGTCCCGGAAGGCGATACCGGTCTCGTCCAGCAGGGTGAGCCGGGACGCCCGGCTGACCACCAGGTCCACGCTCTCCCCGGCCGCGAGCAGCCCGCGCAGCACGGCCGCGGCGTACGGCGTCCCCGACGCCCCGGAAACCCCTACCACCCAGGGGGTGCGCTTGCCGTCAGTCATGGTTCCGAGCCTATCCGGCCACCGCGGCCGGGCACTCGCCAAGGTGTGCCGTACGTTCCCGCTGTACGACGCCGGCACAGGACGCGGCACAGGGGGCCGAAATGAGCGCAGGGACGACACCACCCATGACCGATTCCGACCGGGCCAGGATCGCCGGCTTCCTCATGCTGGGCTGGGTGGCCCTGCTGTGGCTGCTCGAAACGGTCAACGCGGCCACCGGCTATGCACTGCACGCGTACGGGATCACCGCGCGGGAGGTCGACGACCTGCCCTCGGTGCTGACCGCCCCGTTCGTCCACTTCGGCTGGGACCACGTCGCCGCCAACAGCATCCCGCTGCTGGTCCTCGGCTTCCTCACCGCGCTCGGCGGCATACGCCGCTTCCTGCTGGTCTGCGCGGTGATCATCGTCGCGGACGGCCTGGGGGTGTGGCTGCTCTCCCCGTCCGACAGCATCACGGCGGGCGCCTCCGGCCTGGTCTTCGGCCTGTTCGGCTACCTGGTGGTCCGCGGCTTCGTGGAACGCCGCCCGACCGGAATCATCGTGGGCCTGCTGGTCGCCGCCGTCTGGGGCGGCACCATCCTGGCCGGGCTGGGCCCGGGCGACTCGGGCGTCAGCTGGCAGGGCCACCTGATCGGCCTGATCGCGGGCGCGGCGACGGCCCTCCTGCTCCCGAAGGCCCCGGCGGGCCGCGCCGGGGTGTACGGGTAGCAGGGGCGGCAGCAGCTACAGCGTGAGGCCCCGCACCGCGAGGTCCAGCAGGGCGCACCCGAAGAGCGCGATCCCGATGAAACCATTGACCGTGAAGAACGCCCTGTTCAGGCGGGAGAGGTCGTGCGGGCGGACGATGGTGTGCTCGTAGACGAAGGCCGCCGCCACGATGGCCAGGCCCGACCAGAACAGCGCGCCCGCGTCCGTGGCCAGGGCGTACCAGACCAGCAGGGCCATGGTCACGGCATGGCAGGCGCGGGCGCCCCACAGGGCCGCCGGGACCCCGAAGCGGGCCGGCACCGACTTCACGCCCTCGGCGCGGTCGGCCGCCACGTCCTGGCAGGCGAAGATCAGGTCGAAGCCGCCGATCCACACGCCGACCGCCAGGCCCAGGATCACCGCGTCCCAGGACCAGGCCCCGGTCACCGCCAGCCAGGCCCCGACCGGGCCCATGGCCTGGGCCAGGCCCAGGATGGCGTGCGGGTAGTTCGTGAACCGCTTGCCGTACGGGTAGACCACCATCGGGACCACCGCGACCGGCGCCAGCACCAGGCACAGCGGGTTCAGCAGGGCGGCGGCCCCGAGGAACACCGCCAGCGCGACCCCGGCCCCGGTCCAGGCGGACCGTACCGACACCGCACCCGTCACCAGCTCGCGGCCGGCGGTGCGCGGGTTCCGCGCGTCGATCTCCCGGTCGATGATCCGGTTGGCGGCCATGGCGAAGGTCCGCAGGCCCACCATGCAGACGGTGACCAGCAGCAGCTCCACCCAGTGGATGCTCCGGTCCACCGTGAACATGGCGGTGAGGGCGGCGATATAGGCGAAGGGCAGCGCGAAGATCGAGTGCTCGATCATCACCAGCCGCAGGAAGGCCTTGACCTTGCCGGGGGCCTGCGGTGCTGCGGGGCCGGGGTCGACGACCTCGTCGGCGGTGGTCATCACGCCACGCTCCGGTGGAACACCGCGACGTCCTCGCGCAGTTCCGCAACCGGCAGCGTGCCGAGCTCCACGTCCAGCGGGCCGCCCTCCGCGCCGGCCGGCGGGACCACCCTGACGGCCAGCGACACCCGGTCGTCCCCGGCGGGGTCGACGGAGACCACGAGGATGCCGTCGCCCAGCTCCAGTTCGCTTCCCCCGCCGCCGGCCAGCGCGGCCAGCAGCTCGTCCGCGAACACCGCCGCCTCCCCGTCGGAGAGCTCCGGCAGCTCGAAGGAGCGGCCCTCCCCGTCGGTACGGTCGGCCATCACCTGCCAGACACCGGACTCCCCGGCGAACTCCTCGGGGGTGACCCCGGCCTGCTCGGCCGCGAGCCGCAGCCCCGGGTCGTTCACGTCGAGCTCGGGGCGGACCAGCGCCACGCAGGGGGTGTCCGCGCCGAGGAACAGGGCGGGACCGCCCACTCCGATGGGGCTCACAGGCCGTACTCCTTCCAACGGCGGTCCACCAGGGCCGCGGTCGCCGGGTCGGACTCCACCATGTCGGGCCAGCCGCCGTCGCGGGTGTAGCCCTCCTCGGGGAGCTTCTTGGTCGCGTCGATGCCCGCCTTGCCACCCCAGAACTGCTGGTAGGAGGCGTGGTCCAGATGGTCCACCGGCCCCTCGACCACGGTCAGGTCGCGGGAGTAGTCGGTGTTGCCCAGCGCCCGCCAGGACACCTCGTGGAGGTCGTGCACATCGCAGTCCTTGTCCACCACGATGATCAGCTTGGTCAGCGACATCATGTGCGCGCCCCAGATGGCGTGCATGACCTTCTGCGCGTGCTTGGGGTACTTCTTGTCGATCGAGACGATGGCGCAGTTGTGGAAGCCGCCGGACTCGGGCAGGTGGTAGTCCACGATGTCCGGGACGATGATCTTCAGCAGCGGGAGGAAGAAGCGTTCGGTGGCCCGGCCCAGCGGCCCGTCCTCGGTCGGCGGGCGGCCGACCACAATCGACTGGAGCAGCGGGCGCTTCCGCATCGTGATGCAGTCGATCTTCAGCGCGGGGAAGGGCTCCTGCGGCGTGTAGAAGCCGGTGTGGTCGCCGAAGGGACCCTCCGGCAGCGTCTCGCCCGGCTCCAGCCAGCCCTCGACCACCACCTCGGCGTTCGCCGGGACCTGGAGCGGGACGGTCTTGCAGTCGACCATCTCGATCCGCTTGCCCGCGACGAACCCGGCGAAGAGGTACTCGTCGATGTCACCGGGGAGCGGGGCGGTCGAGGCGTACGTGACGGCCGGCGGGCAGCCGAAGGCGATCGCGACCGGGAGCCGCTCGCCGCGCGCCGCGGCCACCGCGTAGTGGTTGCGGCTGTCCTTGTGGATCTGCCAGTGCATCCCGATGGTCCGCTTGTCGTGGCGCTGCAGCCGGTACAGGCCGAGGTTGCGGACGCCCGTCTCCGGGTGCTTGGTGTGGGTGAGTCCCAGGTTGAAGAAGGAGCCGCCGTCCTTGGGCCAGGTGAACAGCGCGGGCAGCCGGTCGAGGTCCACGTCCTCGCCGGTCAGCACGACCTCCTGGACGGGCGCGGCATCGCCCTTCACCTTCTTCGGCGGCACGTGCACCATCGAGCCGAGCTTGCCGAAGGCCTCGCGAACGCCGATGAAGCCCTGCGGGAGTTCGGGCTTGAGCAGCCCGCCGATCTTCTCGCTGATCTCCCCGTACGACTTCAGGCCCAGGGCCTTCAGCAGCCGCCGGTCGGTGCCGAAGACGTTCATCGCCAGGGGCATGTCCGAGCCCTTGACGTTCTCGAAGAGCAGGGCCGGCCCGCCGGCTTTGTTCACTCTGTCGACGATCTCCCCGACCTCGAGGTACGGGTCGACTTCGGCCTTGATGCGCTTGAGGTCGCCCTCCCGCTCCAGAGCCCGGAGCAGCGAGCGGAGATCGTCGTAAGCCATAGGGGCAAGTATCCGCCACGGACTACCCTGGAAGCGTCACCGGGGCCCGTCGCGGCCCGCCACCACACTCTGGGGGTCGGTCCCACACCGTGCTGCGCTATCTGCCGTTTCTGCTGATCATCGGGCTCACCGTGTTCGCCTTCATCGACTGCTTGAACACGCCCGAGGAAGAGGTCAAGCACCTGCCCAAGGTGGTGTGGGTGATCATCATCCTGCTGTTCTCGATCGTGGGTCCGGTGGTGTGGCTGTTCGCCGGCAAGAAGCGCGCGCCCGCAGGCAGCGGCCCCGGCGGCCGGCGCGGCCAGTGGGTTGCGCCGGACGACAACCCGGAGTTCCTCAACCGCCTCCGCGAGGAACAGGACCGCAAGCAGCAGGACCGAGACGAGGACAAGGGCGGCTCCTAAGGCCGCGGCGCAGTGGCCCGCGGCGCAGTGGTCCGGGGCGCTGAGTCCCGTCCCGCGACGCGTTCGGCGGCGCGCGCGAAGGCCCGTACCGCCCCGGTGGTGTCGGCGGCCCGCCAGATCAGGCCGTAGCCCACCGGCGGGGTGTCCTCGACAGGCAGGTAGACCACGCCCGGGCGGGCGTAGTACGTGGCCGTGTGCGCCGCCGTCAGCAGTGCGCCCCGGTCCGCCGCGACCATCATCAGCGCCTCCGCCATGTTGGTGACCTCGGGTCCGCGCCCGATCGGGCGGCCGTCCGGGGTGCGGGCCGGGGTCTGCCGTTCGCGCCGGTACGGCGGCAGGTCACCGGCGATGGACAGCAGCGGTACGCCGGCCAGGTCCTCCGGGGTCAGCGCGGCGCGGTCGGCCAGCGGGTGGCCGGCTGCGACGGCCAGCACCCGGCCCTCGGTGAGCAGTTCGGGCCCCTCGCCGAGGTCGGCCTCGCGCACCGGGAACTCGGCGAAGGCGATGTCGAACTCGCCCTTGCGGAGCTGTCCGTACGGGTCGGTGAGCGGGAGTTCGCAGACCTCCACGGCCAGGTTCGGGTGGCTGGCGCGGAGCGCTTGGGCGGTCTTGAGGACGAGGTCCCCGGCGGGCGGGGTGGAGAAGCCGACGTGGAGCACGCCGTCGGCGGCCCGGGCGGTGGCCGCGGCGGTGGCCCGGGCCTTGGCCAGCGCGGTCTCGATGCCGCGGTGGTGGGGTTCGAGGTCCTCGCGGAGCTGCCGACCGAGGGCGGTGAGGGCGACGCTGCGGCTGGTGCGCAGGAAGAGGGGCGCGCCGACCCGCCGCTCCAGGCGCTGGGTCAGCTGGCTGACCCGGGCGCGGGACAGCAGCATCCGCTCGGCGGTGCGGCCGAAGTGCAGTTCCTCGGCCAGGATCAGGAAGCACTCCAGTTCATCGCGATCGGTAAGCATGGCTGAACGAACGTTGCTTTCTTCGGCGTTGTTCCCATGGGGCGGGCGGACGAGGGTTGGTTGAGCCGGCAACCAATCCCTACGTCAGCTGAGGAATCCCATGGACCACACGTTTCGCGGACGCCAGTGGGGCGTCCTGCTCGTCCTGTGCGGCGCGATCTTCCTGGAGGGCATCGACGTCGCGATGCTGAATGTGGCCCTGCCGTCGATCCGGGCGGATCTGGGCCTGTCCACGGGCGAGCTCCAGTGGGTGATGAGCGCCTACGTCCTCGGCTACGGCGGCTTCATGCTGCTGGGCGGGCGGGCCGCCGACCTGTTCGGGCGGCGGCAGATGTTCACCGGCTGGCTGGCCGTCTTCCTGCTCTTCTCCGGACTCGGCGGGCTGGCCACCGAGGGCTGGATGCTGATCACCGCCCGCTTCGTGACCGGGGTGGCCGCGGCCTTCATGACCCCGGCCGGCCTGTCGATCATCACCACCGGGTTCCCGGAGGGACCGCAGCGGGACAAGGCGCTGCTGGTCTACTCGGGCACGGCGGCCGGCGGGTTCTCCATCGGCCTGGTCGTCGGCGGACTGCTGACCTCGGCGGGCTGGCGCTGGGTGTTCTTCGCTCCGGTGGTGCTGTCCGCACTGATCCTGGCAGCCGCGCTGGCGCTCGTACCGAAGTCGGTCCGGCCACGGCGGGCGGCCGGGGAGCGGATCGACCTCGCGGGCGGCATCACCATCACGGCCGCGATCGTGCTGCTGGTGCTCGGGGTGGAGCGGGCCGCGCACGCTGCGCCTGGCTGGACCGCCGCCACGGTCGGGGCGGGGCTGGTGCTGCTGGGGGCCTTCGTGGCCGTGGAGCGCCGGGCGGCCGTGCCGCTGGTGAGGCTGTCCGTCCTGCGCTCCGGCCCGCTGCTGCGCACCAACCTGGCCGCGCTGCTCTTCGCCGGCGGCTTCTTCGGCTTCCAGTTCCTGGTCGTCCTGTACCTCCAGGAGCTGCGCGGCTGGTCCACGCTGGAGACCAGCCTCGCGATGGTGGTGATCGGCATCGACGCGGTCCTCTCCCCCACCCTGGTGCCGAAGCTGGTGGCCCGGTTCGGCAACCCCCGGCTGATCTTCGGCGGACTGCTGCTTGCGGCCCTGTCGTACGGGACCTTCCTGCCGCTGGGCGCGGACTGGACGTACCTGGCGATGCTGCCCGGCCTGGTGCTGCTGGGGCTGGCCTTCGCGCTGGTCTACGGGCCGCTGACGATCGTGGCCACGGAGGGGGTCGCGGAGGAGGACCAGGGCCTGGCCGGCGGGCTGCTCTACACCGCGTTCCAGTTCGGTGCGGCGCTGGGCCTGTCGGCGGTGACGGCGGTGTCCGCTGCCGTGCCGGGCTCGACCCTGGACGGCTACCGGGCGGGGTTGTTCGTCCCCTTCGCGGCGGTCCTGCTGGCGGCGGCGGTCAGCGCGGCCGGCCTGCGGTCCCGTCCCGGCCGGGTGGTCTCCGCGGGCGAGCCCGCGGCGGCGCAGCAGCCGGCGGAGGCCTGACCGGGTCAGCCTTGGGGGCCCGCCAGCTTCGCAAAGGGGATCTTCTCCTCATTGGACGAGATGTATGCGACCCCGTACCTTTCGCTGGGTTCTTCGTCACGGGAAAGGCGTCCTGCGGAATTCAGCGGGCCGATGTGTGCGCCGTATTCCGAAGCCTCCCCGTCCACGGTCCAATAGGACGTCACATGACGCGGCCCTCTCGTCACGTTGATGAGGTTGTTGTTGTGGCGCAGTCTCCCCCGGTAGAAAACGTGGTCGGCACAGACCTCCGGGGCACAGTCGAAGTACTGCCGCTCCTTCTTGTCCCACGAATATCGTGGCCGGGAGAATTCCACTTCATCGATCTTCCCCCGGTCCTTCCGCATGATGACGAGCTCCAGCATCGCTTCCATGGCGTCGTACGGGGCATCTTTGGGCACCTGGACGAACGTCTGCTGCGTTTTGCTGTCGCCCGGTTCGTACCACTGTCCCGGTTCGATGAAACTGCCGGTGCTGATCAGGGTGAAGTCGGTTGGCTCGACATGAAGCTCGATGTCCTCCGACCACTCCATCTCCTTCCTCCAGTCCTGCAGTTCCGTCTTTCCCGAACTGAACTCGGCCGACCGCCCCCAGGTCCAGTAAGCGCTGCCGAGAACATAGAAGGGGATGGCCCCGGTGTTCTTCATGTGAAGCGTGAGCGGCAGGTGGATCACCGGGCGTTTGGGGTCCGGAAGCGGAGTTCCGAACGTGGCCTTCACGTCCAGGAGCGGCTGGCGGGCAAAAGGCTGGTACACGGCCGAGTACGTCAGATTGGAGGCGGCCAGCACAGCCGAGACCATCACCCCCGCGGTGAAACCCCTGGGAAAGGGGATTCGCTCCCAGGCGTGTTGCCGGTAGAGCAGCCAGAGCGCCGCCAGGGACCAGCACCAGAGCGGCACGAAGACCAGGAGGTAGCGCGTGTACTCGCGTTCCTGGAGCCAGACCGCCAGGAACAGGGTGTTGGTGGCGAAGGCGACCAGGACCCCGAGCATGACCACCGAGCCCGAGTACTTCAGGTGCCGTTTGCCCCAGTGGTCGAGTGCCGCAGCAGCCGCCACCGCCTCCACCCCGCCCGCCAGGATGAACAGGAGCCCGGTGACGCGGCCCGCGAAGGTGATGCCGCCCATGGCATCCGGCATGCCGACGACCGTGAGCAGGCCTGCGGAGACCAGCAGCCCCGCGACGACGAAGACGGCGGTTGCGTACCGCCGGCCCCTGCGGTCGGGCCAGGTGGTGCTGTCGCCGCCGTTCCAGCGGACGGCCTCGCGGTCCGCGAGGTCCAGGTCCTTCGGGTAGCCGGCGCGGCACAGCAGTCTGCGCAGCCCGCGCAGCGACCAGGCGCTGCCGACCGTCGCAGCGCCGACGGTGACCTTGCGCAGGCCCCGGCCGTCGGGTGGCTGCACCACGACCAGGGGCCTCTTGTCCATGGGACCAGGCTCGGCCCCGGGCCCGGGGAGCGCACCCGGGGTTACTCGTACTGGGTGCGCAGGGCGGTCCAGCGGGTGTCGGTCCAGGCGGGCCAGTCGGCCGGGGAGCCGGACAGGTACGACTCCAGCAGGAGGAAGTGCTCGTGCCAGCCGGCCAGGCTGTCCAGGAGGTCGTCCTCGGAGCCGTGGCGGTCGTTGGTGAAGCGGATCAGGGTGGAGTCCGTACCGAGCGGCTCCAGGTGGAAGCGGAGCCGGCCGTGTTCCGCGAGCGTGTACTCCGCCACCCGTTCCACGTCCCAGGCCGTGACCCGGCCCGAGTGCACCTGTCCCGGGCCGTTCAGCCAGCGCAGGGTGACCGCCCCGTCCAGGTGCCGCTCCAGGACCTCCGCCTCCGCCAGCCAGCCGCGCAGGCCCTCCGGCGTGGTCAGGGCCTGCCAGACCGTTTCGTACGCATCGGCCAGGTGCGGCGCGAAGTGCAGCAGCCAGTGATCACCGTCGCGGCGCTCGCCGGTGCCATGTGCGATGGGCATGGCACCAGCGTCCCACTCCCGGGCGTCAGACGCCCGCGTACGAGTGCTTGCCGTTGAGCAGGATGTTCACGCCGTAGTAGTTCCAGATCCAGCAGGCGAAGGCGAACAGCGCCAGGTAGGCCGCCTTGCGGCCCTTCCAGCCCGCGGTGGCCCGCGCGTGCAGGTAGCAGGCGTACGCCACCCAGGTCACGAAGGACCAGACCTCCTTGGGGTCCCAGCCCCAGAACCGGCCCCACGCGTCGTTCGCCCAGATCGCGCCCGCGATGATCGTGAAGGTCCACAGCGGGAACACCGCCGCGTTGATCCGGTACGCGAACTTGTCCAGCGAGGCCGCCGAGGGCAGCCGCTCCAGGACCGAGGAGGCAAACCGGCCTGCGGTCCCGCCGCCCGCCAGCCGGGCCTCGTAGGAGTCCCGGAACAGGTACAGGACCGTGCCGGCGGCGCCGATGTAGAAGACCGCGCCGCAGAAGATCGCCGTGGAGACATGGATCCACAGCCAGTACGAGTCCAGGGCCGGCACCAGCTGGTCGCTGTCGGTGTACAGCCACTTCGTGGCGATGCCCAGGTCCAGCAGGACCGTGGTGACCAGGATCAGGCCGAGCCAGCGCACGTTCTTCTTCGCAGCCAGCAGGACCAGGTACGCGCCCACCGCCACCGTGGAGAAGGTGATCGAGAACTCGTACATGTTGCCCCAGGGGGCCCGCTGCACGGACAGCGCGCGGGTGACCACGCCGGCCGCCTCGATCAGGAAGGCCAGCGCGGTCAGCGAGACCGCGATCCGGCCGTACATGTCGCCCTGCTCGGTGTCACCGCCCGCGCCGGGGCCGTCTGGGACGTCCCGGCTGCCGGCCGCCGCGCGGGTGACCACCTGCGGCCGGTCCAGGACGGCCGTGCCGCCGTCCTTCGTCCGGACCTGCACCGCGGGCGCCTTCGCGGCGCCGGTCAGCGCTGCCGCCGTACGGCCGACCTTGCTGCGGCTGCCGAAGACCCACTCGGCGATGTGCGCGAGGAAGGCGAGCGTGTAGACCGCCATCGACGAATAGATCAGGTAGTTGCTGATCTCAGCCAGGTTCTCGTTGGCTGCGACTGCGAGCGGTGTCATCCACGCTCTCCTTCAACGGTTTCTTCGACAGGGTCCTCGGACGGTGCGGGCGATGCGGCCGATGCGGGCGGCGCCGTGGGCGCCCGGTCGTGCAGGGTGGCGGCCAGCTCCGCCAGTTCCTCCGGGAGCCGAGCGGACTCGCTGCGGCCGAGGCCGGCCAGCTCGACCACGGTCACCCCGTCCGGGCCGGGAGCCGCACGCACCCAGATCCGGCGGCGCTGGATGAACAGCGAGCCGGCCAGGCCGAGGACGGCGGCGACCGCGCCCGCGAGCGCGAGGCCGTTGCCGGGCTGCTGGGAGACCTGGAAGGTCGCCCAGCGCTCGATGCCCTCGAACTTCACCGAGCCGGCTCCGTCGGGCAGGGTCATGGTCTCGCCGGGCAGCAGCTTCTGCTTGAACAGCTCGCCCTTGGCGTCGGTGAACTTCTGCATCTTGCGGGTGTCGAGCTGGTACACGTTCTGCGGCAGGCCCGAGTCCACGCCCAGATAGCCGTGGTAGGCGCTGAGCGCGAGGACGGGGAAGTCCAGCGCCGGGAACTGCGAGAACATGGTGCCCTTGCCCTCGCCGGCGTACGTCGGCACGAACCAGGCGGCGAAGCCGAGCTGGGTCTTCTTGCCGTCCTTGTCGCGGTAGCCGTCGGTAACCTTGACCGCGCCGGAGGAGGTGAGGTTGGAGTCCTGCGGCAGCATCGGCACGGCGTCCTTGAAGATGACCTTGCCGTTGCGGTCGGTCACGGAGACGATCGGCGCGTAGCCGTGCCCGAGCAGGTAGATCTTGGAGCCGTCGACGTCGAGGGGCTCGTTGACCTCGATCTCGGCCTTGCGCGGGGTGCCGTCGGCCCCCTCCCGGACCGTGACGTACGCCTTGAAGTCGCGCGGGGTGCCCTTCTGCGGGCCGGTCTTCTCGAAGGTCGCGTCGAACCGGTCCAGGCTGAAGCTGAACTTCGGCAGGTCGTCGACCTCGAAGAGGCTGCCGGACTTGAAGTCGTCGTACTGGGTGAGCGTGTTCGAGAAGCCCTTGCCGCGGAGGACCAGCTTGCCGCCCTCGGACTTGAAGAGCTGGCCGGCCGCGAAGGCCACCAGCATCACGATCAGGGCGATGTGGAAGAGCAGGTTCCCGGCCTCGCGCAGGTAGCCCTTCTCCGCGGCGACCGCGTCGCCGTCGGCCTCGGTGCGGAAGCGGCGACCGCCGAGGACGGCCTTCGCGTGGGCGAGGACCTCGTCCGGGGCGGTTCCGGTGCGCCAGGTCGCGTAGGCGGGGAGCCGGTTCAGCCGCTTGGGGGCGACCGGCGGGCGACCGCGCAGCTGGCCGACGAACTGCCAGGTGCGCGGAACGATGCAGCCGATGAGCGAGATGAAGAGCAGCAGGTAGATCGCGGAGAACCAGAACGAGGTGTAGACGTCGAAGAGCTGGAGCTTCTCGGCGGCCGGCACCCAGAAGTCGTGGTCCTGCTTCCACTGGGCGACCTTCATCGGGTCGACCTGGGTCTGCGGGATCAGCGAGCCGGGGATGGAGCCCAGGGAGAGCAGGAGCAGCAGGATCAGCGCCACCCGCATGGAGGTGAGCTGGCGCCAGAACCAGCGGGCCCAGCCGATGACCCCGATACCGACGGGGCCGGAGTCCTGGCCGCCGTCCTCGACGGGCGCGGTGGACAGCTGGGCGGCGGCCTCGCGGTCGGCAGCGGCGTCCGTGCCCGTGGCCTCGCGGTCGGCGGCGTCGGCCGTGCCGGTGGTGTTGTCGGTCGTACTCATGTGATGTGACGTCCTCAGATCCCGACGGTGAAGCCGCTGGTCCAGGTCTGCATTTCCCACACGATGCTGTTCCAGATTCCTGTGACGAGCAGGATGCCGGTGACGATCAGCATGCCGCCGCCGATCCGCATCACCCAGGCGTAGTGCTTCTTGACCCAGCCGAACGCGCCGAGTGCCTTGCGGAAGGCGACGGCGGTGACGATGAACGGCAGGCCCAGGCCCAGGCAGTAGACGGCGGTCAGGCTCGCGCCCCGGACGGCGCTGGCCTCGTTCAAGGAGAGCGTCATCAGGGCGCCGAGGGTGGGGCCGGTGCAGGGAGCCCAGCCTATGCCGAAGAGGACACCCAGCACGGGCGCTCCCAGCAGACCGGCCGCGGGCTTCTTGTGGAAGCGGAACTCCCGCATCGTCAGGCCCGGGATCCAGCCCATGAAGAACAGGCCGAGCAGGATCACCAGGACGCCCATGACCCGGGAGATGCTCTCCCCGTTGGCCTGGAGGGTCCTGCCGAACTGGCCGAAGAGGGCCCCGCCGGAGACGAACACGGCGGTGAAGCCGAGGACGAAGAGCGAGGCCCCGGCGAGCAGCCGGCCGCGCCGGGCCTCGGCGAGGTCGGCGCCGCTGGCCCCGGTCACGTAGGAGAGGTAGCCGGGGACGAGCGGCAGGACGCAGGGCGAGAAGAAGGAGACCAGTCCCGCCAGCAGGGCGATGGGCATGGCCAGCATCAGGCCGCCGCTCATCACGGTCTCGTTCACGCCGGTGTCCGCGGCGAGGAGCATCACGGGGGTCACGGGGTCACTTCTCCGCGAGCAGCGGGTCGATCATCTTCCGCAGCGTCACGTCGCTGATCGCCACGAGGGTGCGGGCCGCGATCTTGCCCTCCTTGTCGATCACGATCGTGGAGGGGATCGACTGGGCGCTGAGCGTGTTCTTGGGGAACCGGAGCATCAGCCTGCCGTCGGGGTCGAAGAAGCTCGGGTAGGTGATCCCGTAGTCCTCGTCGAAGTTGAGCGCGTTCTGCTTGCTGTTGTCGCGGGTGTTGATCCCGACGAAGGCGACGGGCTTGCCGGCCGCTTCCAGTTCCTTGGAGACCTTCGCGAAGCCGGGCGCCTCCTGACGGCACGGCGGGCACCACGAGCCCCACACGTTGAGGACGATGACCTTGCCCTTGAGGGTGGCGGTGTCGAGCGTCTTGCCGTCGATGGTCTCGCCGTCCAGCGTGGGCGCCGCGACGCGATCCGCCTTGGCGACGGTGGAGACGCCGGACGGGCCGGTGACGTAGCTGCCGCCGGCCGAGCCGGCGGCGGACTTGCCGCCGTCGGTGCACGCCGTGAGGGTGAGGGCGCTCGCGAGGGTCACCGCGGTCAGCAGGATGGGGGCGCGGCCAATTCTCATGTGAAAAGTTTCGCATGGGCATATCGGGGATCTTCCGCACCCCCCGGGACATCGCTCAGCCGCTGATCAGGCGGCTGCCGGGAAGCCGTTCCGGCCGGGACGGCCTACGCGCCGAACGCCTTGGACTTGCCCTTCACCGGCTTGGCGCCCGCCAGCAGATGCGCCGGAACCAGGTCCCGGGCCGGCTCGCTGTAGCCCACGGAAACGATCCTGTCGCCCTGGTACGTGAACGAGGTCAGCGAGGCCAGCGTGCACTGCCGGCGCCGCGGGTCGTGCCACAGCCGGCGCTTCTCCGCGAAGCTCCGCACGATCCAGATCGGCAGCTGGTGGCTGACGCACACCGCCTCGTGCCCGCGCGCCGCCTCGCGCGCCGCGTCCAGCGCGCCCATCATCCGTACGACCTGCTCGACGTACGGCTCGCCCCAGGACGGCCGGAACGGGTTCGTCAGGTGCTTCCAGTTCGCCGGCTTGCGCAGGGCGCCGTCGCCGACGCCGAAGGTCTTGCCCTCGAAGACGTTCTCCGCCTCCAGCAGCCGGGCGTCCGTGGCCAGGTCCAGGCCGTGGCTCTTGGCGATCGGCGCCGCCGTCTCCTGCGCGCGCTCCAGCGGGGAGGACACGACGTACGTGATGTCCCGGCCCTCCAGGTGCTCCGCGACCCGGTCGGCCATCTGCCGGCCGAGCCCGGAGAGGTGGTAGCCGGGCCGGCGGCCGTACAGCACGCCGTCCGGGTTCTCCACCTCGCCGTGCCGCACCAGGTGGACGACGGTGATGTCGCTGCTGCTCATGCGGTGGCCTCCGCGGCGGCGCGGGCCGCGGCCGGCAGCGCCGCGGCGATGCGCTCGACCGCCTGCTCGTCGTGGGCGGTGGACACGAACCAGGACTCGAAGGCCGACGGCGGCAGGTACACGCCGTTCGCCAGCATCGAGTGGAAGAACGCGTTGAAGCGGAAGCTTTCCTGCCGCTTCGCGTCCTCGTAGTTCCGCACCTCGTCGGGGGTGAAGAAGACCGAGAACATGTTGGAGGAGGTCTGCAGGCGGTGCGCCACGCCCTCCTTGGTGAGCGCGCCGGTCACCAGCCCCTGGATCTCGGCCGACACCGCATTGACCTTGTCGTACGCCGCGTCGTCGAGCAGCCGCAGCTGCGCGAGGCCGGCGGCGGTGGCGACCGGGTTACCGGAGAGCGTGCCCGCCTGGTAGACCGGCCCGGCCGGCGCCAGGTACCCCATCACATCGGCCCGGCCGCCGAAGGCCGCGGCCGGGAAGCCGCCGCCCATGACCTTGCCGAAGGTCATCAGGTCGGGCTTGACCCCGTCCACCCCGTACCAGCCGGCCCGGCTGGTACGGAAGCCGGTCATGACCTCGTCGGAGATGTAGAGCGCGCCGTTCTCCCGGCACGCATCGGCCAGGCCCTGGTTGAAACCGGCCGCGGGCGTCACCACGCCCATGTTGCCGGGGGCGGCCTCGGTGATCACACAGGCGATCTCACCGGGGTGCGCGGCGAAGGCCGCACGCACCGCGTCCAGGTCGTTGTAGGGGAGCACGATCGTGTCGCCGGCCTGGGCGCCGGTCACGCCCGGGGTGTCCGGCAGCGCGAAGGTCGCGAGACCGGAACCGGCGGCGGCCAGCAGGGCGTCCACATGACCGTGGTAGCAGCCGGCGAACTTCACGACCTTGGCGCGGCCCGTGAAACCGCGGGCCAGGCGGATGGCCGACATGGTCGCCTCGGTACCGGAGGAAACCAGCCGGACCTGCTCGACGGGCTCGATACGGGAGACGATCTCCTCGGCCAGCGCGACCTCGCCCTCACCGGGCGTACCGAAGGAGGTGCCGCGCGCGACGGCCTCCTGCACGGCGGCGATCACTTCCGGGTGGGAATGGCCGAGAATCATCGGCCCCCAGGAGCACACGAGGTCGACGTACTCACGGCCGTCGGCATCGGTGAGGTACGGACCGGTACCGGACACCATGAACCGGGGCGTACCGCCCACGGCGCGGAAGGCGCGGACCGGAGAGTTCACGCCGCCGGGGGTCACGAGGGACGCGCGCTCGAAGAGCGTCTGCGAAACTGGGGCTTCATACGTGTACGGGTAGCTCACACCAGCCATGGTCTCAGAGGCGGCGACAGTCTTGCGGGCGGGCGTTTCACCGCTGCGGCGCGGGGGAGGTCACTGCCATGATGATCGGGCTGCGTGGCGGGGGCTGCGGAGCCGGGGCAGGCGCAGGCAAGACCAGTCGGGTGGAGATATGCAACGCGGTGGTGGACCGGGCGAGGGTACGGACGGCCTCGACCCGCAGCGCGCCCGCGAAGCCCGGGAGGCCCGCCAGGCCCGCCGCCGCGGCGGCAAGCACCGGCGCGGCTCGGCGGACCCGGCCGAGGCGGCAGCGAACCCGAACCTGTCTGCGGAGGCAGGTGATGCCGACGCCGAGGGCGGCGTCGGGGGCCGCGGCATGGGCGTGACGTACAAGTACTTCGGCGCTCCGGACGGCGCCACGGCCGCGCGGGTCCCGGTCACCATGCGTCCGGAGGAGCTCGGCGGCGACGAGCTCGGCATGGGCGGCCTGTTCACCAAGATCAAGCCGGAGACGATGGCCGCGATGGTCCTGACCGGCATCGAGGGCATACCCCTGCACAAGGTGCCGCCGCTGGAGCTGGTGGTCCTGCACCCCGACTACGCGGTGGTGAAGCTCCCCATGACGGTGGTCGAGCCGCTCCGCGACCTCGGCGAGGAATCGGTGGGCGCGGCGGCATTCATCTGGTCCACGGTCCCCGACCGCGGCGGCCCCAGCGACGCGTTCAACATCTACCAGCTGCTCCACGAGTGGCAGGACTTCTCCAACCGCCTCCACGAGGCGGGCCACCAGCCGTACTGCCTGGTCTGGCCCTGACCGTCCGGCCGGCCGGCCGCGTAGGGTCGGGTGCATGGACGCGACGGCTGTGCAGTTGACCCCGTGGGCCGAGGGCGAGGACTTCGTCCTGCTGCTGCGGCAGAAGAACTCGCCCGCGATGACCCGTTTCGTCGGGGGTCCGGAGAACGACGAGCAGCTCGCGGACCGGCACCGCCGGTACGTGGCCTTGAGCGCCCGGGAGCCGGCCGCCGGCCGGATGTTCATGGTGACCCTGGCCGGCACCGGCGAGGCCATCGGGTCGGTCGGGTTCTGGGAGCGGGACTGGCAGGGCGAGGCGGTGTACGAGACCGGCTGGGGCATCCTGCCGGAGTTCCAGGGCCGCGGCCTCGCGGGGGCGGCGGTGACCGCCGTAATCGCCCACGCCCGCACCCACGGCACCCGCCCCCACCTGCACGCCTTCCCGGGCATCGACAACCCCGCCTCGAACGCACTCTGCCGCAGCGCAGGCTTCGAACTCCTGGGCCAAACGAACTTCGAGTACAGAAACAAGCTCCACGTCAGCAACGACTGGCGCTACCACCTCCACTGACGCCGCCCGTCCGCCCGGGGTGCGGGAAGCAGGGTGGGGCCCGCAGGGGCCCGGAAAAGCGGTCCGCCCGGCGGGGCAGCCAATGGCATGCTGGGGGCGTGAACGGACCCGACATTCACCTCACCCTCGCCCCTGAGCTGCGCCTCTTCGCCCCGCCCAGCCGGCGCGCCGACCGCATCCCGACCCCGACCGACGGCGCCTCCAGCCTCGGCCACGTCGTCGAATCGGCCGGGGTTCCGCTCACCGAGGTCGGCCGGCTCCTCGTCGACGGCCTGGAGGTGCCCGTCTCGTACGTGCCCCGGGCCGGACAGCACATCGAGGTGCAGGGGGTCAGCCGCCCCCAGGAGGTTCCCGGCGCGCCGCTCCGCTTCCTGCTCGACGTGCACCTCGGCACCCTCGCCCGCCGCCTCCGCCTCCTCGGCGTCGACGCGGCCTACGAGAACGAGGACATCGGCGACCCCGCCCTGGCCACCCGCTCCGCCGCGGAGCGCCGGGTGCTGCTCTCCCGTGACCGCGGGCTGCTGCGCCGCCGCGAGATCTGGGCCGGCGCGTACGTCTACAGCGACCGCCCGGACGAGCAACTCCGCGACGTACTGGGCCGTTTCGCGCCCCGCCTGGAGCCGTGGACCCGCTGCACGGCCTGCAACGGCCCGCTGCACGCCGCCGACAAGGACACCGTCGGCGACCGCCTCGAAGGCGGCACGCACCGCAGTTACGACGTCTTCGCCCAGTGCACCGAGTGCGAGCGCGTCTACTGGCGGGGCGCCCACCACGCCCGGCTGGAGCGGATCGTCTCCGAAGCGGTCGAGGAGTTCGGCAACGCGCCGGGCGCCTCCGTCTGAGCCTCCCGCACCACCGGACCGGCGGCTGGCAGACTCACGCGCCATGACCGCCACCCCCGCCGCCACTCCCGCCGCCGACGGTACACACCGCGGTGTCGATACCGATGTCGCCGTGGTGGGCGCCGGCCCCACCGGCCTGCTGCTCGCCGGCGACCTCGCCGCCGCCGGACTGAGCGTCACCCTCATCGAACGCCGGCCGCGCACCGCCGCCAACCTCACCCGCGCCTTCGCCGTGCACGCCCGCACCCTCGAACTCCTCGACGCCCGCGGCCTCGCCGACGAGTTGATCGCGACCGGCCGGCAGGTGAGCCGGCTGGGGCTGGGCGGGCGGCTCGCCCTCAGCCTCGACGGGCTGGCCGCGCACACCCGTTTCCCCTACGTACTGATCACCCCGCAGTACGAGACCGAACGGCTGCTGGAGCGCCGCGCACTGTCCACAGGTGTGGACATCCGGTTCGGCACCGAATTCCTGGGCCTCCACCAGCACACCCCCGGGGCCGTCGAACTGACCGTCCGCGGACCCGACGGCCGGCCCCGGACCCTGTCCGCCCGCCACCTCGTCGGCGCCGACGGCCACCGCTCCACCGTCCGCGAGGCAGTCGACCTGCCCTTCCCCGGCCGCGCCGCCGTACGCTCCGTGGTCCTGGCCGACGTACGCCTGACCGATCCGCCCGGCGACTTCCTCGCCTTCAGCGGCACCGGAGACTCCTTCGCCTTCCTCGTCCCCTTCGGCGACGGCTGGTACCGCGCGATCGCCTGGGACCGCGACCACCAGCCCCCCGACGAGGACCCCGTCGACCTCGACGAGCTCCGCACCATCATGCGGAACGCCCTCGGCACCGACCACGGCGTGTACGAGGCCCGCTGGATCTCCCGCTTCCACAGCGACGAACGCCAGGTCCCGCACTACCGCGTCGGCCGGGTCTTCCTCGCCGGGGACGCGGCACACGTCCACACCCCGGCCGGCGGCCAGGGCATGAACACCGGGATGCAGGACGCCGCGAACCTCTCCTGGAAGCTCGCCGCCGCCCTGCACGGCCGCGCCCCCGACCCCGAGGCGCTCCTCGACAGCTACCACAGCGAACGCCACCCGGTCGGCCGGATGGTCCTCCGCACCAGCGGCGCCCTGATCCGGCTGGTGATCGCCGGCTCCCCCGCGGTGCGCGCCGCCCGGCAGGTCGGCGCCGTCGCGCTCGGCGTGCTGCCGCCCGTCCGGAACCGGGCCATGGGCCTGATCACCGGCATCGGCATCGCGTACGCCGCACCGCCCGGCAGTCGCCCGCCGGCCGGCCGGCGCGCCCCGGACGTCCCGCTCGCGCACGGCGGCCGGCTGTACGAGGAACTGCGCGCGGGCGGCTTCGTCCTGCTCACCCCGGCGGGCACCCCGCTGCCCCCGCCGGGCCCGCCGCACCTCGCGCAGGCGCACTGGCGGGACCCGCACCGCACCACCTGCGCCCTGATCCGCCCGGACGGCTACGTCGCCTGGTCCGCGGACCGCCCGGGCCCCGGGGAGACGGCCGCGGCCGTCTCCCGCTGGCTCGGCCCGGGGCCGCAGCGGGTGCCTCAGAAGGCGTAGACGTCCCCGGTCTCCAGGGCCAGCACCACATGCTCGTTGTTGTGAACGTTCCGGTCGGTCGCGCCGCCGTTCCACCAGGTGTCGATCCGCAGGGTCACCTCGGTCGGCCGTTCCTTCAGCCGCAGCGCGAGCCCGATGTGCCGGCCCTGCCCGTGCTCGGGCAGGGCGCCCGTCTCGCACACCACCTCGCGCAGGCCGACCCGGGCGCAGCCCTCGATGAGCGGCTGCCGGTCGGCGAGTGCGGCCGACAGGCGGAGCCGGAGGGTGGCGGTGGGCAGGGCGGCGGGGCCTTGGTTCTCCGGGATCAGCAGGATGCCGAGCCGCCCCGCGGCCAGGGACACCCGGCCGTGGTACGCCACATCCGCCTCCGGTCCGCCCTCGGCCGCGCCGGCCGTTCCCGCGGCCCCGGCCACGAGCACCACGGCCAGCGCGGCCGACACGGCCGCCACTGCTCTCCGTACGACACCACGACGCACCACCGCCACCACCTCCACAGGCGGAAGGTAACCAGTCGGCCGGGAGGGCAGTCGGACCATCACACGAACGAGGGCGGGGCGAGGGGCCATCTGCGCGCCCGCGGCGCCCGGCGTGGGAACCTTCAGGACATGCTGATCTTCCGTTCCGCCGCCCTGTTCGCCCTCGCCGCCCTCCTGGAGATCGGCGGCGCCTGGCTGGTCTGGCAGGGCGTGCGCGAACACCGGGGCTGGGTCTGGATCGGCGCCGGAGCGATCGCCCTCGGCCTCTACGGCTTCGCGGCCACCCTCCAGCCGGAGGGCGACTTCGCCCGCATCCTCGCCGCGTACGGCGGGGTCTTCGTCGCCGGATCCCTCGCCTGGGGCATGGTCGCGGACGGCTACCGCCCGGACCGCTGGGACGTGATCGGCGCGCTGATCTGCCTGGTCGGCATGGCCGTGATCATGTACGCCCCGCGCAGCCGCTGAACCCTGCCTATCCTGGCCGGAACGCAACCGTACGTACATACGAGGGAGCTCCGCACATGAGCACGGCCACCCGTACCGCAGTAGTCACCGGAGCGAGCAGCGGCATCGGCGCGGCCACCGCCCGCCGGCTCGCCGCCGCCGGGTACCACGTGGTCCTCACGGCCCGCCGCAAGGACCGCATCGAGGCGCTGGCGGAGGAGCTCCGCGCGGCCGGCCACTCCGCGGCGGCGCACGCCGTGGACGTCACCGACCGGGCCGCCGTGGACGCCCTCGCCGCCTCCCTGGACCGCTGTGACCTGCTGGTCAACAATGCGGGCGGGGCACTCGGCGCCGAGCCGGTCGCCACCGCAGACCCCGCCGACTGGCGCACCATGTACGAGGTCAACGTCCTCGGCACGCTGCACATGACCCAGGCCCTGCTGCCCGCGCTGGACGCCTCCGGCGACGGCACCGTGGTCATCCTGTCCTCCACGGCCGGCCACGCCACCTACGAGGGCGGCGCCGGCTATGTCGCCGCCAAGAACGGCGCCCGCGTCCTCGCCGAGACCCTCCGCCTGGAGATCGTCGGCCGGCCGGTGCGGGTCATCGAGATCGCCCCCGGCATGGTGAAGACCGAGGAGTTCGCCACCACCCGCTTCCGCGGCGACGCGGACAAGGCCGCGAAGGTCTACGCGGGCGTGGCCGAGCCCCTCACCGCCGACGACGTGGCCGACACCATCACCTGGGCGGTGACCCGTCCCAGCCACGTCAACATCGACCTTCTGGTGGTCCGCCCGCGCGCCCAGGCCTCGAACACCAAGGTCCACCGCGAGCTCTGACCCTCAGAACCGGACCCGGCCGCCGATGCCCTGCCGGTCCGCACGGCCTGCGATGGCACGGCGGGCCGGGTCGGTGAACTCCCGCTCCACCGACTCCCGGAGCAGCTCCAACTCCCTCCGGACCGCCGGCTGGTGGGCCGGCAGCACGGTGTCGTGCAGGCCCTCCAGCAGGGCCCGCAGCCGGCGGCAGACCTGCACGGACGAGGCCCCGTACTCACGGATCTCGCAGACGGCGAGCTGCAGGTAGTCCTTCCAGTCGCGCCCGGGCACCACCAGCCGCGGTCGGCCTTGGTCGTCGGCCAGCACATGGCGGCCGGGCAGCCGTACCCGGCCCGCCACGTGCAGGAACGACTCGATGTGGTTGAGCACTTGCACCGCCGTGGTGGGGTCGTTCACCGCCGGTGACAGGGCCCGGATGGCGATGTCGACGAGGATCCTCAGCGCGAAGGCGGGATCCTGCTCGATGGTGCGCTCGGCACCGAGGGCCATCAGACCGATCACCCGGTCCGCATCAGGCGCCGGTGCGCCGCCGTGAACCTCGACGAGGACGGCGCCGGGCGGTACGGAGTCCCCGATCAGGTGGGTCACGACGAACACGCAGTCGTGGCGCTCCGCCTCGGCCAGCAGCCCGGACACATGGAACGCCTGGATGGCACCGCCGCGTTCGCTGCGCACCTCCGCCACCGGCTCCCCGGACGGTATGGTCGCGCCCTCGCGCGGGGCCGCGCCGCGGATCGCCGCAACCCCCTGGGTGAGGACGTCCTCCCCCAGGCGTCCGACCAGATCGGCGATGGCCACGGGTCTGAGGTTGTGGGTGAACCGGTTGAGGTAGATGAGCAGGAGCAGCAGGCTGACGGCCACCGCCGCGCCGGCCAGGGTGATCCCGAGGTCGGGAACGGAATTCGCCTCGATGCTGCGCAGCAGGGAAAAGGAAAAGGCGAACGTCCCGGTGAAGGTCGCCAGTACGGCCTTTTGCAGCCGGTCCCGGTACCACAGGCGCATATAGCGCGGGGAAAGTGTTCCGGTCGCCTGCTGGACCACGAGAACGCCGATGGTCACCACAAATCCGAGCAGCGCCACCATGGCCCCGACAATTGCGGTGAGCACACCGCTTGCCGTGCTCGCGGAATAATCCCAGCCGCCCGACGTCCAGTCCGCACCGTCCACGCCGGTCGCCCATTCGGCGAGCACGACCCCGAGGACGAGCCCGATCAGCGGCACGATCCACAGGCTTGCCTTCGCGTACTGCCGCAGCCTGAACCTGGCCGCCCAGGACACCATGGGAACACAGTAAGGCCGTTCACCCGAATCCGCTCAGCAGGACTGCGCGGGTTTCCCGTGCCTAAGCTGGGCAAATGGACGACTATCCGCTGATCGAAAACCACGGGCTGATCGGCGACCTGCAGACCGCGGCCCTCGTGTCCACCGACGGGACGATCGACTGGTTCTGCTGTCCGCGTTTCGATTCGCCCAGTGTGTTCGGCGCTCTGCTGGACCGGGAAAAGGGTGGCCATTTCTCGGTCAGGCCGTCCGTGGATACGTACACGACCAAGCAGATGTACCTTCCCGACACCGCCCTCCTGGTGACGCGTTTTATGACCGAGGCCGGTGCGGGCGAGGTCATCGACTTCATGCCGGTGACCGGGACGACGGCAACGGACTGCCACCGTCTGATCCGCATGCTGCGCTGTGTGCGCGGCAGCATGACCTTCGAGGTCGAGATCGCCCCGCGGTTCGACTACGGCCGCAAGCCCCACGGGCTGCACCTCACCGAAAACGGGGCGGTGTTCACCTCCGAGGACGTGAACCTGGCCGTCCACGCCGTCCGCGAGCCGGGGGACGAGCGGTTGGTGAACCTGCTCTCGGGCGACAAGGACGTCCGCTTCACCCTGACCCTCCAGGCGGGCCAACAGCGCGGCCTGATCATGGAGTCCGCACCCGACGGGCCGCCCCAGTCGATCCGGCTGGCGGAGTTCCAGCAGCTCTTCGAGGAGACGGTGCATTTCTGGCGGTCGTGGCTGAAGCAGTCCGGATACTCGGGCCGCTGGCGCGAGGCGGTGGAACGCTCCGCCGTGACGCTGAAGCTGATGACCTATGCGCCCAGCGGTGCGCTGGTCGCGGCCCCCACCGCGGGCCTGCCGGAGCAGCTGGGCGGCGAGCGCAACTGGGACTACCGGTTCACCTGGATCCGGGACGCCTCGTTCTCCGTATACGCCCTGCTGGGCCTGGGCTTCAAGGAAGAGGCGACCGCGTTCATCGGCTGGCTGCGCGACCGGGTGAGGGAGAAGGCCGGCGACGACAACGGCGCCGGCACCGGACCGCTGAACATCATGTACCGGGTCGACGGCTCCTCCGACCTGTTCGAGGAGACCCTGGAGCACTGGGAGGGGTACCAGGGCTCCGCCCCCGTACGCATCGGCAACGGCGCCGCGACCCAGCTGCAACTGGACATCTACGGCGAGGCCTTGGACAGCATCTACTTCGCGCACCAGCGCGGCATCCAGCTCGACCACCGGGGCTGGACCTCGCTGCACACCATCCTCGACTGGCTGGTCGACCACTGGGACCAGCCGGGCGAGGGAGTGTGGGAGACCCGCGGCGGCCGGCAGAACTTCACCTACGGCCGGGTGATGTCCTGGGTGGCCTTCGACCGCGCCCTCCGGCTCGCCACCGCCAGCGGCCGGCCGTCGGCCTTCGGGCGCTGGGCGGCCGAACGCGACAAGATCTACGAGCAGGTCCTGGCGCAGGGCTGGGACCCGGACCGCAAGGCCTTCGTGCAGCACTACGGCAGCAATGTGCTCGACTCCGCGCTGCTGCGGATGCCGACGGTGGGCTTCATCACCCCCGACGACCCGATGTGGACGTCGACCCTGGACGCGATGGACCGGGAACTGGTCACCGACAGCCTGGTCTACCGCTACAACCCGGAGGCCTCGCCCGACGGACTGCGCGGCTCCGAAGGGACGTTCTCGCTCTGCTCGTTCATGTACGTCGACGCCCTGGCCCGGGCGGGCCGGACCGATCAGGCCCGGCTCGCGCTGGAGAAGATGCTCACGTACGCCAACCACCTCGGCCTGTACTCCGAGGAGATCGACCTGACCGGCCGACAGCTGGGCAACTTCCCGCAGGCCTTCACCCACCTCGCGCTGATCGATGCCGCGATCACCCTGGACGCGACCCTCAACCGGGCGGGTTCGGGCGGGGCGTAGCGGCCGGGACGAGCAGCACCACGCTGTCGCCCTTCTCCGGAGTGACCTGCTCCTTCTCGGTGACCGGCTGCAGCCGGCGGTCCGCGCGCACCACGAACAGCGTCTCGTGGTCCGGCGGCCGGGGCGCGGAAGCGGGCTGGACCACGAAGCGGGCGCCGCCCTCGTAGCGCGCGGCCAGCACATGACGGACGAGGGAGCTGCCGAAGAGGATCTCGCCGCCGGTGTAGGGGGCGACGACTCCGTGGCTGCGCTGCGGCGGCCCGACCCGGTACACCGGGCCTTCGACGTTGCCCTGCATCACGACCGAGGCGAGGGCGTTGAAGTCGTCGTCGTCGGTGGCAAGGAAGACGGCCGTCACCCCCTCCAGGCGCGCCCCCGGGTTGGTGGCCGTGGCCAGCAGGTCCCCCGTGGCCAGTTCGATCCCCGCCTCCTTGATCCGTTCCCGCTCCTCGTCGAGCCCCGCCCACATCAGTACGTCCAGCCCGGCGGACCGCAGCGTCCTGCCCATCTCGACCACCCACGGCTCGCCGCCCACCAGCAGGAGCCGCGTACCGGCGGGCTTGACGACGCCCAGCCGGCGGGCCACGGGCGCCGCGGTCAGCGCGTACAGCAGGACGGTTCCCACGATCACCAGGAAGGTGACCGGAAGGATGGCGCCGGCTCCGGCCACCCCGCGGTCGACCAGGCCGGCGGTGAACGTCGAGGCCGTGGCGGCTGCGACGATGCCGCGCGGGTCCATCCAGCCCGCGAAGGCCCGCTCCCCCCGGCTCAGCCCCGAGTTCGTCGTGGCCAGGAAGGCGACCGCCGGACGGACCACCAGGACGAGGATGGCGATGAGGGCCAGCGAGGGAAGGAGCACGGGCACCAGGGACGCCGGGGTGACGGTGGCGGAGATCGAGACGAACAGCAGCCCGATGATCAGCTGGACCAGGGTTTCGAAGAAGGGGCGCCGCGCGGGCATGTCGAAGCCGCGGATATTGGCGACGGCCAGTCCCGTGACGACCGCGGCGATCAGCCCCGTGTCGTCCCGGACGATGTCGCAGCCGGCCGATACGGCGATCACGGTGGCCAGCTGCGCCAGGGTGCCCAGGGTCTCGCCGAGCCGCAGGGTGCGCAGCGTAAACCACAGCACCGCGGTGCCCACGGCTCCGCCGGCCAGGCCGACGGCCATGCTGATGGTGAACTGGCCCAGCTGGTAGCCGCGGCCGATGTCGATCTGGTGCGTGGTGGCGATGGCGTGGAAGACCAGTGCGCCGAGGATGCCGCCGATCGGGTCGGTCAGCGTCCCTTCCCAGATCAGGATGCGCCGCACCCGGTCAGTCGGCTTCACGTATTCGAGCAGCGGTCCCACCACGGTCGGCCCGGAGACGACGAGGATCACGCCGAGCATCGAGGCCACGCGCAGCGGCATGTCGAACATCGCCGGTGAGATCGAGGCGGTGACGAAGAAGGTGAGCAGCACCCCGAGCACCAGCAGCCGCCCCACGATCCACCGGGTGTGGCCGGTGAGTTTGCGCAGGTCGAGCCCGAGACCGGCGTCGTAGAGGATCACCGCCACGGCCAGCGACACCAGGGCGGAGAACTCCGGCCCCACCAGCTGATCGGGATGGACGACATGCGTGAGCGCGCCGGCGGTGAACCCGACCGGCAGCAGGATGATCAGGGCGGGGACGCGCAGCTTGCTCGCCAGGATCTGCGAGCCGGTGGCGAGCGCCACCGTCAGTGCGAGTCCGAGCAGGATCTGGTCTTCCGTCACAACGGCGTGCCCGGCGCAGCACCGCCACCGCCACCGTCACCGTCACCGCCGGCGTCCGGCCGTCGCAGTTCGGCGTCGGTGAGTTCCTGCAGTACGCCGTGGGTGTCCAGCCAGTACAGGAAAACCACGGCCGGCACGACGAGCACCAGGGCCACCAGCGTGACGAAGGCCAGCCAGGTCAGCGTGGCCGGTGCGCCGGCGCCCTCGGCCACGGTCAGCGAGGTGGGGATCAGGTACGGGCGCTGGGCCATGCCCCAGGCGAGGACGGCGGACGCGACGACCCCGACGGCGGCGATACGGGCCCACTTGCCGGGCGTCTTCAGGAGCAGCCAGGCGGTGGCGAGCGCGGCGGCTCCGGCCAGGACGACGAAGGCGAGCCCCAGGCCGTGGGTGAGCCCGTGCCACACATGGGGGGCGTCGTCGCGGGTGATGACGAACGTGAGCGCCGCCCATGCGGTGAGCACGATGAGGCTGGCCAGCGCCCGCAGGCGGAAGTAGCCGATCAGATCGGGTGCGTGGAACCGGCGGGCGTCCCCGGCGAGGAACACCGCGCCGAGGAAGGCCGTGGCCGCGATGGCCATCAGCCCGAACATCAGGGAGGTGGGGTTGGCCCAGGCGTCCGCCGAGGCCTCGGTGCCGGGGGCCACCCGGCCCGAGGCGACCCCGCCGACGGCCGCACCCAGGAAGAACGGTGTGACCAGCGAGGCCACGGCGAACACGGCACCGTAGAGGCGCCGGCCGGCCAGCCGCCGGGCGACCTTGCGGAAGGCGAAGCCGGCCCCGCGCAGGACCAGGCCGACGGCGGCCAGCGCCAGCGGGAGCCACATCGCCGAGAACACGGTCTGGAACAGCACCGGGAAGCCGGTCCACATGATGACGAAGACAAAGATCAGCCAGACGTTGTTGACCTCCCACACCGGAGCCATGGCGTGGTCGATCAGCCACCTGGGACGCTTGCCGCGCTCCGCTCCCCCGGCGGTCAGGTCCCAGAACCCGGCCCCGTAGTCGGTGCCGCCCGCGCAGGCGTACGCGGCCACGGCCAGCAGCAGCACCAGGGCGATGAGGTCGGCGGTGGTCATGGCCGGCCCGCCGCCTCGGACCGCGGCCCGTAGGGGGTGTCCGCCTCCGGTGCCTCGGCCGGTTCCCCCGCGGCCCGCTGTTCGTCGGCGAGCCGCCAGCGGGTCCGCATTTTCAGCAGGACGGCGAGGAGCGATCCGAAGATGAACACGTACACCACGATCACCAGTCCGAGCATGATCCACAGGGTGCTGGAGCGGGTCGCGGTCACCGCTTCGGCCACCTTCATGTTCTGGTAGACGATCCAGGGCTGGCGTCCCACCTCGGTGGCGATCCAGCCGCATTCGACGGCCACCACGGAGGCGACGCCCGCGCAGGCCGCGCTGCGGTAGAACCATTTGGATTCGGGCAGCCGCCGGTACCGCAGCCAGACCAGGCCGTACCAGAGGGCGAGCAGCACCAGCACGGAACCGATCACGACCATGAGGTCGAAGGCCCAGTGCGCGATGGTCGCCTGAAGGGCCGTCGGCCGTTCGTCCGCCGGTACGGAGGTCAGCCCGACCACCTTGGTGTCCGGGCTGAACCCGGCCAGGATGGAGTCGAGCAGGGGGATCTTGATGCCGCCCTTGACCGTCCCGTCCTCCTGCAGGCGGCCGAACAGGTACTCCGGCACCCGGGTGTCGGTCTCCCAGACGATCTCCAGGGCGGCGAACTTCACCGGCTGCTTGTGGAACACCTGCCGGGCGATGGAGTCACCCAGCATGAACTGCACCGGGGTGGCCACCGCGGCGATGGTGAAGGGGACGGCGAAGCCGAGCCGGTGGTAGCGGTCCCGGCGCCCGCGCAGCCAGCCCACCGCATAGACACCGGCCACCACATAGCCCGCGGTCAGCAGCATGGCCACCACGAAGTGCCAGTACTGCGGCCCGAACATCGGGGTGAAGATCGCCTTCCAGACGTTCACGTCGACCGGGTTGCCCTCGGAGTCGAGCGAGAACCCCCGGGGCGTGTTCATCCAGGAGTTGGCGGCCAGGATGCCGAACGCCCCGAGCAGGGCGGCGGCCGGCAGCGGCAGCCCCAGCAGGAAGTGCGTACGGGGCTTCAGCCGCCGCCATCCGTAGAGGTAGATGGCGATGAGCACCGCCTCGAGGAAGAACGCCCAGGCCTCGACACCGAATCCGATCCCGAAGACATCCCCCCACCGGCCCATCAGGCCCGGCCAGAGCAGGCCGAACTCGAAGGAGAGCACGGTGCCGGTGACCACGCCGACGGCGAACTGCACGGCCATGACCGCCGACCAGCGCCGCGCCAGCAGCAGGGCGGTGGGGTCCTGGTGACGGAGCCCGCGGTAGTGCATCACCAGCGTGATGAAGGGGAGGGCGACGCCCAGGGGCACCAGGATGATGTGCGAGGCCAGGGTGAAAGCCATGAGCTCCCGGGCCGGCAGCATTTGGGCCGGGGCGTCCGCCAGCAGATGGACCGAGATGTGCATGCGCGGCTCAGCCGCCGGTGGCGAAGCCCGGGAACAGGGTCATCCCGCCGTCGACGTAGAGCGTGGCCCCCACCACGTAGTCCATGAGGTCGGAGGAGAGGGCGACAACGGCGTTGGCGATGTCCTCCGGCTCGCCGATCCGGTCGTACGGGATCAGCTTCATCAGGTCCGCGAGGGCCTCGGGGGTCTCCCAGGCACTGCGGTTGATCGGCGTCTTGATCGCCCCGGGGGCGACGGCGTTCACCCGGATCTTCTCGGGCGCGAGCTCCTGGGCCAGGGTCTCCATCATCATCAGCACGCCGCCCTTGGAGGCTGCGTAGTTCACGTGGCCCGCCCAGGGGATGAGCTG
The DNA here is from genome assembly GCF_040296685.1 of Streptomyces sp. NPDC002054. NCBI lineage: Bacteria > Bacillati > Actinomycetota > Actinomycetes > Kitasatosporales > Streptomycetaceae > Streptomyces > Streptomyces sp. NPDC002054. The sequence continues at coordinate 38,091 of NZ_JBEOXT010000051.1, forward strand.
GTGCACCGAACTCATGCAGATGATCTTTCCGGCCGAGCGGGACACCTCGGGGACGACCCCGCGCCGCCGGAACTCCTTGGTCGCCTCCCGGGCGCACAGGAACTGGCCGGTGAGGTTGACGTCGATGACCTTCTGCCACTGGCCGAGGGTCATCTCGGTGAAGGCCGCATCGCGCTGCATGCCGGCGTTGGCGACCATGATGTCGATCGTCCCGAACTCCTGGACCATCCGGTCCACCATGGCCGTGACCTGGTCCTCCTGGGACACGTCCGCCTGGTAGGCCGCCGCGCGGACCCCGAAGGAGGTGATCTCCGCGACCACCTTCTCGGCGGCCTCGGGGTCGGCCACGTAGTTCACGACCACATCGGCGCCGGCCCGGCCGAGCCCGATGGCGGTGGCCATGCCGATGCCCGAATTCGCGCCGGTGACCAGCGCCTTCTGGCCCTTCAGCAACTGTGCCGGAATATTCATACGGTCACACAACCACCGGCCGGGGCGGGCGGCATGTGCGGCGAGCCGCCGTTCGGCCGCCTGGCGCAGCATCTTCGCCCGGTCGGGGCCGGTGGGGGTCAGGTCGGGCCGGTGGGGTCAGCCGAGCCGGGCCATCAGGTGGTCACCGACCCGCAGGGCGTTGGCGATGGCCGTCAGGGACGGGTTGACCGCGCCGATGCTCGGGAAGAAACTCGTGTCGACCACATAGAGGTTGTCGAGGTCGTGGGCCTTGCAGTTGACGTCCAGGGCGGAGGCGGCCGGGTCGGTGCCGAAGCGCACGGTGCCCGCCTGGTGGGCCGTGGCCCCGATCGGCATGCCCTTGTGCAGGTAGATGCTGTGGGACAGCAGATGGTGTTCGTGCATGCCCAGGTGGCCGAGCATCGACTGGAGCCGGTGCCGCAGCCGCTTCAGCCCCTCGATGTTGTTCTTCTCGTCGAGCGCGAGGTGGATCCGGGCATCGCCGTCCAGGGTGACCCGGTTGCCGGGCAGCGGCAGGTCCTCGCCGCACAGCCAGAAGTCCACGGCATGGTGCGCCAGCACCTCGAAGGGCATGTCCGGGGTGACCGCGCCGGCCCACCGCGGGGCCTCGCCGTGGATCTGCTCGGCGTCCGATTTGCCGAGCATCTGGATGCCGCCCAGCGGGTAGTCCCAGTCGTCCGAGCCGAAGTACCAGTCGTGCAGGGCCAGGGTCTTCTGGAACTGGGTGTCGTTGGGCTCCTTCGACACCGCCATCAGGGCCATGTTGTTGTGCCGCATGTAGAAGCGGCCGACGACGTCGGAGCTGTTCGCCAGCCCGGCCGGATGCCGGTCGTTCGCCGAGGCCAGCAGCAGGGCCGCGGAATTGACCGCCCCGCAGGAGACGACCACGATGTCCGCCGAGAACCGGACCTCCGAGCCGTCGGCGAGCCGGCCGACGACCGCGTCGACGCTGCGGCCGGTCGGATCGGTCTCCAGCCGGACCACCCGCGTGTCGGTGACCATCTCGACATTGGGGTGCCGCAGGGCCGGCTCCACACAGATCACCTCGGCATCGGACTTGCCGCGCACCAGACACGGGAAGCCGTCCACCCGGTTGCACCGGATGCAGACGCTGTCGTGGCTGGCCCGCCCGTTGCCGTCCTGGCTGAGGTTGACGCCGATCGGCAGGTGGAAGGGGTGCAGCCCGCGCTTCTCCAGGTCGTCGCTCAGCTGCTGGATGCGCGGCTCGTGCGCCACGGGCGGGAAGGCGTACTGCGCGCTCACCGCGCCTTCGCACGGGTCCTCGCCGTGCCGGCCGTGTACGAGGTAGAGGTGCTCGGCCTGGGTGTAGTACGGCTCCAGATCCTCGTAGCGGATCGGCCAGGCCGGTGAGATCCCGCCGTGGTGGCGCAGTTCGCCGAAGTCCTCCGGGCGCAGCCGGAAGAGGGCCGCACCGTAGAACTTGGTGTTCCCGCCGACGTAGTAGTTGACCTCGGGCGGGAATTCGGTGCCCGTGCGGTCGAACCAGAACTCAGGGGCCCGGTACTTGCCCTTGACGAACACGGCGGTGGAGTCCCAGTTGTCCCGCTCGCGCGGCAGGTAGCCGCCGCGCTCGATGAGGAGCACCCGCTTGCCGGAGGGGGCCAGCCGGTGAGCGAGGGTGCCGCCGCCGGCACCGGTCCCGATGATGATCACGTCGTAATGCGGGGAGTCGGCCACGGCCACCACCGTCCTTGCGCTTGACGCCCTGGCTCTTCGAACGTATCCGCCCTCCCGGTGATCGGCGACCGGACGGGCACCGGGTCACCGGGTCGGCGTGTCAGCGGGTCACCGGGTCACAGCACGGCGATCGGGTTCACCGGGGAGCCCGTGGCACCGGGCAGCCGCAGCGGGGCGACCGTGCACAGGAAGCTCCAGCGGCCCGCCGCGGCGCAGACCGGGGCCAGCTCCTCGAACTGCAGGTAGTCCATCAGGTGTACGCCCATGGCGTGCATGGCCAGTACATGGACCGGGAAGGCGACGCCCGCGACCGCACTGGGCGCGGTGTCGTTGTTGCCGTCCCCGCCCAGGGCCGCGACCTCGCGCTCGGCCAGGAAATCCAGGGCCGCCGGATGGAGGCCCGCCCGCGCCCGGGCCGCGTCCCACGCGCCGAGTTCCCTGCGCCGGCGGCGGTGCCCCACCCGGATCATCAGCAGGTCCCCGGGGCCGACGCGAACCCCTTGCGCGGCCTCGGCAGCGATCAGATCGGCCGGGGTCACATGGTCGCCGGGCTCCAGCCAGGGCACGCCGCGCAGCCGTGGGATGTCCAGCAGCACCCCGCGGCCGACGATGCCGTCCCTGACCAGGTCCACGGAGAGCGACAGGGCGCCCTCGGCCGTCACGGTGCTCGCGGGCACCCCCTGGTACAGCTCCCCGTCGAACATCACATGGCAGAGCGCGTCGAGATGGCTGTCCGCATCCCCGTGCACGTTCATGGAGATGCGGTCGAGGGCGAAGTGCAGCCCGTCCGCCCCGATGTCGTCGGGGTCGGGTCCGGTCATCCGGTGGGCGGCGGGAACGGGGTTGTCCGGGCCCGGCAGGGTCTCGATCGGCGCGGCCATGGACACCGTGCGCCCGAGCCGCACTTCCGCAGCGGCTGCCGCGATCCGCTCGGGTGTCAGGTGCCGGAGCGCTCCGCGCGGGTCCTCCGTCCGCGTCGCCTCGCGCAGGCGCCGGTAGAGCTCCCTGAATTCTTCCTGTGGCATCCGGCCGGTCATGCGGATCTCCAGGGGGTGAGGCCCCATCGGAGCACGTGGACGGCGCCCGGCTCCAGGACGGTGAGATCGGTGCCGCTGCGGAAGGCGTCCGCCGGACAGGACATGGCCTCCACGGCGACACCGCGGCGCCGCCGGCCGGGCTCGGCCAGCGTGTCGCCGGTGTACACCTGCACGTACCGGGTGCCTTCGCCGAGCCACAGGTCGACCCCCCGCAGCCCGGAGGGGTGCGCCAGCCGGACCACGGCCCGGCCGCCGGAATCCCGGTCGAGCCCGGTGAAGGCGGTGTCCAGGGCGAGGTCGCCGATGGGGCAGGCGGTGCGGAAGTCGTACGCCGTACCGTCCACGGGCTCCTGCCCGGCCGGCATGCCCCGTTCGTCGGTGCGCAGCCGGTACCGGGCGGGAACGGTCAGCAGCGCGGTGTCGACCAGGTCGGTGCCGACCGTCAGGTACGGGTGCTGGCCCACCCCGTACGGAGCGGACCCGGCGCCGGCGTTGGTGGCGGAGACGGCGACATCGAGCCCGTCGGGCCCCAGCCGGTACTCGGCGGCAACCTCCAGCAGGAACGGGTATCCCGGCTGGGGATGGAGCGTGGTGCCGACCCGCACCGTGTCCTCGGTGCGGCCGAGCAGCTGCCACGGGGTCCAGCGGAGCAGCCCGTGGATCGCGTTCTGCTTCTCCGGTTCGGTCAGCGGGAGTTGCAGGTCCTGCCCGTCGAAGCGGTAGCGGCCGTCCCCCAGCCGGTTGGGCCAGGGGACCAGGAGCTGCCCCCGCCCGCCGGTGATGGGCGAGCCGGGGCCGAAGCCGTCCAGCACCGGTCGGCCGTCCGCCTCGTAGTGGCGCAGGGCTCCGCCCAGCTGGACCACGACGGCACGCTGCCCGCCGTGCTGCAGCTGCCACTGCTCGCCGGTCGGCCCGACGGCCGGCCGGGCCGCGGCGGCTTCCTCGGCGTCTCCGGCCAGCAGAGACAGCACGGCATCGGCGACGGCCTCCGGGGACCGGTCGATGTCCACCACCCAGGGGTGCTCGTCCGGCTCCGGTTCCTCCAGGTCCGCGAACTGGCTGTCCAGCAGGCCCGGCGGGAAGAAGTGGCCCTGCCGGGCGGCCAGCCGGGAGCGGATCAGCTCGGGGGAACCGTGCAGGTAGACCAGCCGCACCCCGGGCCGGCCGGCCAGCAGCCGGTCCCGGTAGCCGCGCTTGAGTGCGGAACAGGTGACGACGGCCGGCTGCTGCGCCTCGATCGCCCGGTCCATCCAGGCGGCGATGGCATCCAGCCACGGCTCCCGGTCGGCGTCCGTGAGGGCCTGGCCGGCGGCCATTTTGGCGTGGTTCGCCGGGGAGTGGAACTCGTCCGCGTCCCGCCAGGGCCAGCCGAGCCGGTCCGCGAGGAGCCGCGCCACCGTGGTCTTGCCCGACCCGGCCACGCCGATCAGGAGCAGCAGCCCGGCCGGTTTCATTGGCTGCTGTACTCCAGCGAGATGAGGATGGTGCCGGGCAGCGATTCGTCCCAGCTGCCCCCGACGCATTCGGCCGGCGTCAGCCAGAATCCGTACAGGAAGTTGACGTTGTCGACCCAGACGTTTCCGGCTTCAAGTCCGCATTGGTGCTGATGGACATCGAATGACGCCGAGGAGTTCGGGTTCGTTCCGTAGATGTCGAAGCTGACTTCGTTGTCGCTGTGGTAATGCGACATGAACACCACGTACGCGCCGGGTGGAAAGTCCAGCGAGGGGGACCCGGGTGCGGGATAGAGCATGTGCGTTCCGGTGGAAGGAGTTCCCTGGATCAACATGTCGAAGGGCGTGTTGTTGTTGACGACCGTCACCAGGTTGTTGCATGACCCGTTGCTGAACCAGTCCTGCCACCAACCCTGGTTGGCGGCGGTCGGTTCCTTGATGATGGGCAGTACGGGCTGGGTCATGACCACGGGAGTGCCGGGGTTGTCCGAGCTGTCTTGGACTGAGAGGGCGTACCCGTTCATCACACTCCGGATGAAGCCGTCGCCGCAGATCGTCCACTGCTGGTTGAGGGCGCCCTGGACACGATTGTTGATCTGGACTATGGCTTGGTCACTCGGATCCGAGTTGCGGATCTCCGCGACCAGTCCGCTGTTTACATTCGTGAGATAGCCGTTGGCATAGCTCCAATACTGGTCCGAAACCTGGTCCGTAGTCTCGGAATCCTTGTTCGGCCAGATGCAGAGCGCGGTCCCCGGCTGGGTCGAGGCCCCGTAGACGGAGACCACGGGTTCGTAATCCCAGGTCAGCCAGCTGGTGACCTGGGATGTGGCCAGCGGCGCCGGAACCAGCGCCTCCGCCACTGCCGCCGAGACCTCCGCGGCATCCATCCTCTGCCGCCGTATGTCGCGTTCAACCATTGCCGTAGCCCCTCTCCTCGGATGTCAGGAAAAGTGCATCGGATTTCACCGTAGGGCGGGGTCCCTGCCGACCGCCACCGGAAAGCAGCTGCGCGGCGCGGCCTCAGCCCTTCACGCAGATGACCTGCTTGAGTTTGGCCACCACCTGCACCAGGTCCGTCTGCTGGTCGATGACCTGCTCGATCGACTTGTACGCGCCCGGGATCTCGTCGACCACGCCCGCGTCCTTGCGGCACTCCACGCCCCGCGTCTGCTCGGCCAGGTCCCGCGCCGAGAACCGCTTCTTCGCCGCCGTCCGGCTCATCTTCCGGCCCGCGCCGTGCGAGGCGGAGTTGAAGGACTTCTCGTTGCCGAGTCCCTTCACGATGTACGAGCCCGTGCCCATCGAGCCCGGGATGATCCCGTACTCGCCGCTGCCCGCGCGGATCGCGCCCTTCCGGGTGACCAGCAGGTCCATGCCCTCGTACCGCTCCTCCGCCACGTAGTTGTGGTGGCAGCTGATCTCGCGGTCGAAGGAGACCTTGGCCTTCCGGAACTCCCTCCGGACGACCTCCTTGAACAGGGCCATCATCACCGCGCGGTTGTACTTGGCGTACTCCTGCGCCCAGTACAGGTCGTTGCGGTAGGCGTCCATCTCCGGGGTGGCCGCGAGGAACACCGCCAGGTCCCGGTCGACCAGGCCCTGGTTGTGGGAGAGCCCGCGGGCGACGCCGATGTGGTGCGCGGCGAGTTCGTTGCCGATGCCCCGGGACCCCGAGTGCAGCATCAGCCAGACCGAACCCTCCTGGTCGATGCAGAACTCGACGAAGTGGTTGCCGCTGCCCAGCGTTCCCAGCTGCCTGGTGGCCCGCTCGTGCCGGAACTTGACCTCGTCCGCGAGGTAGTCGAAGCGCTCCCACAGGTCCCCGAACCCGGCCGGCCCGAGCCCGTACAGCCGGGCCGGGTCCAGCGCCTCGCGGTGCATCCCGGTGCCCACCGGAATCGCCTGCTCGATCTTGGAGCGCAGCTTCGACAGGTCCCCCGGCAGGTCGTTCGCCGTCAGGGAGGTCTTCACCGCCGACATGCCGCAGCCGATGTCCACGCCGACCGCCGCCGGGCAGACCGCATCCTTCATCGCGATCACCGAGCCGACCGTCGCGCCCTTGCCGTAGTGGACGTCCGGCATGACCGCGAGTCCCTTGATCCACGGGAGGCCGGCGGCATTGCGGAGCTGCTGCATGGCGCTGTCCTCGACCGACGCCGGATCGGTCCACATCCGGATCGGGACGTTCGCCCCGGGCACCTCTACGTATGACATATCGTCCCCACTACCCCGTAAACCAAAGAAAAGTCTGAATACGCAAAAAGCCTCGCTCTTGGCCCCAAAGGCGACAGGGGACCGGCGTCAGCGCCAGCGTGTGCGGTAGACATTGTGTCCAGCCGCCGCCACACCGCGGCAACGGATTTTCCGACCGAGGGAGCCACAGGACGTGCAGCGCAAGGCAGTACGGCTGGCCCTGCCGGGCATCGCGATGGCCACCGCGCTGGTGGCCGGGTGCACCGGCGGCAGCGGGACCGGGGACCGCGACGGCGACGCCAAGGGCGGCGTCACCGCCCCCGCGCCCGCCCCGCCCGGCAAGTACCGGAGCCTGCCGATGCCCTGCAAGGCCGTCGACGGCAAACGCCTCAAGGCCATGCTGCCGGTCGACTCCGCGCTGACCTCCGAACAGAAGGACCAGCTCTACGCCGGGGTCGCCGACACCTCCTACGACGGGGACCGCCGCGTCGGCTGCCGCTGGAAATCCCAGGACGCTCAGGACAGAGCCACCACCCACCTGCTGTACGTCGGCTTCGAGCGGGTGGTGTCCTACGACCGCGCCGCGGACAGCGACGACGACAAAGCCCACCGGGTCTACGAGCGCCAGCTCATCGGAGCCGGCCTGCCGGCCGCGACCACCGCCACCTCCCCGCCGCCGGCGCCCTCGACGCCCTCGACGGCGCCCACCCCCTCGGCAGCCGGCGGTACGACTTCCCCGACCGCCTCCCCGGCCCCCACCCCGAGCACCGGCGGCAGCCCGAGCAGCAGCCCGAACGGCAGCCCGCCGGCCACCCCCGGCTCCCGCGTCCTGGACAGCCTCGGCGACGAGGCGTTCCTGGACGACCGGCTCAGCGCGGCCGGCGCCACCGCCCAGTCCCGGACGGTGCGCATTGTGTTCCGCACCTCGAACGTCGTCGTGACGGTCGACTACAGCGTCCAGCCCTCGGTCCCGGGCACGGTGCCCGCGAGCGAGGAAAACCAGGACCTCGCACTGGAGTTGGCGGAGGCCCTGGCCGAGCGGTTCAGCGACTGAGCGGGGCCGGACCCGGTCCGCGTGACGGCGCGCACAGCAGGCCGTCCGCCGATCGGGCTACCGTTGCCGGGTCCCGCCGACGAGTCTTTGAAGGAATCATGCACCGATCTGCCTCGCGCCTCACCCGCCTTCTCGCCTGCGCAGCCGTCCCGGTGGTCCTCACCGTGGCCGGCTGCTCGTCCGATTCCGGCAAGGGGGGCTCGGGCTCCGAGGACGGCAAGAAGAAGTCCGAATCGTCCGCTTCCTCTGCGCAGCCGAGCACCCAGCCCTCGGCCGCCAAGCCGGAGAAGGCCGCCTTCGACAAGCTGCCCGACCCCTGCAAGGTGGTCCAGGCGAAGACCATCGAGACGCTGGTTCCGGAGGTCAAGGACAAGAACGGCACCGCGACCAAGTCGAACGACCTGGCCAACCGGGCCGGCTGCTCCTGGAACGGCCTCGACGAGGACGGCCTGAAGGGCTCGGACTACCGCTGGCTGGCGGTCTCCCTGGTCCGCTACGACTCGCACGCCTCCCTCGGCAGCGGCAACAAGCGCGCCGAGGAGCAGCTGGCCAAGCAGGTCGAGGCGGCAAAGGCCTCCGAAGGCGCCCAGAACGTCAAGGCGGAGCCCGCGGGCGGGGTCGGCGACCAGGCGACCAGCGTGACGTACAGCGTGAAGAAGGACGTGGAGTCCTTCAACACGACGATCGTCGCCCGCACCCAGAACGTCGTGCTCACCCTCGACTACAACGGCGCCGCCTACGAGGGCGCGAAGGCCCCCGACCAGGCCAAGCTGATGGAGGGTGCGATCACCGCCGCGAAGGAGGCCGTGGCCTCGGTCGGCGCCGCGAACCAGCAGCCGCAGCAGTAACTCCTGGCCACCCCCCGTACGCTGTGGCTGCCAGAGCTCGAATAGTGGGAGTGGGAGGGGATCGCGGGTGGCCGCGATGCAGCTGACTCGGACGCACCGAATACTGATCGGCGTCGTGGTGGCCGGAGCCGTGGTCATCGCGGCGATCGGCTTCGCGGGCTCGTATTCCGCGGTGCGCGAACTCGCGCTGAAAAAGGGCTTCGGCGACTTCTCGCTGGTGTTCCCGATCGGAATCGACGCGGGCATCTGTGTGCTGCTCGCCCTCGATCTCCTCCTGACCTGGATCCGCATCCCGTTCCCGCTGCTGCGCCAGACGGCGTGGCTGCTGACGGCGGCGACGATCGCGTTCAACGGTGCGGCGGCCTGGCCGGACCCGCTGGGCGTCGGCATGCACGCGGTGATCCCGATCCTGTTCGTGGTGACGGTGGAGGCGGCCCGGCACGCGGTGGGCCGGATCGCGGACATCACCGCGGACCGCCACATGGAGGGCGTCCGCATCACCCGCTGGCTGCTCTCCCCGATCCCCACCTTCAAGCTGTGGCGGCGGATGAAGCTGTGGGAGCTGCGCTCCTACGAGCAGGCCGTCGGCATGGAGCAGGACCGGCTGATCTACCAGGCCCGCCTGCAGGCCCGCTACGGCCGCGCCTGGCGCCGCAAGGCCCCGGTGGAAGCCCTGATGCCGCTCCGCCTGGCCCGAATCGGCGTCCCCCTGTCCCAGACCGCCCCGGACGGCCTGGCCGCAGCCGGCATCGACCCGGTCCTCCTCCCCCCGGCCGCCCAGGCCATAGCGGGCCAAACCCACGGCCCGGCCCTGCCGGCCGCAGCCGGCCAGCAGCCGACCGGGACCCCGGCCGGGGTTACGGCCGCCGAGGCCGCAGCCCTGGCCGCGACCGGTCAGGCCGGGGCGCAGGTCGCAGCCCTGGCCGCCGGCGCAGACCCGACCGGAGGCCAAACCGCCGAGGCCGCAGGCGCGGGCTCGGCCAGCCCGCCACCAGCTTGTCCGCGTTCCGGAGGAACTCCACCAGGGTGATGGGACCCATGT
>NZ_JBEOXT010000052.1:0-46087 GCF_040296685.1 Streptomyces sp. NPDC002054
AACGGCCCCGGATACGTTCCCGTCCATCCGAGCTACCCCAACTTCTGCACCGAGCTCCACTCCAACGACGGCATTCTCGGCGACGCGCGCGAGATGCACATCGAGTACTGCGACCAGTGGGACTCCCGATCCGACAGGCAGGGCCACCGCCCATGACGTTCTCCGATCACCTTCAGCACCTCGCTGAGAGCGCCCTCGCAACCATCCCGGCCGCCGATGCCGGCAAAATCTACGCTGTCTCCTTCCGCATCGACAACGAGGATGACGACCCTCGCCAGCCGACCCTGACCATTGGCTACAACACGGAAACCCAGGCACGACACAGCATTCAGGACGCCTCTGACCAGGCAGAAGCCCGCTGGAACTACGCCTTCTGGATCCAGAACGAGCTGACTGTGGTCGGCGACCTGACCAGCGACCCCACTGGGGCCGCAGCTCGCCAGGAATGGATCACCGAACTCGGACTTTGGTACGACGAGCCGACCGACCCCGCCGACTGGGTGCAAGCCGTCGGGCCGCTTGCCGCGCAGATCGAGGCCCGTTTCAACCAGACCTGCTGCCAGCTCGCCCGAACCCTCCATGCGACCGGCGTCATCGAAAGATCTGTCGGCCGAACCGTGCCGGTGATCGTCCACGAGCTGGAGTACTACGAGGCGATCGCCCGGAGGACCGAGGCCGCCAACCCGCCCGGCCTCGCCGACGAGTTCACCTCATGGGTCCGCCATGGCTGAGGCATTCGGACAGTTCCAATACCCGACTCCACCATTAGGCACCAGCGACTCCGGCTTCCGCGCCGAAGTCGAAGCCGAACAGTCCATGCAGCGCGGCGAACACCTCCTTGCCCTGACCACCGACCACCAGCACGACCTGCGCGGCCCCGCCGCCCACGAGGCCGCCGCCCGGCTCGCCGACTTCCACCAGCGCACCGGCTTCACCGGCTCCGTCGTCACCCACCCGGCCCGCCTGCGCCGCGTCCTGGCCCGCCACGACCCCGAGGTCTACCCCGGCACCTACGTCACCTGCGTCTTCAACCCGGACAAGGCACTGTGCCGACCCCGCTCCGCCCCGGAGGCCGAGCGGGTCCAGTCCCCCACGACTGCCAACCGCTGGAATGCCACAACGTCGCGCTGACCGCCGACAACACCACCGCCCTCGCCGCCGAGGCCGACCGCATCGACCACCGACTCCGCGTCCGCCCCGTCCTCCCCCCGCTGCTGCACGCCGGCCTGGCCCGGCGCCGCGACGCGATCCACGCCTTTCTTACCGCCAACGGGACCGCCCAGTGACCGCCCACCGCCACCCACTGCCGAGCCGCACCGACGTCCACGTCGCCATCGACAGCCTGACCTCCGAGACCGGCCGACTCCCGAGCGTGCCGGCCCTCGCCACCCGCCTCGCCCTCGCCAACACCACCTTCCGCCGCAACTACCCAGACATCTGTGCCGAGCTCGCCGCCATCGCGCGCACGCCAAGCGGCACGACCGAAGCCGACGCATACAGCAAAGTCCAGGCCAACAACACCCGGCTGCGACGGGACAACCGCGACCTCGCCGAACAGCTCGAACTCACCATTGCCGCCATCCAACGCCTGAGCATCGACAACGGCCTCCTGCGCGCCGCCCTTCACGATGCCCCCGCTGTCACCCCGCTGCCCCGCCACCCCCGATGACCGACTCCGTCGCCACCCATCAGATGCGCCAGCGAGCTGTCACCCAGCAAGTGCCGGATCAGTCCCACCAGAAATCCCAGCGGTGGGCGCCAGTGATCCGCTCGGCATACGCGGCCAGTGTGTACGGTCTGCTGCCCTGCCAGATGTTGTCAGGGCAGAACGCAAAGTGCTCGGCAGCAACCAGAAGAGCCTCATGCTCGCTCACCGGTGGCGCGGCGATGCTGAGGTGCAGCGTGGAAAACCCGACCGCGACGACACTGGCTCCGAATCGGTTTTCCCAGTCCCGGACGACCGCAGAGAATTTCGCGGTGTCGTTTTCGTAGTTGCAGTGGCCAGCCCAGCCCACGGCTGTCAGCGCTTCGGCACCGGACGGTGCGGCAACCAGTCCGAGACGTGTCCGCGGACAGTCGGTGAGGAACGCCTCCGCGAACTCTGAGGCCGGTTGCTCAGGGTTCGTTACCGTCTCCCGGCTGGCCGCAAGGCCGGGCCATACCTGTCCGAAGGGGGCCGTAACAGCGAGGCGCCTTTTGACGTCGAGCATGTCGTCGTCTTCATCAACGGCCGTGTAGGTCGCCCACCACTGTGCGAGGAGGCCGGCAGGATCATGGCTTGCCGGGGAGGACATCTGCTCAGGGAAGACCTCCCCGGACCCCCAAGGGCGGAACTCGCCATCGTTCGGGTCCAGCGCGTCGAGGAGCAGCGGCCACAAGCCGGAACGTGCGTGTTCGGTGTACATCCGCGTCCACAGCTCAGGCGCGGCTGGCCCGTCACTGAGCCACAAGGGCTGTCGATCTCCGTCGCCTTCATTCGACGGACCAAGTCGGGCCGGAAAGCTCGCCCCAGGCTGGGTCCGAGAGGTCAGCTTCGGGGCAAGCCTGAGTGACAGCTGCGCGTACGTCGTCGCGCCGGCCGAGCGGGTCCGGGGTGTAGTCGGCGGGGATCTCGTACACAGAGGTGACGTCGGCGGGTAGACGCATGAGAAGGACGTCCCAGCTCATAGTGACCATCCGGGTAGGACGGGTGCGGGTCCGGGTGGATCAGATCAGGCTGAGCTGTTCTCCCGATGGCTGTGGCAGGAGCACGTTCTGCAGGCGGCGGATGTTCGCGCGCCAGGGCCCGCCATCCGACTCGGCCCATAGGTCCATCAGTTCGGACGGTTCGGTCATGATGCGGTCGAGGGCCTGAAGGGCGAGATCGCGCAGGCCAGTGAGATCAGGGAGGGGCTCTTCCGGCCCATAGATTGGATCGGCCGGCTCACCCCCGGGGCACTGCGCCGCGACCAGCGCGGCCGCGGCTACGGCTACCTCGGATTCGGGTGCTTCGAGGTAAGCCGCGGTGTCGATCACACGTATGAGAGCACTGCGGACGATGCCCTCACGTTCGCCTGCAGCTACCTCATCAAGGTCACCGCCAAAGTCCGCTGCAGTGTCGTTGTCGAAGGGGCCGACGTCCCAAGTTCCCATGGTCTCTCCTGATCACGATGTTGACCGGGGCATCCTGACAGAGGCCACTGACAGAAACCGTGCAGTCCAGAGCGGGGTTTCAGCCGCATGTGACTGGTCGAGACAGATGTCACCTGGCCTCGATATCCGTCACCCGCGTCAGTTCGGCGGGCTGCCATCATGCTGAGCCGGGCCACGATAGGTGGAACCTGGCCAGGCATGTCGGAACTACTGCAAACGTGTCGCAGTGCGGACAAGGTCGGCGACGGCTCTGGACCGACTGTGCGGTGGCCAGGCGATCACGGTGGTGACTTTCGGCGCGTCCAGCACGGGCACGGCGGCGAGGTCACCGGGCAGTTGGGCCCGGCACGACTCCGGTGAGACCGCGCAAGCCCGGCCGAGCGCGACGAGCTGCAACAACTGCGCCAGGTCGCGGACCCGCGGGCCGGGGCCGGGCGGGTAGGTGCCGTTGGGGTCGGGCCAGCGTGGCAGGGGCAGGCCCGGCAGCCCGGTGATGTCGCCCATGTGCACATGGGCCCGGACAGTGAGCGGATGCCCGGCCGGCAGGACCACAACCTGGCCCTCCGTGCTGAGCTCTTCGGTGTCGAACCCGGCCGTCGAGTCGAACGGCCGGTGCAACAGCGCCACGTCGGCCCGGCCCTCGCGCAGAAGTCGTTCCTGCTCGGCCGGGCCGCACAGGATGACATCGACGGCGACCGCGCCGGGTTCGACGGCGTACGCGTCGAGCAGTTTCGCCAGCAATTCGCGGGACGCGCTGGCTTTCGTCACCAGGACCAGGCCGGTACCCCCGGTCGCGGAAAGGGCAGCGCGGCGGGTCCGGCGCTCAGCAGCGTCGACCGCGCCGAGGGCCGCCCGGCCCTCGGCCAGCAGCACCGAACCAGCCTCGGTCAGCGTGACGGTGCGGCTGGTCCGATCCAGCAGCGTTGCCCCGAGCCGGCGTTCGAGCTGCTGGATCGCCCGTGACAAAGGCGGCTGCGCGATCCCGAGCCGCTGCGCGGCGCGCCCGAAGTGCAGCTCTTCAGCGACAGCGACGAAATATCGCAGTTCCCGGGTCTCCATCCGGCCACGCTACCCCGATCGATACCCGGACGGTATCGTTGCCCACCCGATCGGTCTTGGACCCCCTCCGGAGTCCGAGGGCAGCATGGTCCCCATGAGTGAACGAACGATTGCGCTGGTCACCGGCGCGAACAAGGGAATCGGCTACGAGATCGCCGCGGGCCTGGGCGCCCTCGGCTGGAGCGTCGGCGTCGGCGCCCGCGACGATCAGCGCCGTAAGGCCGCCGTGGAGAGACTGCGCGCGGCCGGCGTCGACGCGTTCGGCGTACCACTGGACGTGACCGACGACGCGAGCGCGACCGCCGCCGCACGGCTGATCGAGGAACAGGCCGGGCGCCTCGACGTGCTCGTCAACAACGCCGCCATCACCGGCGGCATGCCGCAGGAGCCCACCCGGGTCGATCCCGCCACCATCCGGACGGTCGTGGAGACCAACGTGATCGGCGTCATCCGCGTCACCAACGCGATGATGCCGCTGCTGCGCCGCTCCGCCTCACCGCGGATCGTGAACATGTCCAGCAGTGTCGGCTCCCTCACCCGCCAGTCAGGAACCGCTGCTGAACAGACGACGGGTCCGGTGGCCGTGGCGTACGCGCCGTCGAAGACGTTCCTGAACGCCGTCACCCTCCAGTACGCCCGGGAGCTGAGCGGCACGAACATCCTGATCAACGCCGGCTGCCCCGGCTACGTCGCGACCGACCTCAACGGCTTCCGCGGCGTGCGCACCCCCGAACAGGGCGCGGCGATCGCCATCAAACTCGCGACCCTGCCCGACGACGGCCCGACCGGCAAGTTCTTCGAGGACGCCGGCCTAGTGCCCTGGTGATGTGCACAACGGTCATCACCCACCGGGTGAGGCGGCTTCGCCCGCGCGTCTCCAACAGGTTCATCGACTGCGTCGGCCGCCCCGGCCGACGCTCCGGTGACCGGGGCAACGCTCCGCACCGCTACTGGTTCCCATATGAATGGCAATTCACCGCAGGTTGCAAGCAGCGTGACCATTTGGTTCCAACAATCGCGACCCGTCACACATGCTCAGATGGCCCACGACATAGTGTTCTTCCTCGCCGCCGACGACGAGACCGCTGCTGCGACGCGCCTGCGCGGACCTGGTGGGCGTGGCCGGAGTGGGTCACTGCCCCCTTGAACGACGGCGTTGAGGTGTTCGCTCTGCCGCAGCGGTTGACCCGGGCGCTGGCCAACGCGAGCTCCGCCGAGCTGTTGTGGGTTCAGCGGACCGATCGGCCCGTGCACGGGTCATGTCTGCGAGGCACAGGATGGGACGACACAAGCCGCGCAGCCCGCGCGGTGAGGGCGGGCAGCCGACGGAGTGGTTCGGCACCGCGTTCCACTCCGTCCGGGGGATGCAGCACCTGCATGTCCGCCGGTCCGGCAACGGCATCCTGGTCACCTCCTCCCCTGCCGAGGTCGACGGTGCCCCGGCCTCGTGGCAGCTGCGCCTGCGCAACGACGACGGGGGCCAGGGGCTGAACGAGATGGGTGCAGCCCTCACGGCAGGGCGCGGGCACGTCTACAGCGTGACCGACGGGCCCGGCGCCAGGACCGTCCTGGCGTTCCTCCTCCACCACCCCGAGGAAGGCGTCGGCAACCTGGCCCGGGTCCGTACCAGCGAAGGCCCGGACGGGGACGTCGTCTTCGAGCGGTCCGCGGAGCGGTCGATGGGGTTGTGGGCCGAGGCCGGGGAGAACCTCCTGCGGATCGTGCCGCTGCTCGGACCGGACGCGCCACCCGGGGACGAAGTCGATGGCTGCCTGCCGTGCCCTGGCTGCTACCGCCTTGTCTACGAGAGCTCCTCCTCGCACGCCCTCATCGGTGCCGACCCGGTGCCGGTGATCGGGCTGTGCCGACTGTGCGCCGAAGGCAGCACACTCCGCTCGCTGCGCCAGGCCGACGTCCCCGTCGACCCGGAGCAGCGCGCCGTCCTCGAGGCCGTGGCCGCCGCTATGGCGTAGCCGAGCCGACGGCCCTGGGCTTGCCCGGCCGCGCAGGCTTGCCCGGCCGCCAGGTTCCACATCGGGACCACTCGCTGGACCGGGGCCCGGGCGGGGCGCAGCTGGCTGGGGTCTCCCGGCTAGCTCTCGGAGGATTTCGCGGACGGCGGCAGGGCCATGTCGAGGAGCGCGTCGACGGTGTCGTCGCCCAGCTTGCTGTCGAGGTGGAGGGATCGGCGGATGAGTTGCCCGACGGTCTGCGGGTCCACGTCCAGCCGTGTGTGGGCGTCCAGGCAGATCTCGCTCAGGAGTCCTGCGGTGTGGTCCGGCTTTCGCTGGACGTACCAGTCGAAGACCTTGACCACGTCGGGGCGGAGGGTGCCGAGCCACATTCCGCTCCTCCCCTTCTGGACGCCTCGGGCCAGATGGGAGATCACGGCCTCGATCAACGTCGTGCGCAGCGCCGACATGGGAAAGAGGCTCTCGGTTCCCACCGTGAGCGCGACCGCGGGCCACCAGGCGAGGGTCTTGGCCTCCTCCTCGGTCTGCTTCCCGTCCACGTGGATGACCTTGGTGAGGCGGTTGTGGTCGGAGACGAGTCCCTGGGGCTGGAGACTGCCGAAGGCTGTGGTGGCGGAGAGGAGGGCGCCGGGGCCATGGGCACGGTGATGCTGTTCAGCCCAATCCCGGGCCACGGGCTTCGACCACAAAGGTCCGTTGGCACCGCGGACCTGTGGTTCGGGCATCTTGTGGTCCTCATACTTCGGGACCGGAAGGTCGTCCTCGGCAATGTTCGCGATCTTCGCCAGCCCCGCGCGGTCCACCAGGCTGCCCGGCTCCAGCTCGGGTGCCTTCAGGTCGACGACGCACTCGTCCAGCGACCGTGCGTCCGGCACGCGCCGGCGGTGCTCCGCCCACAGCGCCAGATGATCACGCCAGTTGGGCAAGACCGTCGTGGGTGCGGTAAACCCGGCGATGGTGGCGGCATGCGCCTTGCCCGGGTCGGCGGGGTGGACCAGGAGGTCGGCGGCCGTGACGGTGAGCGCGTCCTGGACGGGGCGGGCGTCGTAGCGTTCGTAAGCGCCGTCGAAGACCACGCCGGGCCGGTGCCAGGCTGTGCCGTTCCACCAGTACCCGCCATGCCGGTAGAGGAAGCCGGTGTGCCCGTACACCCAGTCGTGGTGGAGCCCGCTCCAGCTGCTGTCAGTGACCAGCAGGACGGTACGGCCGTGATCGGGGTGGTAGTGGACGGCCCACGCGTATGCGCGGTTCTTCGGCTCGGTGGTGAACGCCACCCAGCCGCCTCCCGGTAAGGGGTCGGTGCGGCCCCACAGGCCGTCGCCTTGGTCCCGGCCGGTGCGCTCGATCGCGTCCGGATTGTCGAGTGGCAGCCGTTCGTCGTTGATGAACGGCAGGCCCGGAACGGGATGATCGGTACGAAGTCCGTTGGCCACCGGACGGAACTCACCCAAGATCGTTTCTCCCTTGCGACATGAAACCCCCGTACGACACGGGGGTAAGTCCTCCCATCTCTGCGGCAGCACCGGCTCTGCTAAACCGATCAGCGGACAGGCGACATCGAGCGGAGCGCGACGACGAGCAGCACATCGCGGAGCCCGGCCTGGTGGTCCTGGACATCACCGGCGGGGACGAGGTCACCGTCCAGGCCGTCATGGCCGCGCTGGAAGAGCGCTGGGCGACCTCGGGCATCGGCCCGGTGCGCCGGGATCCCGGGGTCCGAGCCCGGGTCTACGCTGACGTCCTACGCCCAGGGCGCGAGCGCCCGTAGCCGAAAGCCTGGGCAAGCCGCCTTGCGGGTGGCTTGCCCAGGGTCGCCTTGGGCTTGCCCAGTCGTTCAGGCCTGCCCGGCTGTCGGCTCCCACAGCGGGCAGGCAGGCCCGATGCCGTCGCAGTGGAAGCACCGGCCGCCCCCGGGCGTGCTGCGGTCCGCGATGGTGCCGACGGCGTGGCGGAGGAGCCTGGTGAGGCCGTCGACGTGGGCCGGGAGCAGGGCGAGTTCGTGGTGCTTGCCGACCAGGACCTCCAGGGCGACCCCGAGCCCTGCGTAGCCCAGTTCCGTGGTGACGCCGTGGGTGACCGTGCGGATGAGGTCGTGGAGGTGGCCCATCGTCTCTGCCCCGGACAGTTCCACCCGTGCGGTGAAGAGGATGTCGTCCGGCTTGGTGAGTGACAGCAGCGCCTCCGGTCGCTCGAACGGCACGAGGCGGCCGACCGGGTCGCGATGGGCTGCGTGGAAGCGCGCCAGGGCGAGCCACATGTCGCCCGCATCTCTCTGCCCGAGCCCGGCCGGGTTCTCCTGCTGGTTTCGTCTCATGACTCCGGTGTACGGCCGACGAGGTGGCGTCGGCCGGCTCCGGGCTGCCAACTCCCAGGCGGTGACGCCACGACCTCGGGGAGCATCCCACCCTACGGTCCGGGCGCTGGGCAAGCCTTCGTGTGGATGGGCTTGCCCACCGGGTCCGTGACCGTATACCCGGTCGGCGGAGCGAGCGTGACCGGTCCATCTCCCGTGATCGGTCAAACAGCACGTCAGTGCCGTGACCGACCCGTGCAACTCCCGACCGAGCCGGTGACTGGTCATCCGTCACCGGCCACGGTCAGCCACGGCCTCGCCGAAGGGTGAGGGTGGCTTGGAGTCCTCCGGTTCACGGCCGGATGCTGCAGGGCGGCTCGTAAGGCCGGTCCGGCAGATAGCGCTTCCACTGCTGGCGGGTGATCGGGTCACCCACCGTGGCACAGAGGCCTGGAATGGTCCGCTCCGGATCGGTGCCCCAGAGGGCCACACCCCATTGCGTCTGGACGGCGAGGGTCTTGCCGTCCGGGCTGAACGCGAGCGCGTAGGCGCCCCCGTACTCCTCGCCCGGGAGCGTGGACTCCCGTATCGGTGCGTCGGGATCGGTCAGGTCCCAGATCTCGGGACGCGTTACGGACGACAGACCGAGTTTGACGGTTCCGGTCAGAGCAAGGTGGGTGCCATCGGGGCTGAAGGCCAGCGGCCCGTTGTCGGAGCCGATGTTGACGGTGACCGGTTCGCCGATCAGCTGGTGGCGCTCGATCCGCCACAGCCGCAGCAGCCCGCTGTGGTGGATCGCGAGGAGCGAGCCGTCCGGCCGGAAGGCGTAGTCGGAGCCCAGTCCGCTCGCCGGCAGCGGACGCGTCCACAGCTCGACCGGACGTGCCGGGTCGGTCACGTCCCAGGACTGCAGCCGCTGGGTGAGTTCCATCCGGTAGTCTCCGTCCCCCTCGTTGTCACGGAACTCCCTTTCCGCGGTGAGTGCCTGTCCGTCCGACGAGAAGGCAATCTTGCTCAGGTCTCCTTCGATGCGGCCCACTTCCTGTGGATCCCGCGGATTGGACACGTCGTAGATGCGGATGCCTGGACTCGACTGCCCTACCTGTTTCCCGGCGCGGGCGGACACTGCGAGGAGGGGGCGGGTGGGGCTGAAGGCCAGTGCGTCCACTCCGCCGTCCAGGCCGAAGACCGCCAGCGGCGGACCGTCCGGGTCCGAGGTGCTCCTCAGCTGAAGGCGGCCGGCCTCGGCGTCGCCCTCGACCTCGGTGGCGGCGACCAGGGCTCCGTCCGGGCTGAGCGCGACGGCCACGCCGCGGTAGGGCGGAGGGGCCGGCTTCCGGAACAACAGCCGGGGGCTCTCCTGGGTCGTGACGTCCCACAGGGCGTTCGAGCCCAGGTTGTTCACCCCGAGGAACTGCTTCGGCCCTGCCGACCGGTAGACCAGCTCCGATCCGGCGGCGTGGCGCCCGGGCAGGAATGCCGTGGCTCCCAGCTCAGGCACGGTGGGAAGGTTCCATACGCGGATGCTCTCGAAGCCGGCGTCCAGCAACCGGTGGGCGTGCCGGGGATCGAAGGCCACGGCTCCGGGCGAGCCCAATGCGCTCGCACCGACCGTCAGAGTCCCGGTGCCGGTGGCGGTGCTGCCAGCACCGGGAGCCGTGCCGGTGAGCCAGGCCTGCCACTGGCTGCCGCATTTCGTCACGAACTGGCGGCCGTCGGGCGAGAACGACATCCACTGCACGTCACCCGCACCGCATTTGCCGTGCTGTGCGTCGGGGCTGGGGTCGCCTGCCGCGACCTGCCGGGGGGTTCGGGGCTCGGCGAGGTCCCACAGGGCCATGCCGCTCTCAGGGTTGGATGCCGTGGGCACGGCAAGGTACCGCCCGGAGGAATCGAATTCCGCCCGGTGCAGGAGGCTGTCGGCGAGGATCGCCTGCCTGCTCGAGGCATCGGCCGTGCGGAGTTCGGAAAGACGGGCGGGGTGCGCAGGGTCCCTGAGGTCCCACAGCAGCACCTTCCCCTCGATGCTCACGCTGGCCAGGAGATTGCCGGTCGATGCCGCAGCCAGCGAGTCGATCCTGCCGGTGTGGCCGGTGAGTGCGGGCAGTTCCTTCGGGGCCGACTTGTCGCGGAGGTCCCAGCGGTGGACCGCACCGGTGAGCGCCCCCGTGAAGGCCGTGCGACCGTCGGGGCTTATGGCCAGTGCGGTTCCGGCCTCGCCCACCGGCTGCTCCACGATCTGCACCGGATGCGCGAGATCGGTGATGTCCCACAGCCGTAGTGTCGCGGCGAGGGACTTCGGACGGTCGAAGGGGTATGTGAGCGCTGCTAGCAGCCCACCGCTACGGTCGAAAGCCATGGGGCCGGGACGGCCCACATCGATCCGTCCGGCATCGGGGCCGCTCGGACCGCGCAGAACGATTCCGTTGTCGGTCGCGATCGCGAGGGCACGGCCGTCGGCGCTGAACGCGAGCACGTTGGCCGATTCACCGTCGTTGATCACGCCCGGAGTGTGCTGACTGTTGGAGAGCGCACCGCGTCCGCTGCCCGCGTCGATCCGGTAGGCGAGCAGGCTGAGCTGTTTGGCCAGACCGGGCTGGTCCCTGCGGACGCTCTCGGCTTCGGATGCGAGGTACCGGGCGAGGTCACGCTCCTGCGCCCGCGACGCCTGCCGCTGGAACATCATGGCGCCCGCCAGGCCCAGCGAGGCGAGCAAAGCAAAAACCGTGATGAAGGCGGCAGCAGCCCTGCGGCGTCGCGCGCCCCGGCGCTCCTGCCTCCACGAGGCCTCCATGAATGCGGCGGGTCCCGGAGGGAGCGAGGCCGCGGTGGTCGGAGCGTTCGCAGCCCTCTCCCGGACGGCAGCCAGCCGGTTCCCCCGGTACAACAGCGATGAGTCGTACCCGGCCTGCCCCCAAGCCTCGGCGTCGTCGGCGAGTTGCTGGCCCGTACGCAGCCAGTCGCGGTCGGCGTCGATCCACTCCCGCAGCCTGGGCCAGGCCTGCAGCAGCGCCTCATGACTGATCCGAACCGTGTCCTGGTCGGCTGTGAGCAGGCGGGCCTTCGTGGTGAACCGGTCGATCGCCCGCTGGGCCGCCTGCGTGTCGGGCAGGCCGTGCAGTAGTTCCCCGCGGTCGGCAGGCCGGGCCGTGTCAGTCGTGTCCGTGCCCACCCGGACCAGGCGGGGCAGCATCCGGCGGACGGCCTTTCGGCCCGCCTCGTCGAGTGCTGTGTACTCCCGTTCGGCGGTCTCGGCGATCGCCTGGGAGATGCCACCAGCCGCGCGGTATCCCGCGACGGTGAGGCGCGTTCCCGCCCGCTTCTCCCAGGTCGCCCACAGTACGTGCGACAGCAGAGGCAGGGCTCCGGCCTCGGGGCGGTCGTAGGCTGCGGCACCGAACTCGTGCAGGATGACGTCGGCGAGGCCGTCGTCGAGCAACAGGCCCGAGGCCGCAGCCGGTTCTTCGATCGTGGCGCGCAGTTCTGCGGACGTCATCGGCTCGACGAGGAGCTGGCCGCCGTCCAGGGCCTCCCGCAGCTCGGGGTGGGTAACGGCCTGCCCGTAGAAGTCCGCCCGCAGTGCCAGGACCACCAAGGTCCGTGGCGGGCCGTCGCCCGCCGGAGTAGCGAGAGCGGTCAACGCCTGGAGAAAGGCGGAGCGTTCCTCTTCGGCCGGACAGAGCGTGAACAGCTCCTCCAACTGGTCGATCAGGACGACCAGCCGCCGTACGGGCGGGTCGTCCGTCTGCACCTCGCCGCTCTGCCCGGCGATCCAGTCGCCCGCGAGACCCGGGTCGCCCCTCAAGAGGTCGGCTGCGTCTGCCGGGCCGCGGGCACCCAGGGCGGCGAAACCTCCGGGAGCGACTGCGCCCAGTTGCTCGGCGAGGCGCCGCAGCGGGTTCGTACCGGGGGTGAACCGAACGCACCGCCAGCTGGCGGATCCGGGCAGGCCGCCGTTCCGTAAGCCCGCCAGCAGACCCGCGTTGAGCAACGAGCTCTTGCCGGATCCCGAGGCACCCACCAGGACCAGCAGTGCCGGCCGGTCGGTCGACTCGGCGCGGGACCCAAGGGCGGCGAGAACGCGTTCAGTCATGCGGTCGCGCCCGAAGAAGACGTCGGCGTCCTCCACCCTGAACGCTTGCAGGCCGGGATACGGGCAGCGGCCGGGGGCCGGCGGATCCTGCGCCGGGGCATCGACTGCTCGCCGCGCCGGGTTCGGGGCGATGACGAGACGTCCCGACCGGTCCCCCGCCTGTCGCCGGGGCCAGGGCCGTTGCTGATCACGCAGGTTCTGGAAGACCGCGTCGTACACCGCGTCCAGTGTCAGCGGGTGCGGCCCCCGAGGATCCCCTGTTGTCAGTACGTCGATCAGCGCGCCGGAGAACGCAGTGTGCACGGCGTCGGAGGGCGCGTCGGCGAGCTGCTCGGCCGACCCGATAAAGTACACGCCGTGCGTGGCCTCCACGGCCAGCGCCGGAACGGACGTGGAGGTACCGAGCGAAATACGCCCCGAGAAGCAGCAGTCGAGAACGAGGACGACCGATGAGGCACGGCTGACTTCGAGAGCCTGCCGCAACGCCGTGAACGACAGCGCCTGATGCCCCGCCATGCCGGGTGTGAGCCGATCGGTTCCACTGGCTGCGAGATGGAGCTCCCCGCCCGGGCCCAGCAGACCATGCCCGACGAAATAGACCAGCAGGACGGTGTCCGCCCGCTGCGCCTCCTCCGTGACTGCCTCTGCCATGGCCCGCGCGTCGGGTGGATCGAGCAGCAGGCGAAGCCGGTCCGGTCGTACCCCGCACCGTTCGGTGAACACCGTCCGCAGGTCCTCGAACGTGCGCGCCACCGAGGGGACGGAGGGCAGGTTCGGACCGTGATGGGTGGACGTGGCGATGAGCAGGACCCTTACACCAGGTCCGGACAGGCTGGTCACCGGAGCTCGCGCCGACCGGTTCCGCCTGCCTCGCCGCCGTTCCCGCCCTCAGCGATCTCCGAGATCGCCTCGGCCTCGCCCTCCGCGCCTTCCATCGCCAAAGCGTCCGCCATGTCGGCAACCTGCCGGCGCAGCGTTTCCGCGTCCAGTCCGGAGACGCGCCGGGCAGTCAGCTCCAGCGAACGACGCCCAGGAAGGGTCAGTCTGATCCGCACGTCGCCACGGCGCGTCCGCAGCCAGGCGAGGACCGCGACGGAGAACGCGGTCACGGCGCCCCCAGGGCCCAAGGCCACGACCAGCGTCTCAAGCACCGGCCCCAGCTTGCCGGCGGGCGGAGGCGCCTCCTCAGCCGTAACCCGGCCCCGCAGTTCCTCGACGCCGACCAGCCATTCCTGTAACGACCGGAGCTGGTCTGCCGCGTCTTGACCCTCCGCGAGCACCCTCACATCCATGATCCCCCGATTCTGGACGTCTGTGTTGCGCAATCGATCACAGGCAGCGGCCAGGCTACCGACGGAGCGGGGGAACCGGTAGGCCATTCTCTGTTGTTCTCGTCCGCATCGGCGCGGCCCACGGGCGGACGGGGCCACAGCCCCACTGCCGACAGGCCGTATCGCCACGATCTGAACCCTTGAAACCCGACAGCCTCGGATCCGACACCAGGACTCCACCGGCAGCTGGTGTGCACCGGATGCAGAGCATCGTGTAGTCCACTCGGTGGACGATGCTCTGCATCGTGACCACAACCGAAACCAGCTCTCGACGGGTCACACAGACGCACATCGTGACCTGCGGAGACGCCGCTCGTTCCGACATGTGGCCCGATCCCTACCGGATGGCCTGAAGGGGCTATCGTCCCCCGGTCACGGACGGCAATCGGCTCGTCTGTCCAACACAAGGGAACCGACATGACTGATCTGAACTCGCTGCGGGCAAGCCTCGCATCAGGTGAGCACGAGTTCACCGACACCTTGGCCTTCATCACCGCGCATTACGCATACCAGCCGCAGGCGTTCCACAACGGGGAACTGGAGAATGCCGCAGGTGAGAACGAGGGTTCCTGCAAGACGCTGGGACTGGCCCTGCTCGAAGGGCTCAGCGACCAAGAGGCGCTGCTGGCATTCGGTGAGCACTATCGCAGCGTGCTGGCGGCGCCGAACGACACTGACCACGGCAACATCCGCAACCTCATGGCCCATGGCCTGGCAGGGGTGCGCTTCTCCGGGCAACCGTTGACCCGCAAGAGCTGAACAGCGACGGCACCGGCAGCGGGGTGAGCCCGGCCTTCTCGGCGCGCCGGGGCTACGGCGAGCTACTCGCGCGCTGCCGGCCATCGCGCAGCCGGGTTGCCTCGGTACCCATCCGCAAGGAGCGTCTCAGGCTCACGCACGGCCTCCCGGATCTGCCTCTCAACGCCGGCCTGAATTGCAGGATTCGTTGTTCTGGCCGCCCTGCCTGGCGGTGCGCTGCGATCGCACAGCGGTAGCCCTCCAACGGTGTCCGGCGCTCCACCGGCACGACGTGAGCGGACGGCTGCGGGGCGCCGGGCTACTCCAGCCGGACTTCGGTGTTTGTGCTGGTCAGCGGCCTGGGGGTGGTGAGTGTATTGGCGGGGTCGGGTGGTGTCCCGGCTTTGCGCGGAAGGAGCACGCCGGAACCTCGGTGCTCGCGCTGCATCTGCTGCAGTCCGCGCTCGTGCACGTCGACACTCTGCTGGTGCAGCAGGTAGTGGCCGAACCGGCGCGGCCGAAAACGCTCTCGGATGAGGATCGGCGCGGTCTGACCGCGCTGTTCTGGTCCAACGTCAACGCGTACGGCACCTTCCACCTGGACGTGAACAAGCGCCTCAACCTGGAGACGACCGCTGCCGTGTCCCGCCCGCGGACCTTCGCGGATACGGCCCGGCCGAGTGCAGAGCACCGAGCGCCGATGAGTGGCTTCTCATGCCTCACCGTCCCCGGACGGGCGGGGTGCTGCGAATCGCGGATTTCACGCCCCGCACACATTGTGGCGAGACGATTCGTCTTGTTACGGTGGGGTCATGGCTTTCCTCTTCTTCGTCTGAGTCCGGGCACGGCCCCTGCCGCCGTTTCTGCTGCCCGTAGACCCTTCGTATCCCAGGGAAAGTCCTATGCGTGACCGCGCTGATACCGCCCTGCCCACCACCGTCCCCGCTGTGGCGCAGCTGTCTGTCAAGTCCGTCACCAAGTCGTATGGCGTCCGGACCGTCCTCGACCAGGTCTCCTTTACCGTCCGGCCGGGCGAGAAGGCCGCCGTCATCGGGGAGAACGGCTCCGGCAAGTCCACCTTGCTGCGGCTGCTCGCCACGGTCGAGACGCCGGACGCCGGGGAGGTCACCGTCCGCTTTCCCGGCGGAACCGGCCACCTCGCCCAGACCCTCGACCTCGATGCGGACTGCACGGTGCAGGACGCCGTCGACCTTGCTCTGACCGAACTGCGCGATATGGAGCGAAGGCTCCGTGCCGCAGAGGGGTCCCTCGCCGACGCGTCGGACGAGGAACTTGCCGCGTACGGCGAGCTGTTGGTCGCTTACGAGGAACGCGGCGGATACGAGGCGGACGCCCGTGTGGATGCCGCCATGCACGGGCTCGGGCTGGCCCGGATCACCCGGGAGCGCCTGCTCGGCTCACTGTCCGGCGGCGAGCAGTCGCGCCTCGCGCTCGCCTGCGTCCTGGCCGCCGCCCCCGAACTGCTGCTCCTGGACGAGCCGACGAACCACCTCGACGCGGCGGCCGTGCGCTGGCTGGAGGAACGCCTGCGCGCACACCGCGGCACCGTCGTCGCGGTCACCCACGACCGCGGGTTCCTGGAGCGCATTGCCACCACGATCCTCGAGGTCGACCGGGACGAGTGCACCGTGCGCCGGTACGGTGACGGCTGGGCCGGCTACCGCGCCGCGAAGGCCGCCGCCCGGCGCGGAGCGGAGCAGCGGTACGCGGACTGGGTCGAGGAGGTGGCCCGCACGCAGGAGCTGCTGGAGGCCGCAGGCAGGAGGCTGGCCACCACCGGCCGCGACCCGAAGCAGGGCTTCGGCAAGCACCGCCGCTCCAGCGAGGCGAAGCTCGGCGGGCAGGTGCGCTCGGTGCGGGAGCGCCTGGACTGGCTGCGGCGCAACCCGGTGACGGAGCCGCCGGTACCGCTCCGGTTCACCACGGCGCTGCCGTCGGCAGCCCGCGGCGCGGTCCAGGGCACGCTCGCCGAGCTCGACAACGTACGGGTCGGGGGACGGCTGTGGCTGGACGGGCTCCTGGCAATCGAGCCCGGCGGGCGCCTGCTTGTCACGGGCGAGAACGGCGCGGGCAAGACGACGCTGCTTCGCGTCCTGGCGGGCGACCTTCAGCCGGACGCGGGCACGGCGCGCCGACCCGCCCGGATCGGCTACCTCGCCCAGGAAATGCCCGCGCACGCCACGCGGCTGACGCTGCTCGCCGCGTTCGCCGCCGGGCGGCCCGGGCTGCCGGACGAGTACGCCGAACAGCTCCTGTCCCTGGGCCTGTTCCGCGAACAGGACCTGCACGTCCCGGTTGCCGCACTGTCCGTGGGACAGCAGCGGCGGCTGCAGATCGCAACCCTGGTGACCCGGCCCGCGGACCTCCTCGTCCTCGACGAGCCGACCAACCACATCGCACTCGACCTGGTCGAGGACCTTCAGGCGGCGCTCGCGGCGTACCCGGGGGCGGTGGTCGCGGTCTCGCACGATCGCGACTTCCGTGCGCGCTTCGAAGCCGAGCAGCTGGAACTGCACGCCGGCCGCAGGCGCTTACCCGGTCCGGTCCGTCCCGCCCTGAATCGCTCGACATCCATCGATCCACTGACACAAGGGATCCATAATCCATGACCACTTTCCTGACACCACAACAGCGCGCCGACTGCACCTCCGCCGCCGTCGAGGCAGCCGTCGCGGCCGGGCGTGGGCTCGGCCTGACCGTCACCGAGCCCGGGGTGCTCCACGACGTCTTCTCGGTCGTCGTCCACCTGGCCCCTCGCCGGTCGTGGCCCGGGTTCCCACCGTCCTGCCCCGCCCGGACGACCTGGCCGCCCTCTCGCGCCGCCAGCAGGACGAGCTGGATGTCACACGATGGCTGGCCGACCAGAAGATCCCCGTGATCGCGCCCAGCCCGCTCGTGCCGCGCGAACCCGTGCAGCGCGGCGGGTTCTCGATGACGTTCTGGCCGTTCGTCGAGGAGGCCCGGGACAAGGAACCCGACTACGTCGCGAACGCCGAGAGCGTCGCCGACCTGCACGCGGCACTGCGCGCCTACCCTGGCCGCCGCCTGGAGTTCCTGTCCGCGGCCGACCCGCAGTCCATCGCGGACAGCCT
The DNA here is from genome assembly GCF_040296685.1 of Streptomyces sp. NPDC002054. Taxonomy (NCBI): domain Bacteria; kingdom Bacillati; phylum Actinomycetota; class Actinomycetes; order Kitasatosporales; family Streptomycetaceae; genus Streptomyces; species Streptomyces sp. NPDC002054. The sequence continues at coordinate 17,733 of NZ_JBEOXT010000052.1, forward strand.
CGCCCTGCTCGACCGGCATCCCGACCTGATCGGAGCGGCCGAGCTCGACCGGGCCCGCCGCGAATGGCAATTCCTCGAACCACTCGTACGCTCACGCAGCGCCTTCGAGGCTCAGTTCCCCGGCGTCGACCTCCAACCCATCCACGGCGATTGCCCGCCCGTGAACATCTTCAACGCGGTGGACGGTGACCTCTATGCCGATTTCGAACTGATCACCCTGGGGCCCGTCGAGTGGGACCTGGCCGGTCTCGGACCCGAGCACAAAGCTGCCTACAACCGCGGCGCACAACGCAATGGCACGAGGCCGCTCGACGAGGAGGTCCTCGCCTTCGTCAACGCCCTGGGCATGCTGCGGGCCATCGCCACCCTCACCCTGGTCCCGCAGCTTCCCGAACTGATGGAGTACCTCAAGCCCGCAATCGACCAGTGGCAGATGACGCCCTTTGCCGCCGGCACGAACAGCTGATACCGACCGACTGGTGGCTGAGCCTGATACTCACAGCCCGCAGCCCGTCGTTGAGTGGCGAGGCTGTCGGGAGATCCGCCGGAGCGTTTCATAGCTGAGCGGGGGCGATGGTGCGTAGGGCAGCAGGGTGGCTGACGGATCGTCCGCGAGGGTGTCGGGTACTTGCAACACCGCTTCCACGGGGCGCGATGAACGCCGCAGCCCCTCTCCGTGAGATCCGCGAACGCGGCTACCGCGGCAGCCGCGTCGTGGCCACCAAGTACATCGCGGCGCTTCGCGACGAAGACGGGTGCCGCTGACCTCCGACTTCAGCTCCGCAGCCGTCACGACGCATAGTCAACCAGTACACGGAGTCACCGTGCTGCGGGTCCCACCGGCGTGCGAGGTGCCCAGCCAGCCGTTCACGGAACTCCGGTCAGAGCCTGAAATTCCTCAGCGCGGCTAGTGTTCCCCCACTTGGTTGCGCGGTGAACCGAGGGGCGGGTTCGCCCGACAGTTGAGGGTTCGGACGGCTCCTGCCCGCCAAGGGTGCCTGCGGTGTCATGTATCGGCCCTGCCCGGCGGTACGGAGTGGCATGGCCGCTCTACCGCTCGGCAGTGCCGCCCTCACCGTCAATCTCGTAGATCCGCTCTTGAAGCCGTTCACCGGCCCAGTCCAGACCGGCGCCCAGGTCAAACCAGTGCCGATCCTTGCGGGCTTCGGGCGGTGCCAGGTTCACCGCCGCCCAGGAGAACACCCCCAGGAGGATGGAGCGTCCGTGCTGCGTTGTGCGGACGGACAACGCGAACGGCGCGGCGAGTGCCGCGCGGGTGACCAACATGACCTGTTCGTCATCAGAACGTCGACGCCCACCGGTGAGGAAGCGGGGCGTTTCAAGGATCTTGACCCACTCGACCACCGCGTCCGCCACCTGGGCGCGCAAGGACTCTTCAATGCCCTTCCGGACGGCGGTCGCGGGATTGTCGCCGAGCCAGCCAAGCCAGTGATCAGGATCGGTGAGCTTGCTGAAGTCGTCCTGGGGCACCCCGTGACGGGGATTCTCCTGGTACTCACCTGTCAGTTTTCCGCTGCTGTCCACCAACCACGCGCCGCGGATTGCCTCGGGAGGTACGTAGCCGTTCGGGTCGTCGATATACGTTGGGTCGATCTCGGCGACGCTGCCACCGGGATTCTCGGCAGCCGCAGCCACGAGCGCCGGCTCGTTCGGTATGCCCTTACGTCGGCTTCGCGAGTCAAAACGTCCCACGTCCCCACCCCTCACCGCTGCCCGACCAGTTGACCGCGATTGTGCCGCACAGGTCAGGACCGCATGAGGCGGGGGGTGCGTGACCGCGACGGCGGGTGGGGAATCTCGGCGAGCAGGTCTGTCCCACCCCAAGCAAGGGGTGGGGATTTTCGAGGCTGTGGCCCACATTTCGTGATGGCCGCTTCGGAGCCTGCAGGAGGTGCGCCGGGCGAGTTCGAGGACAACGTGCGGCGGCTGGTTGGGCAGCTGGTCGAGGTCGATGTCGTGCTCGTGGACGCCGAGGAGGGTGGCGAGGTCCCGGTTGGACGTGCCCACGTTGTGCAGGCGCCGGCGCCGGGTCATCGAGGCGGCGTACCCGCGTCCAGTCGGTCGGCGGCGCCGGTGCGGTGGTGATGCTCTCGCCGTCGCGGCAGCTGCCGCGGTGGAGCCGGAACGGGTCGATACCCAGGCGGTCGTTCGATTGACAGACCCGCTCTCCGCTGCCGCGTGACGACCTGACCGCGGCAGCGGAGAATTCCATGTCCCGTGCGCGGAGGCGGAGGGTCTACTCCTCGCCGTCGGGGTTCGTGGTGGGCGCTGCGTCCAGACGGGGTTCCACGTGGGGGCATTCTTTGTGAAGGTCGTCGAACCGCTTCTGGTACGCCGCGGTCACCGGATGGTTCCGCAGCGCGAGGACGGCCTCGTCGTTCTGTCGCAGCCCCCGGGTCGTGAGGTTCTGGCTGCCCACGTACAGGGTGGTCTGCGATCCCCGGCGCACGATGAAGAACTTCTCGTGGACCGGGATCTGCCCGGGTTGTAAGTGGGAACAGAGCCGGACGTTGATGACCTTGTCCAGAATCGGCACCCCCGGCATGGAGCCGTCGCCGGTGACGACCCTGACCTCGCATCCCCGTTTACGTGCGATGTCCACCAGTTCCTTCACCACGGCCCGCCGCGCAATCCTGAAGTTGGCCACGTCGATGCGTGTCTTCGGCCCGGAAGAGGAACAGCGGGTGCGCCGCAGGACGTCGGCGACGGGATCGTCGCTCTGGCGGGGGAACGTGTAGAGGCGGTGTGGGCCGGCGCTGAAGTCCTTGCCGTAGTCCTCGTTGACGATTTGGCTCTTGCCGTGGCGCATGAGGTCGTTGAAGTACGTGAGGTAGTCCCGGTACAGGCCCGCGTGGGTGATGGTGAGGGCGCTCTCGTAGGCCTTGTAGGGGTCGAGGTTCGCGGAGGAGACGTAGAGCACGTTCTCCGCGGTTTTTCCTCCGCGCAGTTGCACACGGGAGATGGTCATGAACTTGTTGTGCATGACCGGCCGCTCGGCGCCCATGCGGTTGCTCATGCAGCCGCGGACCGGCTCTCCGCCTGTCCGCCGCTGATCGCATTCCACGATCGTGGCTGAAGGGATCCTTTTGAGCCCTGCGTAGTAGGGGTTGGCGTCGTGCACCATGTTGCCGTCGACGACGACGCGGACGTGGACTCCGCGCGCCGCCGCCCTGCTGAGGGCGGTGACGATCTCCATCCTGTCGAAGTAGTAGATGGTGAGGGAGAGCGTTGCACCGGGCGATGCGGCGTCAATGAGACGGCCCACGTGTTCGACGACTCCCTTGTGTGGATCGGCGTCGGTCTTCTGGTTGAACCAGGTGTAGTTGCGTACCTCGGAGGGGGATATGGGGACCGCCGCGGCGGCGGAGTCGCTCGTTGCGGCAGTCGGCGTGACGGCTGCGGCCGGGACGGCGGACAGGGAGACTGCCGCCATCGAGATGGCGGCCACGGCGATGCTTCCGAGCTTGTGCACTGTGTGACGCTTCATTGGCCTTCCTCGACTCGGGTATCCGGGCCCGGCCTCCGCCCCCGATGCGCGTCCATCCACTTGGTGCGGGAGACCGGTCTCGTTCAGGGCGTGCGTCAGGCGGATCGCGGGGGCTGGAGTGGGCCGTGATGGCTCGCCTGGTGGATGTGGTGCCGGCAGGGACCGCATCGTCGGCAGTGCCGACGGGCCGGAGTTGGCTGTCGTCCGGCGCTCCTGTGTCTTGCGTCGCGGCGGTCGTGTGGCCCTTCCCTCACGGCCTTCCCCCGAAGTTCCGTTCGTTCTGAACTGGCAGTGTTTCGGTATGACTTGTCCGCCGGTAAGGCGACTTCTGGCCCCGGCGACTCCTTCTCGGCAACAGTTGGCCAGGTGCCGTTCCTCGGGTCGATCAGCCGTGCGTTGGCACGGGCCGGTGCCGCCGACGTGGTGACGAGGTTTGCAGGGAGAGGCTGAGCGGAAGCTGAAGGTTCCTGAGGGTCCCTTCAGGTTGCTCTCAGCCACTCTGCGGAATGCTCAGGCCATGCGGATTCTGGTGGTGGAGGACGATCTGCGGCTGGCGGAGTTGCTCAGGCGGGGGCTGACCGGCGAGGGCTTCGCGGTGGACGTGGCCCATGACGGGCCGCGCGGTCTGGAGCTGGCCTTGGAGAACGACTACGACGTGGTCGTGCTGGACGTGATGCTCCCCGGGATGAACGGGTTCCGGGTCTGTGCGCGGCTGCGTGAGGCCGGGGTGTGGGTGCCGGTGCTGATGCTCACGGCCAAGGACGGGGAGCTGGACGAGGCGGAGGGCCTGGACACCGGTGCCGACGACTACGTCACCAAGCCCTTCTCGTACGTCGCGCTGGTCGCCCGGCTCCGCGCGCTGGTACGCCGGGGCCAGCGGGAGCGGCCCGCCGTCATAGAGCTGGGGGACTTACAGGTGGACCCGGCGACACGGAGCTGCTACCGCGCGGGATCCCTGGTGCCGTTGACGGCCCGGGAGTTCTCCGTGCTCGAGTACCTGGCGCGCCGCCGCGGAGAGGTCGTGGCCAAGACCGAGGTGCTGGAGCATGTGTGGGACCACAGCTTCGACGGGGACGTGAACGTCGTCGAGGTCTACGTCAGTGCACTGCGCCGCAAGATCGACGCTCCGTTCGGGCGGCGTACGATCCACACGGTGCGCGGTGCCGGTTACCGCATGGACGACGAGCGGATCCGTGGATGACCCGGCGGGCTCTGCGGCGCCGGCTACGGCCGCTGACCATCCGGGCCCGGGTGACACTGTTCGCGACCGTGCTGGTGGCCCTGCCCATGAGCGCGGGGGCCGCAGTGGCCGCCGTGTCGGTGCGGGACTCGCTGCTGCGCGAGGCGCGCGAAGCCACCGCCGCCGTCGCGGACCGGGCCTCCAATCAGGCACGGGAGATCACCACCTGTGAGGCACGCGCCATGGAACCGGCTCTGCCGGAGGCGCACCAGGGCTTCTGGCAGTGGTGCGAGCCGTCCTCGGTACCGGGGTGGACGGCATGGCTGGGACCTCCGCGCGGCGGATCACTGTCCCTGCGCCCCTGGACGGACCCCGCCCGCGGTTCGCGGCCGTTCCGGGTGGCCACCATCGGCGATCCCCGGGTCCGGACCGTGGTGTTCACCGTCAAGCCGTTGGAGCCGGAACAGGCAAAGCTGAATTCCTTCCTGTGGCGGCTCGGCGCGGGCGTGGCGGGGGTCAGCACGCTGGTGGCGGGGAGTGCATGGTTCGGGGCCGGGCGGGTGCTGCGGCCGGTGGAGGCGATCAGGACGAGGTTCGCGGAGCTGAGTGCCCACCAGCTCGACCGGCGTGTTCCCGTACCTCGGGGCGACAACGAGATCACCCGGCTGGCACAGACCATGAACGCCACGCTGGACCGCCTCCAGGGGGCCGTGGAACAGCAGCGCCGCTTCACCGCGGACGCCTCCCACGAACTCCGCACCCCGCTCGCCGCGTTGCGCGCCGAGCTGGAGATCGCCCTTGCCCGGCCCGAGGCGGCCGACTGGCCCGATGTCGTGCACGGCGCGCTGGGAGACACCATGCGGTTGCAGCACCTCACCACCGACCTGCTGCTGCTCGCGCGCCTCGATGCCGACGGCACGCTCCGGCGCCCGGGCCGGCCGGTCGATCTCGCCCAGCTGGTCTGCGAGGAGACGGCCCGCCGCCACCCGCCCACCCCCCTCCGCCTGACCACGTCCGTGGGCCCCGGTGCCCTGCTGGTGGACGGTCACCCGGCGCTGCTCGCCCGGGTGCTCGGCAACCTCCTCGACAATGCCGTACGCCATGCCAGTCGCAGCATCACCGTCAGCCTTGGCCACGACCCGGAGCGCCGCCAGGCCGTACTCGAGGTGCTCGACGACGGCCCCGGCATCGCACCCGAACACCGCACCCGCGTCTTCGAACGCTTCACCCGTCTCGACGACTCACGTACCCAACAGACCGGAGGCACCGGGCTCGGGCTGGCCATCGCCCATCACATCACCACTCTCCACCAGGGCACCCTGGCCGTCACCGACAGCCCCCGGGGCGCACGTCTGACCGTCCGGCTGCCCGTGTCCACCTCCATGCCCGCGTCCCCGTGACCGTGTCCCCGTGACCGTGTCCCCGTCATCGCCGCCCGCTGTGGCGGGCTCGGCACGCCGTTTGCGCAGGTCAGGGTCCACCGCGAAGCCCTCACCGGTCAGACCCCGATGCAGAAGCTCGGCGAGCATCCGCATGGCGAACAGCATCCATCCCGCAGGATCGCTGAAGCCCACCTGAAGAAGCCTCAGCAACCTTCAGCGTCTGTTCAGCCACCGGATGTCAGTGTCCTTCTCACCGGCCCAGGAGACGGGCACGGCAGCGGCCGTCGAAGCCGCGTGTACGGGGGGCGACATGACCGGTCGTCAGCCGGTCGTGAAGAGGAATCGGGGGAACGATGGACGCGCGGTACCAGGAGTTCTGTCTGGTCGACCCAGTGTTCTACGACACGCTGGCCCCCGGCGACGGCAGCGGTGACGAGTTCGAGATCCACCGCCGTCCGCTGCCGAAGGGCTGGCGGCGAATCGACCTGGAGGGCTGGCGCTCGTATGCGCCGCAGCATGCGCCGATGCCCTCCCAGGGCTGGAAGGTACATGCCTGCGCGACACCGCAGAACGCGCAGGCCACGGCGGCCACAGTGTGGGACTACTGCATCGCGCGCCAGCTGCCCTTCAAGATCGTGACGGGTCCGTTGCAGTACCTGATGAAGAACTCGAAGTACACCGACCGGGCAGGCAGCGGCAAGCTCGTCACCGTCTACCCGGCCGACGAGGAGGAGCTGCGGCGGGTGCTCGAAGGCCTCGGCGCACTCCTGGACGGATGGCCCGGCCCGTACATCCTCAGCGACCTGCGCTGGCGCGAAGGTCCGCTCTACGTGCGGTACGGCTCCTTCCTCCACCGCCCCTACGCCGACGACGCGGGGCAGGTCCACTCCGGCATCGAGGACCCGCAGGGACACCTCGTACCCGACCCCCGCGGACCGGTGTTCCGCACCCCGCCGTGGGTGACGGTCCCTGCCCTGCTTCAGCCGGAACTGGAGCGCAGGGGACGGCTGACCGTCGACGCCTTCCCCTACGAGATTGTGCGTGCCCTGCACTTCTCGAACGGCGGCGGTGTCTACGAGGCCAAGGCCCCGGCCACCGGCCGGAAGCTGATCGTCAAGGAGGCCCGGCGGCATGCCGGCCTGGACGCCGCGCAGCAGGACGCCGTCACCCGGCTGCGCCATGAACGCGACGTCCTCCAGCGGCTGAGCGGCCTGCCGTGCGTGCCGGCCCTGGTGGACTACCGCACGCTCGGCGAGAACGAGTACCTCGTCGAGGAGTTCTCCGACGGCGTGGCCCTCAACGACTGCTTCGGGCGGCGCAATCCGCTGATGAGGCCGGGCAGCACCCCGGCGGAGTACGCCTCGTACGGCCGGTGGGCTCAGAGCGTGTGGAGCGCTGTGGCGCAGGCCATCGAGGACATCCACGACCGTGGCATCGTCCACGGCGACCTGCACCCCTTCAACATCATCGTGCACGAGGACACGGCGCAGCCGCGCGTGGTCCTCGTCGACCTCGAGGTGAGCGCCCCCGTGGAACAGCCACGGCGCCCCACCTTGGAGCACCCCGGTTTCGGCGCGCCGGGAGACCGGCAGGGCTTCGCCGTGGACCACTACGCACTGGCCGCGCTGCGCCTGGCCCTCTTCATGCCTCTCACCACCTTGCTGCGGCTGGACCACGACAAGGCACACGACCTCGCCGACCTCATCGCCGCCACCTTCGACCTCCCGCGCCGCGACTTCGACGAAACAGTTGCCGTGCTGAGCGGCGAACCGCCCCCGACGAGTCCTCCGGGTGGTCGCGACCGCGATCTGCTCGCCCTGAGCCCGGGCGCGTGGCCGCGTACCCGGGACTCCCTGGCCGCTGCGATCAGCGCGAGCAGCACCCCGGATCGCACCGACCGGCTCTTCCCCGGCGACATCGAGCAGTTCACCGCACACGGTGGACTCGGCTTCGCCCACGGCGCCGCCGGCGTCCTGTGGGCACGGCATGTCAGCGGCACCGCCGCCGATCCCGACGGTGCCGCGTGGCTGGCCCGGCGCACCCGTGAAGCCGATCGGCGGATGCCACCGGGCTTCTACGACGGTGCCCACGGCATCGCCCACACCCTGTGGGAGCTCGGACACCTGGACCAGGCACTGGCCCTCGTCGAACGCACCGCACACCTTGACCCCGAACAGCTCGACAGCAGCCTGTACTCCGGCCTGTCGGGAATCGGCCTGAACCTGCTCACGTTCGCCCAGCACGGCCAAAGCGCGCTCTGTCGCTCCGCCGCCGAACGGATCGCCGCCCTGGTAAGCCGCCGCGTCGCCGCCCGGAACGCCCGAGCGGAGGCCGTCACCGGCACAGGACAGGTCGGCTTGATGCGCGGGGCCAGCGGCCCCGCGCTGTTCCTGACCGCCATGTTCGAAGCCGACGGTGACCCCTCCTGGCTCGACGCCGCCGCCACCGCCCTGCGCCTGGACCTGCGGCGCTGCGTCACCGACACCACCGGGAGCCTGAAGGTCAACGAGGGCTGGCGCGTGGTGCCCTACCTCAACACCGGCAGCGTCGGCATCGGCTTCGCCCTGCGGCGCTACCTCAGGCACCGCCCGGAGCCGGAACTGGCCGACGCACTACACGCCGCCGCGGGCGCGGCCCGCAGTTCGTTCTACGCGTTCAGCGGCCTCTTCGACGGACGCGCCGGCATGGTCCTCTTCCACGCCACCGGCGACCCTGCCGACCTTGCCGGCGCGGCCCAACCACCGGACGCGCTCGCCCAGCAGGTCCAGGCACTGAACTGGCACCGGCTGCACTGGCAGGGCCACCTGGCCTTCCCCGGCAACCAACTGCTGCGGCTGTCGATGGACCTGGCGTCCGGCAGCGCCGGAGTGCTGCTGGCCCTCGCAGCGGCCCACGGCGTCACCCACCACGGCCGGCCGGTGAGCCTGCCCTTCCTCCAGTGACGCCCCGCCCAGCCCAACCCAGCCCAACCCACGAGTTTCCCGGGTCGACCGGCCCGGGGAAGAGCGCCTCCCTCCGTACCGTGCGGGGCGAGGCCGGACCAAAGGAGCCGAACGATGAGCATGTACGACCTCCAGGGCCTGACGCAGCGCGAGGAGACCGAGGCCCAGATGGCCAGCGGCGGCAGCTGGTTCAACTGCAGTGGCGCCTCGTGGTTCATGTGCTGAACGGCTCACCGTCGCACGCTGACAGGGAGTGAGCCGAGGGCGTACGGCCGCGCACACCAGCGGCCGTACGCCCTCCACTCAGCGCGCGCCCTGTTGCGGCACGCCGCCCGCTGGACGCCCTGCGTGCCACCCCGTCCTCCGCCTGCGGTACGCCCTCGACCTGTTCACCGTACGCCGCCTTAGACAAGGGGACCCGCCCATGGCACCCGAGGACTCCTACGCGTCCCTCACCCGTTTCTTCGCCCGCCTCCGCGGCCGGGTCGTCCTGGCGGCCCTGCTCATCACCGTGAACGCGGCGGCAGCGGTGCTCCCGGCCTTCATCGCCCAACGCCTCATCGACGAAGGCGCGTTACGGGGAGACCTCTCCCGCGTCTACGTACTGGGGGCCGCCCTGGTGGCAGCGGGCCTGCTGGCCGCCGGCTCCGCGCTGGGTGAACGCTGGCTCGTGGTCCGCCTCGCCGAGGACGTGACCGTACGTCTGCGCTGTGACCTCTTCCAGCACCTGCAAGGCCAGTCCGACGCTTTCTTCAGCGCGGCGCGCGCCGGCGCCCTGGTCTCCCGGCTGAGTGGTGACGTCCAGGGCGTCCACGACCTCATCGCCCGTACGCTGCGCACGGCCGTCTCCTCCCTGGTGACGCTCGCCGTGACGGGCTTCGCGCTGTTCCTCCTCGACTGGCGGATCGCGCTGGCCGCCGCCGTGCTCATCCCGGTGGTGTACGCACTGACCGCGCATGCCGGCAGCGTGCTGCGGGGCATCGCCCAGAGGCAGTTGGCGGCCACCGCGGACCTCGACTCGCTGGCTGCCGAGCAGCTGAGCGCAGGTGGCGCGGAGACCATCCGGCTCTTCGCCGCAGCCCCCCGTGAGGCCACCCGCTTCCGAACCGCGGCGCTGCGGCTACGCGAGACGATGATGCGGGGCACGCTGCTGGACGCCCGGATCGGAGCGGCGCTGACTGTGGCGACCACGTCCGCAACCGCCGCGGTCTACGTCGGCGCCGGCGCGATGGTCAGCGGCGGCACCATGTCCGTGGGCACCCTCGTGGCAATGGCGAGCCTGCTCACGCTCCTGTACGGACCGGTGGCAGCCCTTCCCGTCTGCCGCCTGGAACTGGTCAGGGGACTGGTCAGCTTCGACCGGGTCCGAGAGATCATGCGTTTCGCGCCCCTGATCGCCGACCGCCCCGGCGCCCGTGACGTCGCCGGGACCGACGTGGCCTTCCTCGACGTCGCCTTCTCCTATCCTCCGCCGCAGCGCAACACCCCCGCGTCCCTACGGGCGGCCCCGACGGCCGGCGAGGAGGGAGAGGGCGGGGAAGCGAGCGAACCGCTCCCGGTGCTGCGCAACGTCACCTTCACCGCCAAGCCGGGCATGACGGTGGCGATCGTGGGCGGTTCGGGATCCGGGAAGTCCACCCTCGCCCGGCTGCTCACCCGCTCGTGGGAGCCCACCGCCGGCCGGATCGAGGTCGGGGGTCAGGACATCGCCGATCTCTCCCTCCACGGATTGCGCCGCCACATCGGCGTCGTCACGCAGGAGCCCTTCCTCTTCCACGGCAGCATCGCCGACAACCTCCGCCTGGCCCGCCCCGACGCCACAGACGACCAGCTGCTGGCCGCCTGCGCGACCGCCCAGGCCATGGATCTGGTCCAACGGCTCCCGGCAGGACTGGACACCGTGCTCGGCGACCGCGCCGTCCGACTCTCCGGGGGCGAGCGCCAACGACTCGCGATCGCCCGCATGCTGCTGTGGGAGCCACAGATCGTGGTCCTGGACGAGGCCACCTCGCACCTGGACAACGCCACCGAACGCGCCCTGCACCTGGCACTGCGTCCCTTCCTCAGCGAGCGCACCTGCCTGGTCATCGCGCACCGGCTGTCCACCGTCCGGCAAGCCGACCTGATTCTGGTCCTCCACAACGGGGAGATCAGCGAGCAGGGGTCCCACGACCAACTCGTCCGCCACGACGGCCCCTACCGCCGGCTCCTGAACGCCCAACCCGCGCGGCAGGCCGCCGGCGTGGACAGCCCTTAGAAACCGTCTCAACCGGCTTGATCCCCGGTCACGGCACATCACCCCGCGCATCACCCGCAAGGGCACCCGGGCAGCCTGCGGATGGATTTGTCGTGGCCGGCCCGCCTGCGGGGCGCTGCACGACTGCTGCGGTGCCGTTTCTGCGTCCTGGAGCCGGGAAGCACGGCAGGGGGCTGAGCCGGTGATGGAGAGGCATCCCAGTGGCGGCATCCGGTGCACGGGGCTGGCCCGGGCACGGCGGGTGGTGCATTGTCGGCGGCAGGGGCGACGGAGGTGTGACGCCCCGGATTGCGGTGGCCGCCCTCGGGATGGTTGGTGGCAGTGCACCTGCCGAGTGGAGGGTGGTGGTCCGGTACACGGCGGTAGGGGGAGACCATCATGGAGCGCAGGTGGATTGTTTGGACGCTGGCTGGGTTGGTCGTGGCAGGCGCGGCCGTCCTGGCTCTGTTTGTCCCGACAGCCGGGGCGTGGATCGTCGGCGCTGTGCTGGCGGGTGTCGCCGCCGCCATCGCCGGCGTCGTGACGCGTGCCACGGACAGGGGGCTGGAAGCAGGGCGCGAACTGGTGCTCGGTACTTCGGGGGGCTCCCCGATCGTCGTGTCCGTCAGTGAGAAGGGCGTCAACTACGGCGACGTGGTGGGCGATATGTGGCGGCGCAACGTGCCGGTGGGTTACGTCGTGGCCCTTCTGACCGTCGAGGCACCCACGCAGCGTGCCGTGATCCTGGAGGGCCTTGAGGCCGTGGTCGAGACCCGCGAGCTTCCACCATCGGTGGAAAATCGCGGTGCTGTGAGGTCGTCGTTCTCGGTGCGAGCGTTCGACGTAGACCTCGATCAGGATCCACCGGTCGTGGTGCCGCGCGGGGAGGACTTCCCCTTCAAAGTGTCCGCGTCGGACCCCGAGCGGATCGGCGTGGCAGCACAGGTGAACCGTTACGCCGTGACCTGGCATGTAGTGCTGCACTGGAGCTGTAACGGCGAAAGCGGCACCTTCAAGACTCGCACCATGTCTTTGGTGCCTGATCGCCCGGCATCGTCGAACGGGCAGACCCGGAACCAGTAGCGACCGCCAGCTTCACCGGGAGCGGCGCAACGCCGTGGCCCGGGGGCGAAGGTCACCCGTCAGCCGCGCAGGCAGCGTACCGCCTTCGCCGTGCCCCACAGCAGGAGGACGTTCACCGCGGCACCGCCCACCAGGTAGACCATCGGGCCGAAGGGGTTCGCGGTCTCCGGGGCCGAGGTCCCCAGGAGGGCGTTCAGGGGAAGGATCGCGAACACCGTGACCAGCAGCGAGCCCGGGAAGGACAGGAAGTAGAGCGCGGCCAGGTAGCCGTCGGCGGAGGCGCCGGCGATGCCGCGGGCCAGGCCGGCTGCGGCCATCAGCACCAGGTAGCCCAGGGCCAGGTTCCGCGGGGTGTGCGCGGAGCGGGCGGGGCGGGCGGTCGGGCTCATCGCGGTGGTCCGTCTTTCGGTGGAACAGCTCGGGGGGTATCGAGAGTACGGAGGGGCCCGCGGCCCCGGGAAGGGGTCGCGGGCCTACCCCGCTCCATTATTGAACATGTTCAGAGACGGAGCGGGGCTCCGGGTCTAGAACTTGTCGCGCACCACCTTGCGAAGGTTGGCGCCGAGCTTGTCCCAGTACTTCCGGCCGGCCTTCTCGTTGCAGGTCCGGTTGCAGATGGCGGCCAGGCCGCCGAGCCTGCCGCGGACCTCCAGCTTCATCCGGCCCTTCGACTTGTACAGGTCGAAGCCGATCCAGCCGCCCGGCCAGTCGGGGTGGCCGAAGCGGGCACCGAGCTGCAGGTAGCTCTTGCCGATGCTGTTGACGTTCAGCGGGAAGTACATCTCGATGCCCCACATCACCGGCCACAGCGTGAACTTCTGGCCCTCGTGCGTGATCTTGTTGGGGCGTCCGGGAATCGGGAAGACCGCCTTGAAGTGGTTCTTCCAGTACTTGAACACCGACTTGTCGGAGGCGCTGGTCCGGCCCAGGTCGTAGTACACGTAGTAGCTGGCGGTGCCGCTGATGTCACGGCAGCCGACCGGGTCGCCACTGCAGTAGGAGTAGGCGTTCGTGGCGCCCGCGTACTGCGGGTCGGCCTGGAGGAACCGGCCCGTGCCGGGCTCGTACGCCCGCACGCCGGTCAGCGAGAGGCCGCTGAGCGTCTCGCTGGAGACCTGTGCGCTGCCGTGCCAGCCGTAGCGGGCCGCGCCCGTGCCGTCCACCGGAACGCCGTACTCGTCGTAGCGCTGCACGACCGAGTTCGCCGGAGCGGCCAGGTCCAGCTGGACCGAGACGTCCCCGCGCAGGTTGGCGAACTGCAGCACCACTCCCCCGCCGGAGGTGACGGCGCCGAGCGAGCCGGCGATGTCGTTGACGAATCGGGTCACCGTGCCGTCGCTGTTCACCGCCCAGTCGGGGCTGCTGGACTCGTCACCGTAGTGCTGGGTGACGGTGCCGGTGGCCGACCAGGTGCCGTCCTCGGCGCGGGCCTGCGTCGTCGCGACCGCCATGCGGCCCACGCCGTCGAGGTCCCAGGTGCGCCGCTGGGTGCCGACCGTCTCGGTGCGCAGCACGTCGCCGGTGAAGTACTCCAGCGTCGTGCCGTCCTTGACGGTGGTGCGGCCCAGCGCGTCGTAGGCCCGGCCGGCGCCGACCAGGCGGTCCGCGCTGTCGTACGCGTAGGACGTGTCGGTGGTCACCGCGTCCGCGGTGCCCGGGTCGCAGTCGTCGCCGGTGACCGACTTCGAGGTGCGGTTGCGGTTGCCGTCGAAGGCGTAGTCACGGCTGGTGCAGCCGGAGCCGGTGGTGTCCACGGCTCGGGTCAGCCGGTCGGTGGCGTCGTAGGCGTAGTCCGTGGACACCGTGGTGCCGTCGGTCTGGGTACGGCCGACCTGCTGGCCGGAGATGCGGTACTCGGCCACGTCCGCGAGCACGGTGGTGCCGCTCGCGTCGGTGTACTCGCGGCCGGTCGTCCGGCCCACGGGGTCGGTCGTGACCTTCAGCTTGTAGCCGCCCGGCAGCGCCTGCGAGACGAGCCTGCCGTCCGCGTTGTACTGCGCGGTGAAGGCGCCGGCGACGGAGTCCGTCAGGGTGCCCAGGTCGCCTTCGGCGGTGTAGCCGTACGTGCTGGTGGCCTGGGTGGAGTCGGAGGACTTCACCGGACGGTCGAGGAGGTCGTACTCGGTCGTGGTGGTGTTGCCCGAGCCGTCGCTGTACGAGATCAGGCGGCCGAGGGTGTCGTACGCGTACGTGACCGTCTTCCCGCCCGCGGACTGCGTGAGCGTCCGGCCGGTGTCGCCGTCGAAGGTAAAGGTGGTCTCCGGGGTGGCGGTGCCCAGTCCCCCGGCGATCGAGGACTTCACGCGGCGGCCGGCGTCGTCGTAGGTGACGGTGCTGGTGCGGGTGACGCCGCTGGCCGTCTTGGCCGTGGAGGTGACGCCGCCCCAGCGGTTGTACGCGTACACGGTCGTGGCCAGCTCGGCCGGGTTGCTGCCGCCACCGGTGATGGCACCGGCCGGAGCGGTCTTGCAGAGCTTGCCGGCCCACTCGGGACGGGCGGCGCAGGTGCCGGTGCCGTCGGCCGTGTAGTACGTGTAGTTCAGCGTGCCTGCGTCACTGCCGTCGGAGGCGGCGAGGCTGGTCGAGGCCAGCTTGCCGTCGGCACGGTAGGTGGAGCGGGTCGCACCCAGCTGGGTGCCCTGGGGGTCCTTGTTCGCGATCTCCTCGCCGGTCGCCCAGTTGTACGTGGTGACCGTGGTGCGGACATCGGCGTCCTGGGCGTAGCCGTCGATCGCGGCGCCGGTGGACGAGGAGGTGACCTGTCCGGAGACGGCGGCGTCGGCGGGACGGCCCTCGTCGTGCTGGTACGCGGTGTGCGAGCGGGCGGCCACCTGCGCGCCCGCGGGCAGCGCCGGGTTGCCGCCGGAGGCTGCGACGGCGCTGCCGAGGGTGACCTGGTGCACCGGGCCATAGGCGTGCGTCATGCGCTGGCCGTCGGCCGTGTACTCGGAGGTGGTGGACAGCCGCTCGGCACGCTCGGCCGTGGGCAGGCCGGTCAGGCCGAGCGCGGCGAGCGTCGCGGCGGCGTCGGGGCCGGTGCCCAGGGCGAGTGCGCGGTTGGCGGCGCTGAGCGAGCCGACCGTGTTGCCGTAGCCGTCGAACTCGGTGGTGGACAGACCGCCGCCCGGGGTCGCCGTGTTGGTCTCGCGGCCGTTGGCGTCGACGTACGTCACGGTCGCCCGGCCGTAGCCGTCGGCGGCGAGGTCGGAGCCGGTGGAGGAGGCGGGGACGGAGTCCGCAGGGAAGACGGCCGTGGCGTCGGCCGGGACCTCGTCCTGCGCCCAGGTGTTGACGGCCGCGGCACCCATCTGGTGCGGCGCCTTGGCGCCGGTCAGCGGGACGTCGTAGACCACGGTGGTGGTCGAGGTGCCCTCGGTGGTGTTCGCGGTGCCCTGCTTGAGGGCGGCGCGGGTCACCTTGAGGAGCATGCCCTCGCCGGCGGTGAGGGAGGAGCCGGCCTTGCCGTAGTGGAAGTTCAGCGGCTGGTCGGCGCCCGACATCATCCAGAAGACCCGGTTGCCCGCGTCGTAGGAGTACTGGACCTGGGTGCCCTGCGAGTAGTGCGGGTTCCACTGCTGGCGCAGCCGGCCGCTCTTGTCGTAGCGGTAGCTGGACAGCGCCTCGTCACGGGCGGTGGACGCACCGGGGTCGGTGGCCCACAGCTTGATCTCCTTGACCTGGCCGGCGAAGTCGCCGAAGTCCGCGGCCGTGGACCAGCCGGTGGCCGTGGTGGTCGTCGCGTAGACGAACTCCACGACGCGGCATCCCTTGGTGGAGGGCGTGGCCTGGCAGGTCGCGGCCGGGACCGCCTCGGTCGGGGAGATCAGGTACTTCGGGCGGGCGACGGTGTCGGTGCCCTGGGTGACCGTCTCGGAGACGACGGTGACCGTCGAGTCGTCGGCGGCTGCGGCCGAGGTGGCCATCGTCCAGGTGGTGGCGGCCGGACCCGCCTTGGCGAACACGGTGACGGTGGCGTCCGTGTCCTTCAGGGTGAAGGTGGTGCCGGTCAGCGAACCGGTCAGGGTCAGCGTGCCGGCGCCCGCCTCGGGCTCCCAGCCGCCGCCGGCCGTGGCCGTGAAGGCGGTGGAGTCGCCGGAGGCGGTCAGGATCTCGACGGAGGTCGCCGAGGTCTTGCGCAGCTGGGTGTAGCCGCTGCCGGAGGTTTCGGCGCTGACGGAGGAGACCCAGCCCGGGCCGAAGATGGCTGCCTGGCCCTCGGAGTCCGCCGGGTTGGCCCGCGAGGACGCGGTCCGGTTGACGGAGACCTCGAAGGCCTGGACGTCCTTGGCGCCGAGCTTGTAGTCGCCGGTCAGCAGGTTCAGGGAACCGGGGCCGACCTGGGCGGAGGGTGCCTCGCCCGCGTTGCGGTCGACGACGACCGCGGCCTCCGGGGAGGCGTCCGTGGTGGTGCCGTCGGTGAAGACCGCGCGCACGTCGACGGAGCCGTCGTTGCTGAGGGTGTCGGTGACGTTCCACCACAGCGAGGCGGGCTTGCCTCCGGTGACGGCGACGGGCCAGCCGGCGACGGCGGTGCCGTCGGAGCTGCGCCGGACGTCGGCGGCGGGCACGTCCTTCCAGGCATCGGCCTCACCGTGGCGGTACTGGTACCGCACTCCGGTGTACGTGGTCTTGCCCTCGGCCATCAGGACGGCGCGGCGCGCGGGCCGGTCGCCTTCGGCGGGGGAGGTCAGCGCCGCGCCCTTGCCGGCCGAGAAGGCGTACGTGACGTCGGCGGAGGCATTGCCGGCGGCGTCACGGGTGTGCGCGGTGACGGTGTGCGGGCCTGCCTTGAAGAGGAGCGTCTTCGAGACGGGGGCTCCGGTCGTCGCGACGGTCACCCAGGCACCGGAGTCCAGCTTGTACTGGATGTCCTTCACGTCGCTGGTGGGCGGGGTGAAGGTGAAGCTGCCGGAGAAGTCGCCGGCTGCGTTCGGGGTGCCGGACCAGGCGCCGGCCGGGAAGTCGCCGGAGGAGACGGCGGTGTTGCCGGGCTTGACGGTGTCGACGGTGAAGGTCTGCCAGGCGGACCAGGTGCCGTTCCAGGTGTTGCCGTCGTAGACGGCGGCACGCCACTTGTAGCTGCCCGGGGCGAGGGCCGTGGCCGCCGTCCAGGGGGCGGCCACGCCGGAGGCGGTGAACGCGGACTTGCCGGTCTGCAGGACGGTGGTGCC
Organism: Streptomyces sp. NPDC002054; assembly: GCF_040296685.1. Lineage (NCBI taxonomy): Bacteria > Bacillati > Actinomycetota > Actinomycetes > Kitasatosporales > Streptomycetaceae > Streptomyces > Streptomyces sp. NPDC002054. The sequence continues at coordinate 35,235 of NZ_JBEOXT010000052.1, forward strand.
GGTGGAGGTCCAGATCTCGTAGGTGAGCTGGACCGTGTTGCCGTCCGCGTCGGTGGCCTTGCCGGTCAGGGTCGGAGTGGTGTCCGAGGTGACGGCTCCGGAGAGCGGCGAGACGGGGGTGGCGGCGCCCGGCTTGGTGTTGTAGTTGACCGTCAGCGAGGGCTCGTACGTGGCGTTGTGCGATCCGTCGGTCTGGTTCGCCGAGTGGTAGCGGCGCCAGGTGAGGATGTCGGTCTCGTCGACGGCCGCGATGCGCACGCCGTAGTTCGGCTGGCCGTCGGCCCAGGCCTGGACGATCGCGTCGATGTCCCAGGAGACGTGGCCGGCCGGGCAGGAGGTGCTGTAGCCCTTGGCCGCGGTGGAGGTCACCGCCCCGGTCGCGGTCGCACCGGGCTGGTTGGTCCAGGTGATGGCCGCGGGGTCCCAGGCGGCGGTGATCCGGCGGACCTGGTTGCCGGAGCCGGTGGTGGCGCAGGTGGAGGAGTAGTACGAGTACAGGCGCAGGTCCGTGTCGAGGATCTGCTTGCCCTTGTACTTGTCCACGTTGAACTGGAGGAAGGAGCGGGCCTTCTCCGCGCCGTTGTACGTACCCGCCTTCAGCTCGGTCGAGCCGCGCTGGCTGGTGAGGTAGTCGTCGTACTGGATCCAGGTGTCGGTGACCGGACCCATGAGCGAGTCGGTGGGGTCGATGGTCACCGGGTAGGTGAGGTTCGGGTCGTTCAGGAACGTCAGGCTGGGCTTGAGCACCAGGACCTGGCCCTTGCCGTTCTTGGCCTGCTCGATCTCGACCTCGACGGGGGCGATGTGCTCGGCGTCGCCGGAGGCGCGGTCGTAGGAGGAGTCCCACATGACCGGGGCGGGGGCGGTCGCCTTGGCGGAGTTCGCCGCGTCGTTCCAGCGCAGCCGCTTGTCGGCGGTCTCGGTGAGCTTCAGGCCGGTGGCCTCGACCGGGATCCGGTACTCCACGGCCGTCTTGGGCGCCTCGTGGAGGACGACCGAGTGGGAGAAACCTTCCTTCAGGGCGGTGACGACGAGGTCGCCCCCACCCGCAACGGCGTTCTTGTACGTCGCCGTCGACCCCTTCAGCTGCGGAGCGGGCAGCTTGCCCTCCCAGCCGATGCCGAGGGAGTGCTTTCCGCGGCCGACCTTGACCAGGGTCTCGCCCGAACCGCCGTCCGAGAGCGCGACATCGGCGGCAGCGGCCTTGGGGCGCACGATGTCGCCGGTGTCGACGAGGCTGGTGTCGATCGGCTTCCAGTTGCCCTGCGCGTCCTTGACGCGTATGGGGCCGGTGTAGCTCTCGACGGTCGTGTTGCCATTCGGCTGTGCAAACGTCGTGGTCGAGTCGGTGCGCTCGTCCAGGATCTCGATGCGGCGCTTCTGCAGCCGGGCGAGGAGGTGTGCGGTGGCCGCGTCCTGCGCCTCGGCGGGACCGAGGGCGGGCTTGGCCGCGGGGGCCGCGGGCGAGGCGGGGGCGGGGGCGGCCGTCGCCTGCGCGATGAGGACGGCCTGGGCGGCGAGGACGGCCGCCGTGGCGCCTGCGACGGCCTTGAGCCGCCATGGCGCCCGCACCCCGGCAGCCGGAGAGGAATTCTCTCCCGCCGGGGATATGGAAGGTTGGTTCACTGAGAGTCTTTCTCAAGTAACAGTAAAAACGGAGGTGATCCTCCCACTTCCCTGTTGCAACAACAACGCACCCCAGCAGGCACGTTGCGCAGCTCACATCCACTCCCCCACGAAACAGCCAAATCGCCCGCTGAATTCAGCATGAGCGCCCCCAAGTCCCCTTTGAAGACACAAAGAGGAGAAAAAACCGGACAATGTGATGTCCCGGCACTTCAGCGACGGAGTCCCTTCCCCTCCCCGACCGGCCCGGGAAGGGATCCGGTCCGGGCGCCGCGGAGAGCTCAGAAGTGTGTTGTCCAGCAGTTGGCTCGGCTGGTGATGTCCGTTCCCTCTTGCGTGCAGGTGGTCACCTTGTCAACGCTTCTCGGGCGCACCCGGGCGGTCGTACTGTGTGTGATAGCCGACCATCCGGCGTGCACGACGACGCAGCTCGCGCAGAGGGCCGGGATTTCGCCGGCCAGCGCCAGCGAGCACGCCACCACGCTGCGCGGCGCCGGACTGACCGCCCTCACCCGGGAGCGAAAGCCGCCCTCCACACACTGACCCATCTGGGCCTGACCCTGCTCAACTCCAACGGTTCGGCTCCGGCCGGCGCCTGAGCACGCGCGGGCCGGCCGGTGGGGCACTCGTCAGGGGCGCTGTACGGGCCGACTGAGCTGCTTGAAGTGCTTCCAGGGGCCGGTCAGGTCCCGCTGGCCTTCACTGACTCAGGTCATGTGGCCCTCCGGCGGCAGCTGTCGACCACGTGATCAACCCGGGCGGCCAGTACGGCCGGTGCCCGCACTTCGCCCAGCACCGCCACGGGCTCGCGCCCGGCGCGGTCAGCCGGCGCAACGGGCACCTCGAACTCCCTGGCCTCCAACTCGGCCGGCGCGTCGGCGTCCGCGTCGGTGGACCAGCCGGAAAATGCGTCCTCCCCCCTCCTCGGCATCGCCGGCCAGGAAGGCCCACGGGCCCATCGAGGCGGAACAGGTGCCTACCACCCCCGGATCGACCAGCAGATGACGACCCTGAAGGCCATCGTCGACCGGGGGGAAACTCAACAACGACAACGAGCAGCATGGCGGACGCTGAAGGCCGAGATCGCGGCGACCGTCCGTCAACGAAGTCGGACGGCCGGAGATGATCCGGGTATGGACATAACAGATCAGCTGACGCGGGCTGCGGAGAACGGCGATGCAGCTGCGGTGGCGTGGCTGCTGGGCGTGGGAGCCGGGGTGGATGCCCGCAACAGTGTCCGGCGTATTGCGCTGGAACTCGCGGTGAGCGCGGGGCATGCCGAGACCGTCCGCCTGCTCCTTGCCTCGGGGGCGGATCCGTGTCGGCCGGCCGGGGAGTACGAGGAGTTGACGCCGCTGCTTCTGGCGGCGATGCTCCCCAACGCCGAGGTGGTCAAGGCTCTGCTCGCCGCTGGGGCCTCTTTGGGTGCCCAGGGCCTGGTGGACTATGTACCGCTGGTGGTGGCAGCGACGAGCGGAGAGCAGGGCTACCCGCAGATTGTGGTCTTGTTCCTGGAGCACGGCGCGGACATCAACGCCGTGATGAGGGGCAGGACAGCTCTCGAGCTGGCCATTGGCGGCGGAAAGGTGCAGATGGCGCGCTGGCTGCTCGGCCGCGGCGCGAAACCCACGAGGTATGCCTTGAGCCTGGCCTACCACCAAGCACGGCAGTCACCAGAGGCCGTGGGCAGGTACGCCGTCGTGATCAACGCCCTACATGCCGCGAGGCTTACGGAGTGACCCCTGCCGCCCGGCTTCGCTGACAATCGGTCCAGACACGATGTCGAGGCCACAACCGGCCAGGCCGCCGCGACTACCCTGCCCTGCCCTGGCACCGAGCGGACCCGGCTGGCTGTGGTGCGCAGGTGCGGCCGGCTCGAACCTGAGCCAGAGCCAGACCCCCAAGCACCCCGAAGAACTCAGTCTGGCGAAGCCGGGACCCATACCTGGCCTGCGATGATGATGGAGTGCCAGAGCCAGGGACCACTGCCGTCGTCATTGTCTTGCCCGATGCCGCCCCGCTCCTCGATGCGGCGTGGCGTATCGACCCGGTTCTGGTGCGTCGTGGGGTGCCGGCGCACGTCTCGCTCCTCTACCCGTTCGTGCCGGAATCGGCGCTGACAGGTCAGGACGAGAAGAGCGTGCGTTCCCTGGCGGCGAGTTTTCCGGCAGCTGATCTGCTATTGGAGGAGGTCGTGACGGCGTCGTCCGGCTTCGTCGCCGTCACCGTTCCGGGGCTCCAACCGATCGTCGACGCGTTCCGCGCCCAGTGGCCCGGGTTGCGCCCGTACACGGGCCGCTTCGGGGCGCGGCCCGCCGCCCATGTCACGGTCGCAATGGGTGCAGACAACCCGACAGCTGCCGCCCATGTCCACGCTGCGATCGACAGCCTGCTACCGCTGCGCACCCGTGCGGCGGCGGTCCAGCTGGTGGTGCTGACGGAGGATGGCTGGCAGTCGCGGTTCACCGCGCCGCTCGGCGTCCCGGACGGGCCGTGAACACCAACCACCAGTCCCTCCCTCCCCCCTGGCCGCGACCACAGCCCGAACCGGCACCCCACCCTTGGCCACATCCCGAGGACCAGCGGAACTGCGCACACGACCAAACAACCTGCACAGCCACACCCCAGACCGAGAATCACCCAGACCAGACGGCCGACGCCCCCGACCCAGCACAGATGCAGCTACCCACCGGTACCACCAAGCCGCTCAACCAAACTGCGAAACCCCAAGTCACAAACATCACCACTACCCAGATGCGCTGACCAACGACATCAGTGTCGTGGACCAGTGAAACCGCACTGTGCCTGTGCTATTCAGCGCGTGGTTCACCCGTGTTTCGGCGCAGATCAGGGAAGTCGTACCGCACAGCAGATCGGGTGGTGGGGCTGGCGGAGCATGTTGGCCAAGAGCAGGACGCCCGTGGCGCCGAAGAGGCTCACCTCACGACCGCGCGCTACCTCGGCTGGGGCGAACTAGCGTGGAAAGAGGTGACACAGGTCCGCGTTGTCACACTCGCGAGAGCGGCTCAAGACAAAGCCTTAAACCAGTCATTCGTTCAACAGGGGATGACTCATGAGGAAGAGATCGATTATCACTGCCGCCGCCGCATCCCTGATGATCCTGCCCTTCCCTAGTGGCCCGGCCGTCGCAGGAGCGTCACATTGCAGCTCGCAGCCGTTCAATACCTCTCTCAGGTGAGGAGTTTCGCGAGCAGGGCCATCTCGGTGGACGGGTCGATCACCGGCTGGATGAGGAGTTCGTCGACGCCAGCCTGTTCCAGGGTGGTGATACGGGCGAGGAGGTCGTCGCGGGTGCCGACCAGGGCCAGGGTGTTCATCAGCGAGGGCAGAACCAGGTCCCGGTCCTGCGGTGCGATGCGTCCGAGGTAGTTGGGGTAGAGCTTGGTGTGCCGGTTCGGTGCGGTGGCGGTGGTGCCGCGCCGGTCGAGGAGCCGCCGCACCGCCTCGCGTTCCTCGGGGCGGAGTTGCCCGGCGAAGGCGGGTGTGTCGGCGGCTGTGTCGGCGGCGAAGGCCAGCAGCGACAGGACGAGGTGGCCCGTCGCGTCCCGGGCCGCGTCGCCGTGGGGGTCCTCGTCCTCGTCGAGTAGGTGGAGCGAGGTGACCACGTAGGAGTCCGCGTGGGAGTCGGGGGCGCGGGGTGTGCCCTGGGCGGCGTGGCGGCGGGTGTCGTGCAGCGCGTGCCAGGCGGTGGGGTCCAGCAGGCCGAAGGAGATGAGGCCGGTGCCGCGGCGGCCGGCGACGGTGGCGGCCTTCGGTCCGAGCAGCGCGGCCACGACGAACTCGATCGGGTCGGCGGTGTTCACGTGCGACCCGGCGTGCAGGAACCGGATGTCGCGGACCCGGTCACCTTCGCGGTACTCGGTCGAACGTCCGGCGCACAGGTCCTGTAGTGCGACGGTGAAGTTCTCCAGGCTGGCCGCCGTGGTCGGCCGCATGCCCAGGGTGCGCCGCGCGGTGTTTCCGGTGCCGACTCCGCAGATGATCCGGCCCGGTGCCAGAGCGTTGAGGCTGGCGAGCCCGCTCGCGGCGGCCGGGGCCGAGCGCAGCGCCGGTGAGGTCACGCCGATGCCGAGCCTGATGCGGCTGGTGGCCTTCGCACACAGGCTCAAGGCGACGAAGGGGTCGCCGTGGACCATTGGGGTGTCGTTGACCCAGAAGCTGTGCAAGCCCAACTGCTCGGCCCGCACGGCGAGGTCCTCCACACCGGGCTGCGCGGCGACAACGACGCCTGCACGCATCAAAACCTCCAAGGTGTGAGGATCGAATCGAACCTGCTCCGCATGGCAGGTCCCGGCGCAGGGCGGTTGCGGAGTCGCGTGATCTTGTAGCGTCGCAGGGCGGGGTGGCCGTGCCTGACGCAATGAAACCCCTTTGATGTAGATGACCTTCCCAAGTCGTCTGCCTGCAAAGGAACTTCACTGTGCCGTCAGTCTGCCATGCCGTGTCTCGTCAAGACTCTGCCGCCGCACCGGGTGGCGGGCATGTCGCTGACGGAGCGGCTGGTCAGGTTGCCGGACCCGCATCGTAGGCGGGGAGTATGTCATCCGTTCGTGAGTGTGGTGCTGATCGCGGCGTCCGCGGTAGTGGCCGGCGCCCGCTCATACACGGCGATCGGGCAATGGCCGCTGCGGCCCCGCAGACCGCCCTGGCCCGGCTGGGTGCCGGGTCGGCGCCTTCGCGGTGCGTATCGCGCCCAATGCACAGGGTGATGGCGACGGCGCCGTACACCGCTTCACGAGCAACCACGCCAGCAACTCGGCCCACTCTCTCTATCCGTTGCTCAGCGGTGATCCCCACCTGGGATCGTGCGAGGGCCTTCTCGTCAGGTGGCCGATCAGGTGCTGCGCCGATGCGGTGGCGGTAGCTTGCGGGGCACCCACCTCAGTCAGTGCCGTGCTGATTCTTGGCAGTGCCGCCGCCGGTATGTCCAGGTCGTTGAAGAGCGGAAGGATCAGGAGGAGTCGTGCGGGCATGTCCTGGACCCCTTCGGCCGCGCAGGACGGAGTGTCGGCGATTCGGACCAGTTCCTGCCATGCCAGCCCGCTCCCCGACAAGTGGCCTTCCCAGTTGGCAATCTGCTGGGCGTAGCTGCGGCCTGGGTGGGTGAGAAGGTAGTCGATGCCGTAGTCGCCGACCAGGTTGCGGTGGATCACCACAACTCCGGGACCGTCGGCGGCGGGCACGCGGAAGACGGGCCAGCGCTCGGGATCGAAAAGCGTCTCGGACAGGGCATCGGCATCAGCGCCGTCATCGCCGAACCAATCCGGAACTGGACGCTCAACACACGTCCCGTCACCGCACATCGCCATGAGGTAGTTCGACCAGAAGCCGGGGCGAGCCAGCAACGGCTCCCCGGCAACCAGCGGGCCGTCGTCGTATCCCTGAATCAACACGCCGTAAGAGTGTCACCAGCCACCGACACAGCCCGATGCGGGCACTGCCGGCTGAGCGCGACCCAACCGACACCCGTGATCCACTCAGAGCCAGGTCGGCATCCCCCACGTGGTCGGAGCTCACGCTCGTGGCCGGTCTGGCCAACCAGGTGCTCAGACCCGGCGGAGACGTGGAGCGGTCAGCCGCCGTGAAGGCCCCACTCGTCGAGGCCGCCGTAGACGTGAGCTTCGAGGCACTGAGGAGCGTCAAGACCGACGGCCTCGCCTCGGTAGAGGGCAATCAGCGAGTCGCTGCCCCGCCACCAGGTGTCGGTCACGCCCTGTACTTCAGGTACCGGCTCGTACCCGCCGAGGTCCAGGGACTCGACAGCCTTGCCGGTGATCTTCGTTATGGTCTTGGCCCAGCGTCCGGCATGGGCGGCCAGCGCCAGGGATTCCACCCATCCGTCTGTGCTGGTGTGCAGGGGTGTCCAGCGGTGAGCGTCGATCCCGAACGCGCCTTCGGGGCCGATCATGAATCCGTAGGCCATGGAGACCCGGCAGCTCCCGGCCGGGATCCACCAGCCCTCCGCGGCCGACCCCTTGGGACAACCGGAGTTCAGGATGCGCGGGCCGCCCTCGTACGCCGGGGCCGGCGGGAGGGCGATGCCGCCCCAGCGATCCTGGAAGGCCTCGGCCCGGTCGATCTCCGCAGCGGGGATGCCGTGCCCGATCCACGCGTCGCGGTGGCGTCGAATGTTGGGTCCGGGGACACGGATGCCGTCAACCCCGACGAACCGCTGGGCCCTGCGGCTCAGGCCGGCAGGCACGACCGGGATCGGCGATACAGAGCTGCCGGCCATCACCGCTGGTCGCTGTCACTGGAGTGGAGCACGGCTGCCGCGATCTCCCGTACGCGGTCGAGAGTGATCCCCTTGCGCTGTTCGAGGGCGAGAGGGTGGTCGGTGGGCTCGAGCTCGACGTAGGGGCGCTCACCAACCGGCCGGGTGTGCACGTGGGTCTTGAGATTGAGGGTCGTGGGCACGTAGACCGGCAGTTCGGTGGTGAGCCAGGCGAAGTGTGGCTTCTCGTCCTCGCGGCCTGCTCTGTCCCACAGGTCTGCCACGCGGGAGAAGTTCTCGCAGCTGAGCGAGACCCAGACACCCCAGGAAAAGACCTCGTCGCTGCCGATGACCGGTATCTCGATCAGACCCTTGACGAAGTAGTGCTGCGCACGGATTACACACTGGTCCGGTGAGAGCAGGCAGTCGTCGGCGTCTGCGAAGACTGGATCCCACACGGCTGGGGCGTCGGCCGAGTAGTTCATCGGCAGCTCAGGACGATGGGCACCACAGCACGAGCAGGTGAATCCGAGGTCACTGGTCATGCCGCCGAGCCTAGTGACGGGCCCCGGCACCACCTCACCCGGGCGCCCCTCCGCCCGCCTGCCCTGCGGGGCATTTGCCCGCTGCTCACCCAGGCCAAGTAATCGCTGGTTCAGAGAAGTCACCAGCCCGAACGACAGAACGTCCTCCAAACCGGCCTGGCCATCACACCCACCGCCTCGACACCGAGCCACATCCCCTCAGCCATACGTCTGCCCGCTCAGAATCCCAGCACCCCTCCCCAGCCGAAACGCCTGGCCGGCCCCACTGCGCCCGGGTCTGCGCGGACTTCCCGAGCCGGGTCAGTGCCGTCGGCGTGCTACTCGATGGTGATCTCCGAGTAGGCAATGGTGACGGTCTCTTTTGCCGGCTCGCCACTGGACGCATCCAGGCCCGCGCCGTCCCAGCGGGTGACCCGGGCGCGGTTGAGCGTGATGCGGTGCGCCGGCTGCCCCTTCTCGTCGTACTGCGTGACAGTCAGGTCCGGGTGCTCCTCGTCGGGCTTCTGCTCGGCCAAGGTCGTCTTCACCCAGTCAGTGAAGACCTGGCTCTTGTCCACCCCGCGGACGACGGTGACGTCTGCGTTTTGTGGGTTGCCGGCCGGCTTCCTGATGATCGTCTGCGGGTGGGAGGCTTCGCTGCGTCTACGGTGCCAGCTCCTTCTTCACCTTCTCGACATGCGGCCCGGCCTCCTGCGCCGGCATCCTCCAGCGGTAGGCCTGACCCTCGCCGTCGTTGTACAGGAGTGTGCCACCGGCTTGGGCCTTGGTCAGGTCGAAGACCGCGTCGTCGAAAACGAATGTGCCGGGCTGGACATCGCCGCCATGGTTGAACGACCCAGCGACGACATTGAAGGCCGCACCATTCCCCTGCTCAATGGCCTCCCTGTTCGGCGCCACCCAACTCCAGCCCCCGCCACTGATCGGCACAGCCGGGGACGCGGAGACCGCAGTTGTCGGGCGCAGCTTGACGACCACGTGGGCGAACAGCTCGTTCTCCGGCTCTTGGCTGCCACCCTGCGGCAGATAGACCACCGTCATGGGAGTGATCTCCAGGCGTCCCTGCCCATTGACGCCGACGGTCTCGGCGGATGTGCCGAGTTCCATTGTTGGCGCCACATCCGGTCCCGGCACCGCCGGGATGCTCGCGGACGGCACAGTTGCCGGGCTGGAATGCTTCGCCCCGGCGGGCTTCTCGCTGGTGCACGCGGACAGTGCTGCCACGGCCAGGACGAGAGCGAGAATCGGACGTCTGTTCATGGTGCCCCCTTGGACTAAGACGGCGAACGTAACGCGGGGAGATCGCGGAGGCAGGGTTGTTGCCGAACCGCGACCTCCAGATGTGCGCGGCAGCGATAACCACCGCATAGAAGCGGCTGCCAGTAGCATCAGGGCGCGCAAGGAGGCCGAACAGCCGCGCAGGCCGGCCCGCGGACATCTGCGCAGCGTGCACTGATCGCCGGATCTCGCGGTCCGGGAACAGGCGGTTCCCACTCTCGGAGGGGCGGGCGCCGCCCTTCTGCCGTCTTGGGGTGCAGGAGGAAGTGCCCGGCGTGGTTGCGCTTCAGTCGGCCCGGGTACAGGTCAGTCCGGATCCGTCACGAAGGACATGCTGCTCCTCAACATCGTGGTGGACTGGGCACCCGGCCGGGACGTGATCACAAAGATCGTTGTGGCCGCAGGCACTACCAGTCCGCGTCTTCCGATGTGCCGTGCAATCGCGACGGTGTTGAGACGGCATACAGATCGTTCTACCTGCCCGTTTTGAGTTTTCGGCGCAGGAGACTGCCAGCGGGTGAGGCCGAGGATGCCGCAGCGGAAGTGTTCACTACCGCGTGGCGGCGTTGGTCGGAACTGCGTGGGGAGCCATTGCCGTGGCTGTACGGCATCGCGGGGGCGGGTCGCCGCGAACGCTATTCGGGTCTGCCGACAGGGCCGGCCGTCTCCAGAGACGCCTCGAATCAGATCGAGCCGGGCTTGGCACACCGCAGTTCTCCCCGGCTCGCCCCACATCCAGCAGCTTGCCGGACACTTCGACACCCAGGCAGGTCGACTTGACCGTGTCCTTGAACCCGACGATCTCGACCTATGGCCGCTGCCCTCATCAGCTCGCGGAGCGCCGAGATCACCCGAATGAGCAAGCTCCGCGGCTAGAGCTGACCCCGTCGGCCGGGGATCCCCACGGGCTCAGTGAGGATCCCCAGCCTTGTCCGTCCGGTCCTTCCTTCCGGAACCGGTCAGAACTGCCGCTCGGTACGCCAAGTCGCCTGACTGGAGGGGTGGTGGGCTGTTGACTTGTTGGTTCACTCTTGTGAGTTATGGTGCGTTTGGGTGAGTGTCGTTACCGTCGGGTGCATGAACCTCAAGGGAGTGGGCGAAGGCGCAGGGTGTGCATCCGCAGACTGCGTATCGCTGGTCCCGTGAGGGCACTTTGCCGGTGCCGGCCCAGA
>NZ_JBEOXT010000053.1:0-46082 GCF_040296685.1 Streptomyces sp. NPDC002054
AGCGGGGGTGCCGGGCGAAGCCCGGGCACCCAGGCGGGGTCCGGGGCGGAGCCCCGGTTTCGGGAAGGGGCGGGGTGGGGGAATGGCCCCGCGCAGCGGACCCCCGCCCCCGACGCCGCCCCCCCCGCCGGGGCCCGGCGGCGTAGCCCCGGCGACCGGGGTGCCGGGCCGGACCACCCGCCAGCCGCGCCTAAGAGGCGCAAAGGCAGACCGGATGCCCCGCCGGATCCGCATACACCCGCCAGTTCCGCCCCCGATCCTCCGCATCCAACACCTTCGCCCCCAACGCCAGAATCCGCTCCTCCGCCGCATCCAGGTCCTCCACCACCAGATCCAGGTGGAACTGCTGCGAGGCCTCGGCGGAAGGCCACCGCGGCGGGACGTGCCCCGGCGCCTTCTGGAAGGCCAGCGGCGTACCGCCGTGCCCCTCCAGGTCCACCCAGGAGCTCTGCCCCTCCGAGTCGGAGTCCGAATCCGAGACCGGCGTGCCACCCAACAGCCCGGCGTAGAAGGTGGCGAGAGCAAGGGGGTCGGGACAGTCGAGGACGACGGCTCCGAGCTTGGCGACAGCCATGACGCACTCCTTCACGTTCTGATGGTTACCAACAAACAGCCTCTACCAGTAACCACCACCCTACGCGTTACCGCTTCACGAATCCAAGAGGTAACGTCGCAGACATGAGCACGAGCGGCGGACGCGCACCGGCCCCCGGAGGCCTCGCGCTGGTGGAGGAACTGGTCAACACGCTGAGCGTGGACACCGGCGTGGACCGCCTGGCGGCGCAGTTCGGCCTGTCCGGCCCCGCCCTCGCCGAGGCGGTCGAGCTCCGCGAGGCCCTGCGCGCGGCCCTGCTCGCCCATGCGGGCCACCACGCCCCCGCCTCGGCCGGCGGCGCCCTGGACACCCTGAACCGGCTGCTGGCCGCGGCACCGCTCACCGTCCGCGTCGACGCCGAGGGCGCGGCCACACTGGTGGCCGGCGGCGGGCTGGCCGACCGTATCGCCGCGGCCCTCGCGGAGGGGGTCGCCGCCGGAACCTGGCCCCGCCTCAAGGCCTGCGCGGCCGAGGACTGCCAGTGGGCGTACTACGACCGCAGCCCGGCCGCCCGGGGCCGCTGGTGCTCGATGTCGGTCTGCGGAGCCCGCGCCAAGATGCGCACGTACCGCTCCCGCGGCGAGTAGCGGCTCCGCTCAGGGCTCAGGCCCGCGGCCGACCCATCGCCCGGTAGGTCCAGCCCGCCGCCCGCCACGCCTCCGCGTCCAGCGCATTGCGGCCGTCCAGGATCAGCCGGTCCGCGACCGCAGTGCCCAGCTCCGCCGGGTCGAGCTCGCGGAACTCGCGCCACTCGGTCAGGTGCAGCACCACGTCCGCGCCCTCGACCGCCGCCCGCGCGGACTCCGCGTACGCCAGCGTGGGGAACACCCGCCGCGCGTTCTCCATCCCCTTGGGGTCGTACACCGTCACCTGGCCGCCCTGCAGATGGATCTGCCCGGCCACGTTCAGCGCCGGGGAATCCCGTACGTCGTCCGAGTCCGGCTTGAAGGTGGCGCCCAGCACGGCCACCCGCTTCCCCAGGAACGACCCGCCGACCGCCTCCCGGGCCAGCTCCACCATGTGCCCGCGGCGCCGCATGTTGATCGAGTCGACCTCGCGCAGGAAGGTCAGCGCCTGGTCGGCCCCCAGCTCGCCGGCCCGCGCCATGAACGCCCGGATGTCCTTCGGCAGGCAGCCGCCGCCGAAGCCGATGCCGGCCCGCAGGAACTTCGACCCGATCCGCTCGTCGTGCCCGATCGCCTCCGCCAGCTTCACCACATCACCGCCCGCGGCCTCGCACACCTCGGCCATGGCGTTGATGAACGAAATCTTGGTCGCCAGGAACGAATTCGCCGCGGTCTTGACCAGCTCCGCCGTCGGGAAGTCGGTCACCACCAGCGGCGACCCCTCCCCGACCGGCGTCGCGTAGACCTCGCGCAGCTGCTTCTCGGCGTTCCCGCCCGGCTCCCGCACGCCCACCACGATCCGGTCCGGGTGCAGGGTGTCCTGCACCGCGAAGCCCTCCCGCAGGAACTCCGGGTTCCACGCCAGCTCGACATCGGCGCCCGCCGGCGCCAGCTCGGCCAGCCGGCGCGCCAGCCGGTCCGCGGACCCCACCGGCACCGTCGACTTCCCCACCACCAGCGCCGGCCGGGTCAGGTGCGGAGCCAGCGACTCCATCGCCGCGTCGACGTAGCTCATGTCGCACGCGTACTCGCCGTGCTTCTGCGGCGTGTTCACGCAGACAAAATGAACATCACCGAAGTCCCCGACCTCGGCCCAGTCCATGGTGAACCGCAGCCGCCCGGTCGATCCCGGCAGTCCGGCCACATGCCGGGCCAGCAGTTCCTCCAGCCCCGGCTCGTACATCGGGACCCGGCCGGCGGCCAGCATCTCGATCTTCTCCGGTACGACGTCCAGCCCGAGCACCTCGAAGCCCAGCTCGGCCATGGCCGCGGCGTGGGTCGCGCCGAGGTATCCAGTGCCGATCACAGTGATCTTGGGGGCCATGGGTACTCCATAGGGGTGGCGGTGCGGTGTGCGGCCACCGAGCATAGTCGCGCCCGTTGTCACACATCTCACGCGTGCGGCCCGTACCCGTACCCGTGAGTCGGGCCTAGGCTTGGGTTACTTAACGGTAGTTAGCATGGGGAGTGAGTGCTTTGGCAGGATCCGACTTCGACCTCTACCGCCCTGCCGAGGAGCACGACATGCTCCGCGAGTCGGTTCGCGCGCTGTGCGAGGCGAAGATCGCGCCGTTCGCTGCCGCCGTCGACGAAGAGGCGCGGTTCCCGCAGGAGGCCCTGGACGCCCTGGTCGCCAATGACCTGCATGCCGTCCACGTCCCCGAGTCCTACGGCGGTGCCGGCGCGGACGCCCTCGCCACCGTCATCGTGATCGAGGAAGTGGCCCGCGTCTGCGCCTCCTCCTCCCTGATCCCGGCCGTGAACAAGCTCGGCTCGCTCCCGGTGATCCTTTCCGGCTCCGAGGACCTGAAGAAGAAGTACCTGGGCCCGCTGGCCAAGGGTGACGGCATGTTCTCGTACTGCCTGTCCGAGCCGGACGCCGGCTCCGACGCCGCCGGCATGAAGACCCGCGCGGTCCGCGACGGCGACTTTTGGGTCCTCAACGGCGTGAAGCGCTGGATCACCAACGCCGGCGTCTCCGAGTACTACACGGTCATGGCCGTGACCGACCCCGAGAAGCGCTCCAAGGGCATCAGCGCCTTCGTCGTCGAGAAGTCGGACGAGGGCGTCTCCTTCGGCGCCCCGGAGAAGAAGCTCGGCATCAAGGGCTCCCCGACCCGCGAGGTCTACCTCGACAACGTCCGCATCCCCGCGGACCGCATGATCGGCGCCGAGGGCACCGGCTTCGCCACCGCCATGAAGACCCTGGACCACACCCGCATCACCATCGCGGCCCAGGCCCTCGGCATCGCCCAGGGCGCCCTGGACTACGCCAAGGGCTACGTCCAGGAGCGCAAGCAGTTCGGCAAGCCGATCGCCGACTTCCAGGGCATCCAGTTCATGCTGGCCGACATGGCCATGAAGATCGAGGCCGCCCGCCAGCTCACCTACTCGGCCGCCGCCAAGTCCGAGCGCGTCGACAGCGACCTCACCTTCTTCGGCGCCGCCGCCAAGTGCTTCGCCTCCGACGTGGCCATGGAGGTCACCACGGACGCGGTCCAGCTCCTGGGCGGCTACGGCTACACCCGCGACTACCCGGTCGAGCGCATGATGCGCGACGCGAAGATTACTCAGATTTATGAAGGCACGAACCAGGTCCAGCGCATCGTCATGGCCCGCAACCTGCCGTAACCCAGCTTGTTTCGCGCGTACATGAACGGCCCCCGGCACCAGCCGGGGGCCGTTCACATGCGCAGGCCCAGCGCGTGGACTCGCAGCCCCCGCTGTGCATGTCGTCACATACGGAACCCTTTCAGGGCTTTTGGCCTCTTCCACCTTGTGGTGCGGGGTCGCACGGCGGCAAGGACCGGGGTCCTTCGAACCCTAAAATGAGACCGCGCATCAGGTCGGCCAGGTTGGGGAGAAAGATGAAGGAAGCGATCCTGCTCGTCGGCGGGCAGGGGACTCGGCTGCGCCCGGTGACGGTGAATACGCCGAAGCCGATGGTGCCCGCCGCGGGCGTGCCCTTCCTCGCCCACCAGATCGCCCGGCTCGCCGCGGCCGGTGTCGAACACATCGTGCTGGCCACCTGCTACCTGGCGGAGGTGTTCGAGCCCTACTTCGGTGACGGCACCGGCTTTGGCGTCCGCCTGGAGTACGTCGTCGAGGACGAGCCGCTCGGTACCGGCGGAGCGATTCGCAACGCCGCCGAGCGGCTCACCTGCGGCCCCGACGAGCCCGTCCTGGTGCTCAACGGCGACATCCTCAGCGGTCTCGACATCGCCGGGCTGGTGGCCGCCCACCAGCAGGCCGCGGCGGACGTCTCGCTCCACCTGGTACGGGTGGCCGACCCGCGGGCCTTCGGCCTGGTGCCGACCGGCCCCGACGGACAGGTGCTGGCCTTCACCGAGAAGCCGCAGACGCCCGAGGAGATCGTCACCGACCAGATCAACGCGGGCTGCTACGTGTTCCGCCGGTCCGTCATCGACACGATCCCGGCCGGCCGGCCGGTCTCCGTCGAGCGGGAGACCTTCCCGGGCCTGCTGGCCGCCGGGGCGCGCCTGCGCGGCCAGGTCGAGGACACGTACTGGCTGGACCTCGGCAAGCCCGAGTCCTTCGTGCAGGCGTCGGCCGACCTGGTCCGCGGAGTCGTCGACTCCGCCGCCGTCCCCGGCCCTCGGGGAGAGGCTCTGCTCCTCCCCGGTGCCCAGGTCGCTGACGGGGCCACAGTTTCGGGCGGTACCGTGGTGGGCGCCGGCGCCCGCATTGAAGCGGGTGCCGTCGTCCACGGCTCGACGGTTCTCGATGGCGCGACCGTCGCCGCGGACGCCCGTATCACCTCCAGCCTGATCGGTGCCGGCGCAACGGTGGGCCGACAGACGGTCGTGGACGCTGCCGTCATCGGGGACGGCGCACAGGTAGGCGCACACAACGAACTCCGCGACGGGGTGCGGATCTGGTGCGGGGCAGTGCTGCCCGACGCATCCATCCGCTTCTCCTCGGACCGCTGACCCCGGTACCGGGCCCCGCCGACCGACCACTTCTGCAAGAGGAACACCTGTGACAGGCATACCGGCCCGGCTGCCCGACTCCTGGGCGGCCACCCGGCTCTGCGTCGTGATGCCGACGTACAACGAGGCAGGCAACCTGCCCGGCATGGCGGCGACCCTGATGGACCTCGACCTGCCCGGTCTGAGCCTCCTCGTGGTGGACGACTCCAGCCCCGACGGCACCGGCGAGCTCGCCGAGAAGCTCGCCGAGCGCTACAACGAGGACGAGGCGAACCCCCGCATCCGCGTCCTGCACCGCACGGAGAAGGACGGCCTGGGCCGCGCCTACGCGGCCGGCATGAGCCTGGCCGTCGAGCAGGGCGCCGAGTACGTACTGCAGATGGACGCCGACGGCAGCCACCCGGCCGAGAAGATCGCCGAGATGCTGGGGGTGGCCCTGGCCGCCAACGCGGACCTCGTCGTCGGCAGCCGGTACGTCCCCGGCGGCACCCTCTCCGACGCCTGGGGCGCCCACCGCAAGCTCCTCTCCCGCTGGGCGAACGCCTATGCCGGCACCATCCTCGGCTCCCGGATCCGCGACATCACCAGCGGCTTCAACCTGTGGAGCGCGGACACCCTGCGCGCCATCGACCTCGGCTCCGTCGGCAGCGCCGGCTACAGCTTCCAGGTGGAGATGAAGTACGCGGCCCTCAGCCGCGGCTGCGGCGTGCTGGAGGTGCCCATCCACTTCGAGGACCGCACCCTCGGCGAGTCCAAGATGAACCTCGCCGTCCAGCTGGAATCCGTCGTCATGCCGTGGAAGCTCCGCCTCCGTTCCCGCGCCCGCAGCTGACCCCTGCCGCCCCCTGCCGCTCGGCGCTTCAGGCCGCCCCAGGGCGCAGCCTGTCGCACCGTCACGGCCTTCCGCTTCCCATTTGACCGGACTCGGGTATCCCCATACATGACCAGCGCCCTTGACCATTCCGCCCGTCCGACCGGCCGACGCCCGGACCCGGAGCAGGCCGCTTCCCACCCTGCGACGCGGCCACCGCGCCTCGCGGACCGCCTGGTCCCCGCACTCAACGGCGCGGTGCTCCTGCTCACGGCCGTCCTGCTGCTGATGGTGCTCCGGCTGCCGTGGATCGGCGACATGGGCGTGCACCTGGCCACCATCGAGCGGCTCCGCCACGACCTGCTCGACCCCGGGAACACCCAGGTCGCCGCCGACACGCCCAGCCCGTACAACTCGCCCTGGATGGTCCTCCTCGGAGTCATCGCCAAGGTGAGCGGGCTCAGCGGGTTCATGGTGCTGCGGGGTGCCGCGCTCGTCGGCCTCGTCCTGCTGCTGACCGGCATCTGGCACCTCACCCGCAGCCTCAGCCGGCACCGGGCCGCGCCGCCGCTCGCCGTGCTCACGCTGATCCTGCTGTGGGGTCCGACCTTCTTCATATGGAGCGGGTTCCTCGGCTTCACCTCCATCTCGCTGAACATCTCGTACCCGAGCACCTTCGCCACCGGCCTCGGCTTCCACTTCCTGGCCCTGCTGGCCAAGGCCCTGCGCCGGGACACCGCCACGTCCTGGGCGGCCTGGACCGGCCTGGGTGCGCTGTGGGCGCTGATCATGCTCAGCCACCAGTTCACCGGCGTGGTCATCACCTTCGGCGCCATGGGCGTGCTGATCTCCGTCCGGCCCTGGCCGACCCGGCAGACATGGCTGCGGCTGGGCACCGCGCTCGCCGCGGCGGTGGCCCTGCTCGCCCTGTGGCCGTACTACAACTTCTTCTCGCTGCTCACCATCGGCGGCCTCGAGGACATCCACCGGGGGCTGTACGACGAGTGGTGGATGCGCTTCGGCTATGTGCTGATCGGCGTGGTCGCACTGGCCTTCCGGTTCGCCCGGAACCGGCGCGACCCGCTGGTGTGGTGGTTCCTGCTGGCCGCGCTGATGATCACCGTGGGCGGGCTGACCGGGCACTACTCCTGGGGCCGGGCCCTGCCGGGCGCCATCATCCCGGCCCAGCTGGCGGCAGCCCTGGCCGTGGTCGAAGGCGGTGGCCGGTTCGTCCGCCGCTGCTTCGCGGTGGTGCTGGCGGCCGGGCTGCTGGCCGGCTCCTGGGCGCAGGCCCCGTCGCTCAGTTTCGTCGTACGCAGCGAGGCCATGCCGCAGACACTGACCAAGAAGGCGTGGCTGCCGATCCCCGGGTATCAGTGGATGACCAAGTACGCCGGGTACGGCGATGTGGTCATGGTCGACCAGAACACCGGCCAGCAGATCCCCGGTTACGGCTTCTACACCGTGGCGCCGGGCTACCCGGACTTCTTCCTGCCGGACGAGCCCGAGCGCATCGAGGCCACCCGGCGGTACTTCGACCGGTCCACCCCCCGCCAGGAGAAGCTCGACGCGCTGCACCGGTTCGGGGCGCAGTGGGTGCTGGGCTGGCCCGACCAGGGCCTGCCGCCGGGCGACCCGGCGCTGCGCAAGGTCAAGACCGGTCCGAACGGCATGGTGCTGTACAAGGTGGTCGGCTGAGACCGGATGCCACGGATATGACAGGACCCCGGCTGCGGAGAGCAGCCGGGGTCCTGTCATATCCGGGTCAGGAAGTGGCGCCGACCCGTTCGGGCACCGGTTCCGCGGCGGCGGGAGCCGGCGGCACGGCCCCGGCCCCGTCCCCGGCCCCGTCCTTCGGGCGGCGGCCGAACGTCCAGTCCTTGCCCAGGTCCTTGAAGCGCATGGCCCGCTTCTCCACCAGGTGCCAGGACAGGTACGCCATCACGCCTGCGGCCACGTAGGACAGGAGCAGGAACGGCCAGAAGCCCCAGCGGGTCCCGCCGAGCAGGATCAGGGTCATCTGCATGGCCCAGCCGTAGATGTAGATCCCGTACGAGTAGTCGTTGCGGGAGCAGATCCGCTGGAACGGCTTCGGCAGCCGGATCGCCAGGTACGTCAGTCCGTACGCCATGGCCGGGATGCCGACCACGAACAGGTAGCCGAACCGCAGGCTGAGCAGGAGCACCACGATGGAGCCGATGCCGAGCACGTCGTTGACCGGGATGCGGTCCTTGTAGAGCTCGATGACGGTGCCGAGGGCGAAGGCGAACCCGAGGTACAGGTACCAGTTCGTGCTCGTGTAGCCGAGGACCGGCACGGAGAAGTCGCGGAAGAACGAAGCCTGTCCGGCGCCGGTGTAGTAGCGGTGCTCGATGGCCTCGCGGATCACCCGCCAGCCCAGGAAGACGGTGATCAGCAGGATCAGCCGGCGGGACTTCTTCAGCGCCCCGGTGACCGCGAGCAGGCCCACCGCGAGGTAGCACATCACCTCGTAGTGCAGGGTCCACACCGGCCCGTTGAAGGTTTCCGAGGTGCCGAGGCCCAGGGACTTGCCGAAGGACATGACCCCCGAGATGTCCTTCTGCACGATGATGATGTGCGCGTTGTGCCACACGTACTGGAACGGGCCCTGGGCGTGGTCGATGAACCCGTTCAGGCTGCCGTGCAGGTGCCAGTACAGGAGCGGAGCCAGGACGAACGCGCAGACGAGGATGCACACCCACAGGCCGGGCAGCAGCCGCAGCGCGCGGTGCCACAGGAAGCGGCCGAGGCCCAGCCGGACACCGCTGCGGGTGACGAGGATGCCGGACAGGATGAAGAACGCGTAGACCGACAGCTTTCCGATGTCGGTCTGGCCACGGCTGAAGCCGTGGCCGAACTCGGTGGTGTTGAAACCGAGGCTGGCTGCGTGCGAGAGCACCACACCACCGGCCAGGAACAGCCTCATGAAGCCCAGGCTGTTGTGACGGCCGGTGAAGAGCTCAGCTACGGTGCCGTGTGACGACCACCGCAGCCCGGTACCGCGACTGCGGTCGGTCATGACTGGGGAACCCCCTCTGTTGAAGCACCCAGTTTTTGCGAGGGGGTCTCCCACTGTCCAACCACTGCCGGATGAAGTGTGCTATCTCACGTTTCACCGGGGAACGCCACGGCGGCTACTGAGTGACCGTGACCTTCTCGTCGTTCTGGATCTGCTTCACCAGCTGCTGCACCTTCGCCTTGTCCCAGACCAGGTTGCCGCCGCGGCTGCCGGAGACCGGGATGTTCATCGAGGTGCCGTCGCCGCCGCTGATGCCCTTCATTGCGAAGAACATCTCGCCGAGGTCGAACAGGGACATATCCTTGTCCACGATCAGCGTGTCCAGGCCCGCGCCCATCACCGGGTAGATCTTGAACGGGTTGATGATGGTGGTCGGTGTCGCCGCCTGGCTCGCCAGGGCCGACAGGAACTTCTGCTGGTTCTTGGTGCGGGCCAGGTCGGACTCGGCGAAGGCGTACCGGGTGCGGACGAAGGCCAGGGCCTGCTCGCCGTTCAGGGTCTGCTTGCCGGCCTGGAAGTCGGCGCCCGACTTGTCGTCCTTGAAGGCCTTTTCGATGTCCATCTCGACACCGCCGAGCGCGTCCACGATGTTCGCGAAGCCGGCGAAGCCGATCTCCGCGTAGTGGTCGATGCGCAGGCCGGTGTTGTGCTCCACGGTACGGACCAGCAGTTCGGGGCCGTCCATCGCATAGGCCGCGTTCAGCTTGGTGCGCCCGCGGGCCGGGAAGGTCTTGCCGGACTCGGAGCCCACGAAGGACGGGATCTCCACATCGGAGTCACGCGGCAGCGAGATCATTGAGTTCCCGCCGGAGCACGCCGCCAGGACCATCATCGAGTCGGTCCGCTTGCCGTCGGCCGAACCGGTGTGGAGGCGCTTCTTGTCCTCCTTGGTCAGCCCTTCGCGGCTGTCCGAGCCGACGATCAGGTAGGTGGTGCAGTCGTCGTCCTTCGGCCGCTCGATGACCTTCGACAGGTCCACCTCCCGGCGCACCTTGGAGTCCGCCCAGAAGTACGTGCCAATGCTGGTCACCACGATCGCCGAGACCAGCACGATCGAGCCGATCTTGATCCGCTTGCCCCAGTTCGGGGCCGGAGCGCCCGGCCGGCGGGGTCCCTGCGGACCGGTCGGCCCGCCGGGGCCGGCGGGCCCGCCCGGGGCGCCGCCCGCGGGGGTGCCGTAGACCTGCCCGGTGTTGTAGCCGCTGTCGTAGCCGGCGAAGGTGTCGTGGGTCTGGGCCTGCTGCGGCGGGACGCCGTAGCCGGGGCCGGCCGGCGGGGCGGCGGCGGGACGCGGAGGCTGCTGCGGCGGGCGCTGCTGAGGCGGGCGCTGCACGTGCGGCATCCGGCGGGCGCCTTCCGGTTGCGCCTGTGCGCTGCCGTAGCCGTACCGCTCGTCGCGGTCGCCGCCGCGACCGTCGTTCCCCCTGGGCCAGTCATTCATGCGGACAAGAATGCCTGGCCCGGCGTGTCGCCCGACAGGCCGGGTGCCTCTTCGTACCGGTGCTGTTGCACAGCTGATGCATCCGCGACCGACTTATGGTTGCCGTATGACAGAGATACCGGGTGAGCTTCCGGGCAAGCCGACCTCCGCTTCGCGGACCACCCTCAGCCACATCATGACCGGCAACGACACCAACCTCCTCGGGACGGTGCACGGCGGCGTGATCATGAAGCTGGTGGACGACGCCGCCGGCGCCGTCGCCGGACGCCACTCGGGCGGTCCGGCGGTCACGGCATCCATGGACGAGATGGTCTTCCTGGAGCCGGTCCGGGTCGGCGACCTGGTCCATGTGAAGGCCCAGTGCAACTGGACCGGCCGGTCCTCGATGGAGATCGGCGTACGGGTCCTCGCCGAGCGGTGGAACGAGTCCACCCCCGCCACCCAGGTCGGCACCGCCTACCTGGTCTTCGCGGCCGTCGACGCCGAGGGCAAGCCCCGCACCGTGCCCCCGGTGCTCCCCGAAACCGACCGGGACAAGCGCCGCTACCAGGAGGCCCAGATCCGCCGGACCCACCGGCTGGCCCGCCGCCGGGCCATCAAGGAGCTCCGCGAGCGCCGCGCCGCCGAGGGCTTCGACGACTGAGTCATTTGTTGACGACTGAGTTATTTGTTGCAGAGCACCTGGTCGCCCGTCATCACGCCGAATTCGCCCTGCTTCGGGTCCTCGGCGCGGACCGGGACCACCTTGCGGTAGTCCGATCCGGCCGTGACCAGCAGGGTGCGGCCCAGGCCGCGGACGGCGCGGAGCTCGGAGCCCGGCAGGGCCGTTGCCAGGCTCCGCGCCGAGCGGTCCCAGCGCGGGTCGTAGGCCACCACCGTGCGCTTGATCTCGCGGCTGGCCGCGTTGCCCGGGGTCCGGGTGGTGTTGAAGCCGGTGGCCCGCAGGGCCTGGTCCACCCGGCCGCCCAGGCCGTCGATCCGGGTGCCGTTCTCCACCCGGACCCGGACCTGCTGCGGGGCCACGTCCACCGGCACCGCCACCGGCCGGCCGCCCGCGGCCCCCGGGCGGCCCGGGCGGTCCGGGGCCAGCGGGCGGTCGTCCCGGAGGGCCTGGAACAGCTTGGCGGCCTTCGGCCGGTCCCACTTCACCGTGGAGCCGATGCCCTTCACCTTGTACGAGGGGTTCCCGACCGGCACCGAGGCGAACTCCGAGGAGGCGGGGCTGAAGTCCCGCATCGCCTGCCCCAGGGCCAGCATCTGCTCCGAGCCGAAGCCTTTGTCCGCCCGCACCGAGCTCAGCAGGGTCGAGCTGACCTGTTTGAACTTCACCGGGTTCAGCAGCACCCCGCCGCCGGTCGCCTGCCGGATCAGGGCGGCCAGGAAACGCTGCTGACGCTGCATCCGGCCCAGGTCCGAGGCCCCGTCCACATGCCGGGACCGTACGTACTGCAGGGCCTGCCCACCGGTCAGCCGGTGCGTGCCGGGCGGCAGCTCCAGCCCCGTGTACGGGTCCCGCATGGCCTTGGCGGTGCAGATGTCCACGCCGCCCATCGCGTCCACCGTCTTCATAAAGCTGGTGAAGTCGACCTCCAGATAGTGGTCGATCTTCACCCGGGTCATGTTCTCCACGGTCCGTACGGTCAGCTGGGGACCGCCCTCCGCATACGCCGCGTTGAGCTTCACCGGATGGGCCGCGCGGGCCTTCCCGGTCTCCGGGTCCCGGTGCGCGGGCACCTCCGCATAGCTGTCCCGGGGCAGGCTGACCACGCTGGCCCGCTCCCGGTCGGCCGAGATGTGCACCAGCATGATCGTGTCGGTGCAGTGGCAGGGCGCGCCGCCCAGCCGGTACTCGCGCCGCTCCTCACGGGTGATCTTCTTCCGGCCGTCGGTGCCCACCAGCAGGACGTTCATGCCGTGCCCGGCCTCCGGGCGGTTCTTCATGTCCTTGAACGGGTCCACCCGCTCGATCCCGGTCTCCAGCCCGGTCATCACCGCGTGCCCGATGGCCCCGGAGCCCAGCACCGCGACGGCCAGCGCCCCGGCCAGCCGCAGCCCCCAGCGCGGCCGGTCCCCGCGCCGGCTTGCCCGGCCCGCCCCGCTGGCCACCCTGCTGCCCGCCCCGCTGCCCGCCCCGCTGCCTGCCCCGCGCCGGGCACGCCGGGGCGGGGCGGGGCGCCTTCGGGATCGGTGCGGCGGCTGGGGCACGAGGGACACCTCCGCGGGGCGTGATCGATTCAATCGATTCATCGGAACAGTAGGTCCATACGATCAGCGACGGCCGTCATGGACGGTCCGGCGCGCACCGGTTTCCCCCGTACGCGGTAACGTGACACCGATACCGACCCCCTTCGAAGGACCACATGCCCACCCAGCAGCAGCCCGCAGTCTCGGTGATCATGCCGGTGCTCAACGAGGAGCGTTACCTCCGCGACTCCGTCCGGCACATCCTGGGCCAGGACTACGACGGCGAGATGGAGGTGGTGATCGCGCTCGGCCCGTCCACGGACCGTACCGATGAAATCGCCGCCGAGCTCGTACGCGAGACCGCGTCCAACGACCGAGCGCGTGTCCGCACCGTCCCGAACCCCACCGGCCGTACCCCCGCCGCGCTCAACGCCGCCATCAAGGCCTCGCGCCACCCGATCGTGGTACGCGTCGACGGGCACGGCATGCTCTCCCCGAACTACATCGCCACCGCCGTCCGGCTGCTCGCCGAGACCGGCGCGCAGAATGTCGGCGGCATCATGCACGCCGAGGGCGAGAACGCCTGGGAGGACGCCGTCGCTGCCGCGATGACCTCGAAGATCGGCGTCGGCAACGCGGCCTTCCACACCGGTGGCCAGGCGGGCCCCGCCGAAACCGTCTACCTGGGCGTGTTCCGGCGCGAGGCGCTGGAGCGGCAGGGCGGCTACAACGTGGAGTTCATCCGCGCCCAGGACTGGGAGCTGAACTTCCGGATCCGTGAGGCCGGCGGTCTGATCTGGTTCTCGCCGGAGCTGAAGGTCCAGTACCGCCCGCGGCCGTCCGTCCGGGCGCTCGCCAAGCAGTACAAGGACTACGGCCGCTGGCGGCACGTGGTGGCCCGCTATCACGCCGGCTCGATCAACCTGCGCTACCTCGCCCCGCCGGTCGCCGTCTGCGCGATCGCGGCCGGCCTGGTCGCGGGCGCCGTGCTGACCCCCTGGGGCTTCCTGATCCCGGGCGGCTACCTCGCGGCGATCACCGCGGGCTCCGTCCCGGCCGGCAAGGGGCTGTCGCTCAAGGCCCGGCTGCAGATCCCGGTCGCCCTGGCCACCATGCACATGTCCTGGGGCTGGGGCTTCCTGACCAGCCCGCGCTCGCTCGCGCGCAAGGTCATCGCCTCCCGCCGGCCGTCCGTACCGGCGGAATCAGCGCAGGACCCGGCCGCGACCCGGTAGTCGTACGTACATACGCGAAGGGGCCCGGCGGAGTGATCTCCGCCGGGCCCCTTTCACGTACGCGGCCGGGCCGCTACCAGGTGAAGCCCTCCTGGATGCGCATGCAGGCCTTGTCGTCGTCGCCGTTGAGCGGGCGGGCCGAGTCCGGGGCCTTGGTGGGGGCCGGGGCCGGCGGGGTGATCGCAGCACCGCTGCGCCAGTCCTTGCCCACGAACAGGGTCACCCCGGAAACGTCCGTGGACCGCTGCACCGCGGCCGGCGGCAGGCCGATCGCGGTGGCCACGGCCAGCGCGTCACCCGCCTGGTCCAGCCCCGCGTACCGGATCACGGTGGTGTCCTCGGCGGCCGGCTGGTTGTCCGCCATGGCCCTGGTGAAGCCCTTGCCGGCCAGCAGTGTGGCCACCTCGCTCGCCCGTAGCTTGACCTTGCCTTCCGGGGTGCTCTTGCCGCCGGTGGCGTTGCGCACCATGACCGGGATCTTGCCGGGGGCCGCGGCCGGGTCGGTGACCGGCGGCGTGGAGGGCGCCGCAGAGGCGGCGGGGGTGGCGGCCGGGGTGCCGCCCTGGCCGTCGAGCGCGATGTCCTCGCGGACCATCCGGAACAGCTCCTCGGCCTCGCCCGGCTTGGGCTCCACCCGGTTGCCGTCCCGCGGGCTCTGGATCCACGGCATGGTGGTCATGGTGATCCGGCCGGTGGGGACCTTCTTCAGCTCCATGCTCAGGTCGTACAGTTTGTCGATCTTGTTCAGGCCCGGGTCCACGACCATGGCCTTGATGGCCGCCTGGGCCAGGCTGTTGAGCTTCACCGGATTGCTGAGCTTGGCGTTCTTGCGGAACTCGCGGGCCAGCGAGTTCATGTACATGTGCTGGGCGCGGGTGCGGCCGATGTCGGTGCCGTCCTCGAAGCCGTAGCGGGTGCGCAGCCACTGCAGCGCCACCTCGCCCTGGATGACATTGTCGCCCTTCGGCAGCTTCAGGCCGGAGCCGTGGCCCTCCCTGGTGCGCGAGTGGACGTTCTGCTCGACGCAGACCGGGACGCCGCCGATGGCGTCGGCCATCGACACCACACCCTTGAAGTCGATCATCATGAAGTGATCGATGGGGATCTTGGTGAGTTCCTGCCAGGCGGCGACCGTGCAGCCCGGACCGCCCCGCTGGAGCGACTCGTTGGTCTGCACGAGCCCCTTGCTGGCCTGGTGCACCTTGCCCCCCGGCTCGGTGCACTTCGGCATCTTGAGGAGGGTGTCGCGCGGCATCGAGACCACCGACATGTTGCTGCGGTCGGCGGACAGGTGCAGCAGCATCTGCACATCCGCGAGCGGCGGTCCGTCGAAGGTGTCCCGGCCCCCGCCGAGGGACTTGTTCTCGTCGCCGTCACGGGCGTCGGAACCGATGAGGAGGATGTTGAGCGGGGTCTGCCCGAAGGCGTTGGGCTTGGACCCGCCCAGCTTGGTGTCGCCGAGGTTCAGCGCGTCCGTCTGGATGCTGCCGTTGAGGTGGCGGTAGTACAGGTAGCCGGCGCCTGCCGTCCCGAGTATCAGCAGGGCCAGCACCGAGGAGACCCAGCGCAGCACGCGCCGGCCCCGGCGGGCGGGCGGCCCGCCCGGCCCGCGGCCCCGGCTGCCCCGGGGGCCGGGTATCGCGCCGGACGCACCGGAACCTCCGCCGTCGGCCATGCCGTCGGCGGAGGAGGGCGCACCCTCCCCCCGCACGTTGCTGTGCCTCACGCAATACCCCCCAAGAAAAGGACCTGATACGTCAGGGATTATGACGGTTCATCCCGTGACGAACCATCACTTCGCGCAGATGGCCTTGTCCGCCTCGACGCGCTGCACGCCCTCCGGAACCTTCTGCGGTGCCGTGAGCGGGATGCCCGCACCCTTGAAGTCCGCGCCCAGCGTGAGCTTCATCGGGGTCTTCGGGGCCGCGTCCGCCGTTCCGATCTTCAGTGCAGTGGCCGGCAGGCCCATCATGTCCGCCAGCGCCCGGGCCTGGTCGGCCTGGTTGGGTGCGTACTCCAGGGTCGTCTTGTCCAGCTTCGCGGGCGCGTTGCCCTCGTTGCTGGCCCGCGTCACGCCCTTGTTGTTCTGCAGCCAGCCCAGGGTGGTGGAGGCCGAGCCCGACGGGCCGCCGCCGTTGAAGACCTGTACGCGCACATCCCCCGGCTGCGCGCGGTTGCCCTGGAGCAGTGCCTCCTGCTGGGCCTTGGCCGCGTCCTTGGCCGCCTTCTCCTGCTGCTCGACCTCGGTGAGGGAGACGTCCTCGCGGATCATCTGCAGCAGCGGCTCGGCCTGGCTCTCGCTGACCACCACCGTCGCCTTGATCTTCTCGGCCGGGTTGTCGATCACCGGAAGGGTGGTGAAGGTGACGTTCTTGGGATTGACGCCCTTCAGCTCCTGGCCGAGGTCGGTGAGCTTGCCGATGGACCCTATGCCCGAGTCCACGCTCAGCGCCTTGGTCGCCGCCTCCGCCAGGGAGAACAGCTTCTTCGGGCTGGACAGCGTGTCCTTGGACTTCATCTCGCGCATCATCGAACCCAGGAACTGCTGCTGGGTCTTGATCCGGTCGAGGTCGCTCTCGTTGCCGAAGGCGTGCCGGGTCCGTACGAAGGCCAGGGCCTGCTCGCCGGACAGCCGGTGCTCGCCCTGCGACAGCTTCAGCTTCGACTTGTCGTCGTCCACCGGCTTGGCCAGGCAGACCGGGACGCCGCCGACCGCCGTGCTGAGCGTCTTGACCGCGTTGAAGTCGGCCATCATGAAGTGGTCGATCTCGATGCCCGTGAGCTCCTTGACCGTACGCATCGTGCAGCCCGGGTCGCGGCCCGCCTGCCCGAGGCTGGTGTTGAAGCGGACGCCCTTCTCGCCGGGGATCGTCTTCACCGAACCGTCCGGCTGCTTGGTCGGGCACTCCGGGATGTTGGTGATCAGGTCGCGCGGGATGGACACCGCGGTCGCGTTCGTCCGGTCCTTGGAGACGTGGAAGAGGATCGTGGTGTCGGCGTGGCCCTTGCTGTTCTTGTCGCCGTAGCCCTCGTTGCCGGCACCGGTGCGCTTGTCGGTGCCGATCACCAGGATGTTGATCGGCTGGTCCTTCTTGAAACCGCCGGTGCCCGCGCCGGCGGTGTCGATGACATCGAGGTTGCCGTTCAGGTGTTGGTAGTAGAGGTAGCCCGCCACGGAGCCGCCGACCAGCAGGAAGGCCAGCGTCGCGCCGGTGATGACGAGCACCTTCTTCTTGCGGCCACCGCCTTTGGGGCCCTTGCCGCCGTCGCCCTTGCCGCGTTTGCGGCCACCGCGCCGCCCGCCGCCGGGCGGGAGGTCACCGCGCCGCGGACCCGGGACGGCAGGGGACGGCGCGGCAGGCGCGCCGCCGGGGGCCGCGGGAGCCGCGGGGGCTTTGCGGGGGGCGCTGACGGACGGCCGCTGCTGCTGTTGCTGCGGTGCGGAACGGTCCAGTCGCAGTTCGTAGTTGCCGGTGCGGGGGTTGAGGACCCACTGGTCTGCGGGATCGATTTCGTCCGCCCGCCCACGGCCTTGTGCATCCACGGTCGCTCGAATCCTCCGTCGGTGGCACCGGATCGCTCACACTATCCGGCCAGTTCAGCTCCAAACCATGCTGGTGACAAATTCCACTCCCCTTATAACTGGACAAACCAGCCAACCTGCTCGGTTCCGGCATCGGCTTTTGGCATTGCTTTACCGGCCGGTCACCTGCAGGATGCGGCGCCGGCCGTGGTGCCGGTGAAAGTGGGGACGGGTGTGGAGCTCGCGCCGGTTCCCGGGACCTGGGGCGGGGCCTGGGGCTCGGGCCGGGGCGGGGTCGGGGATTCCGGCGGGGTGATGGTCACCGGCCGGTCCATCCGCAGCTGCCCGAACAGCCGCCCTGCGTCAGGCTGTACCAGTTCGTCCCGGTTCGGGTCGATGGCGTACGGCTTCCTGGGCACTGTCAGGAACTGCACCTTATCGGCAGGTATGTCCCGCATGCCGCGTACGAGTTCGTACAGGCCGCGCAGCGAGGCCAGGCCCGGGTCGGTGGTGATCGAGGAAGTGGCCGCGTCCAGCAGCGGATAGAGCCGGCCCGGGTTCAGCAGGACGCCGTTGCTCTGCACCTTCTTCACCAGTGAGCCGAGGAACTGCTGCTGCCGCTCCATCCGTTCGGTGTCGCTGCCGTTGCCCAGGCTGTAGCGGGCCCGGACGAAGCCCAGGGCCTGCTCCCCGTGCAGGATCTGCCGCCCGGCCGGCAGTGTGAGCTTGGCCTCGGTGTCGCGCACCGGCTCCTTCAGGCAGATCTCCACCCCGCCGACCGCGTCCACCATCTTCTTGAAGCCGCGGAAGTCCACCACCATGTGGTGGTCGATGCGGATCCCGGTCAGCTTCTCCACGGTGCGGATCGTGCAGGCCGCGCCGCCCCACTCGAAGGCCCAGTTGAACTGCGCGAACCGGGCGCCGGTGCGGCTCCCGTCGGACCTGAGGCAGCTCGGGATCTGCGCCATCAGATCCCTCGGTATGGACACCGCCGTCGCGCTGTTCCGGTCCGCCGCCACATGCAGCAGGATCGTGGTGTCCGAGCGCTGGGTGCCGCCGTCCTGTCCGTACCGGGCGTTGTCCGTGCCGGAGCGCGAGTCCGAGCCGATCAGCAGGATGTTCCGGGACCCGCCCACGAACTGGTCCGGCCGGTCCCGCTCGTACCGCTCCAGTTCGGCGGTGGTCGAGGTGTCCTCGGTGATGTTCCCGTCGAGCTTGTTGTACGTCCACCAACCGGTGGCCGCCCCGGCCAGGACCAGCAGGACCATCCCGAGGCCGACCCAGCGCAGCAGCCGGCGCCGACGGCGCCGCGGAGGCTCCGGTATGCCTCCGCGGCGGCGGCGTCGGCGCCCGCCGGGTGTGCCCCACCTGTCGGTCACTGGGTCCGTCCCTTACCGCGTACCGCGTACTGACTGCTACGTATCGCGTCGGCGACGGCCGCACGGGTGCGCGGCCGAGGGGAGGTGCCCCTCCGTTCGATCCTGCCCCCGGGCCGCTCGGGCGGCCCGGGGGCAGGGGCCCGCACTGGGCCGTGTGGGTGACAAATCGCCCCGAGGCCGCCGGTCACGCGAGTGGGTGACGGCCGCCCGCACCGCCGGGCTGACGCCCAGGGGTGGGCCCGGAACGGCTACGGCGCGGTGTGGGTGACGCGCTCGGCCTCCACCCGCTGGGCCAGGCCCTCGGCGGACAGCCGGTCCAGGTTCCGGCACAGCACCACCGAGCCGCCGACCGCCAGCGGCGCGAACAGCCCCGCCGACAGCCCTTCCCAGCCGTCGTACGGAAGCCCGGTCAGCACCCGCGAGCCCGCGCCGAGCCCGAGCTTCGCCGCATCCTCGCGGGCCCGCCCGACCAGCTCCGCGTACGACAGCTCGGTGCCCGCCACCGACAGCCCGGCGGCCTCCGGGTCCACCGGAACGAACGGGGCGAACCGGTCGCCCTGCCCCGGCACCTCCACCGCGTAGTCCAAGAACCCGGCCGGCGGCTGCGGGAACCTTCCGCCCAGCGGTCGCAGCGCCAGCGCCACCCGCTCACCGGAGCAGGCGGAGGCCGCCTCCAGCGAGCCCGGCCCGCTCACCACGAGGTCGGCACCGGCCGGGTCCCCGCCCGGCTCGACGACCACGCCGACCGAGGCGGCGGCGATCACCCACACCGCCGTCTGCCAGTGCGCGGGCAGCAGCAGCGCCAGCCGGTCACCGGGCTCGGCGCCCAGATCGCCCTGGAGCAGATTCGCGGTCTTGGCCACCCAATTGGCGAAGGTGGCAACGGACAATTCGACGCGTTCGCCGGTGGCGTCGTCGTAGAAGGTGACGAGCGGGCGGCCCGGGTCCCCGGCGAGCGCGGATCGCAGCAGGTCGGCAGGGGTGCGGTCAGTGGCATTCACCCGGCACAGGGTACGCGGGGCCCTTCCTCCGGACGGCGGGCGCGGGCGTCCTCCGTACGGGGGAGACCGTCGGCGCGGCACGCCGACGGCCCGTCAGTTCCCGCTGGCAGCCGCTGCCGACTGCGCTCACGATCTCTCACATGCGTGGATTCCTTGCTTCCTCGATCGGCGTCGCGACCGCGGCCGCACTGGCCCTCCCGCTCGCCCTGCCCACCCCAGCCCTGGCCGAGACCGCCCCCGTGACCCCCGCCGGTTCGACCCAGTCGCTGCCCCTGGTTCCCCTGGGACCGGAGCAGGGCCGGGCGACCGGCGTCCCCGGCATGAGCGCCTCGCCCCGCGTACCCGAGGCGCAGGGCCTGACCGCCCGCGAGGTCAAGACGTTCTCGCTGGTCGGCGTCGTCTGGGACGACGCGGGTACGGAACTCTTCGGCCGGGTCCAGGTCCGCACCCGCTCGGCCACCACCGGCCGCTGGTCCGACTGGCAGGACGTCGAGACCCACAACAGCGAGCACGCGGCCGACCCCGACACGGCCGAGCGCAGCTCGGGCCGGGTGCGGGGGAGCACCGCACCGCTGTGGGTGGGGGAGTCGGACGGGGTGGAGGTCCGGGTCCAGGCGGAGCCGGGGGCGGACCGGATCACCCGGGAGAAGTCCAGCCTGCCCTCGGGCCTGCGGATCGAACTCGTCGACCCGGGCACCGAAGGAACGCCCCCGCCCGACGGAAAAAACGGCACAGGAAACGAAATCGGGGACGGAGACGGAGACGACAAGGGCGAAGGGGGCTCGATCCCGGGCATGACCATGCCGATGGCGGAGTCCTCGATGGCGAACGTGCCGATGGCTCCGCTCGGCGCGAACGAGATCAAGGAGCTCAACAAGGCGGACGCCACGGCGGACGCGGTGTTCGCGAGCGACGGGGAGCTGGACGCCGCGGCGGCCCCGTACATCGGCCCCCGCCCCAAGATCGTCACCCGGAGGGGCTGGGGCGCGGACGAATCGCTGCGCGAGCCCGGCTTCGTCTACACGAGCACGGTCAAGGCGGCGTTCGTCCACCACAGCGCCTCCGGCAACAACTACGCCTGCAAGGACGCTCCGGCGGTGCTGCGCAGCCTGTACCGCTACCACGTGGTGAGCAGCGGCTGGCGGGACTTCGGCTACAACTTCGCGGTCGACAAGTGCGGCACGGTGTACGAGGGGCGCGCGGGCGGCGTGGCGAAGCCGGTGATGGGCGCGCACACGATGGGCTTCAACACCAACAGCATGGGCATCGCGGTGCTCGGCTCCTACGCGAAGACCGCTCCGCCGGCGGCGGCGGTGGACGCGGTCGCGAAGCTGACGGCGTGGAAGCTGGGGCTGTTCAATGCGGACCCGCGGGGCAAGACGTGGCTGACCTCGGGGGGCGGGAACAAGTTCCCGAAGGGCAGGAACGTTTCGCTGAACGTGATCTCGGGCCATCGGGACGGCTTCGCGACGGAATGCCCGGGCAAGCGCCTGTACGGCCAACTCCCCCCAACCCGCACGGCCTCAGCCAAACTCCAGGGCCGCCTTGCGCCTTGACGCGCCCGGCCCGGGTGTGCCGGGGGCTCCGCCCCAGCGGGGTTGCGTGGGGCTCCGCCTCAGGGGTCCCGGGGCTCCGCCCCAGGCACGGGCTCCGGGCGGAGCCCCGAGGGGCTTGCGGGGCGGAGCCCCACGCGCTGTCAGGCGCTTCGCGCCTGGGGCCCGGGGCCGGGCAGGCCCGCGCCCGCGGGTGCGGGGCCCGGTCGGGCCGGCGGCGGTCCGGGGCGCAGCCAGGGCGTTGCCGGGCAGAGCCAGGGCGGGCCGTGCCCACGGGGCCTGGCCCGGGGCGGAGCCGAGGGGGTTGTGGGGCGGAGCCCCACGCACTGGCTGGCGCTTCGCGTCTGGGGCCCGGGCGGGGACCGGGCAGGCCCGCGCCCCCGGGTCACGGGCCCCTGCGGGGCCCGGCGGGGCCGGCGGCGGTCCAGGGCGCAGCCCGGGCGTGCCGGGCAGAGCCCGGCGTTGTCGGGCGCTTCGCGCCCGGGGCCCGGGCGGAGCCCCAGGTATGGGCTGCGGGCAGAGCCTGGCCAGGCCGCGCTTACGGGGCGGAGCCCCGCGTGCTGCTGGGGGTACGGGGGCGGAGCCCCCGAAAGGGACCACGGGCGGAGCCCGTGGTCCTGCGGGGTCCGGGGCGGAGCCCCGGTTTCGGGAAGGGGCGGGGTGGGGGAAGGCTCCGCGCAGCGGGTTGGCGCCCCGCTACGCTCGAGGGGTGGCCGGCCGCTTCGATCCCCTGACCCGCACCACCTCCCGCGGTGGCCACGTAGCCGTACCCGCAGGCCGGCGCAGCCCCACGCAGCCGCCCGCCGGGCACAGCCCCACGCAGGCCGGAGCACCGCAGCCGCCCGCCGGGCACAGCCCCACCCAGGCCGGAGCACCGCAGCCGCCCGCCGGGCACGCCCCCACCCAGGTCGGCCCACCGCAGCCGCCCGCGCCCAAGCGCCGGGAATGGACCCCGCCCGCCCCCCTCGATCTCGGCCTTACCCTTGGCCCGCTCCGCCGCGGACCCTCCGACCCCACCTTCAAGGTCACCCCGGACGGCTCGGTATGGCGGGCCACCCTGACCCCCGCCGGTCCGGCCACCCTCCGCGTCGTGGCCGTCAGCGGGGCCGGCCGGGTCGAGGCCGAGGCATGGGGGCCCGGGGCGGACTGGGTGCTCGACAGCCTCCCCGCGCTGCTCGGCGCCGAGGACGATGCGGCCGGCTTCACCCCCCGCCACCGCCTGGTGCACGCCAGCCACCGCCGGCGCCCCGGCCTGCGGCTGACCCGTACCGGGCTGGTGCTGGAGTCGCTGATCCCGGTCATCCTGGAGCAGAAGGTCACCGTCGAGGAGGCGTACCGCGCCTGGCGCCGTCTGGTCCGCCAGTACGGAGAACCCGCCCCCGGCCCGGCCCCGGGCCCGACCGCCGACCTGTACGTGATGCCCGCGCCCGCGACCTGGCGCCGCATCCCCTCCTGGGACTGGCACGCCGCCGGCGTGGACGCCAAACGCTCCGGCACCATCCTGCGGGCCGCCCGCGTCGCCCCCCGCCTCGAAGAGGCAGCCGCGATGGCGCCGGCCGACGCGGCCCGCCGCCTGGAACTCGTACCCGGCATCGGCCCCTGGACCTCCGCCGAAACCCTGCAGCGCAGCAACGGCGCCCCCGACGCCGTCACCACCGGCGACCTGCACCTGCCCGGCATCATCGGCTTCGCCCTGGCCGGCAACCCCGACGCCGACGACGCCGAGATGCTGGAGCTCCTCGCCCCGTACGCCGGCCACCGCCACCGCGCGGCCCGCCTGATCCTGCTGACGGGCCGCACCCCGCCCCGCCGCACCCCCCGCATGCCGCGCGGCGACATCGGCCGCCTCTGACCAAGGCGGCCAAGGCCTCAGCGCACCTCGATGAACGCCGAAGCCTCCCGCACCGCCCGGTCCCGCGGCGGCTCCGCCGCATGCCCCACCGCCACCGCACCCATCGGGTCCCAGCCCGCCGGCAGCGACAGCACCTCGCGGACCACGTCCCGGCAGAACATCGTGGACGACACCCACGCCGAGCCCAGCCGCTCGCCGGCCAGCGCCACCAGGAAGTTCTGCACGCCCGCACCGGCCGCGACCACGAACATCTCCCGTTCGGCCGCGTCCCGCCGCTCGTCCCCGTAGTGGTGCGAGCCGTCCATCACCAGGCAGGGCACCACCAGGTACGGGGCATTGCGCAGCACATCGCCCCGCCGCACCCGCTTCGCGATGGACTCCTCCGGCTTTCCGTCCCGCCGCAGGTCCGCGATCCAGGCCTCCCGCATCGCGTCCAGCAGCCGGGTCCGGGACTCCGCCGACTCCAGCAGCACGAACCGCCAGGGGGTGGTGTGGTGCGGGGCCGGAGCGGTGACGGCCGCGGCGACGGCGCGGCGGACCGCGCCCGGGTCCACCGGCTCGTCGGTGAAGGCCCGGACGGTCCGGCGCTGGGTCACGGCCTCCCGTACGGCTTCCGAGGTGCCCAGCCGGAACATGTCGTCCGCCGGCGCCCGGACCAGCTCGCGGGCCGTGCCCTCGCCGAGGACGTGCGGCAGGCCGCGGACGACCGCCACCGGGTACCCGGTGGCCTTGCCCTTCACCAGATCGCCTGCGGCGGCCAGCTCGTCCGCCGTGGCGACCACGGTCGCGCCGAGCGGGTTGCCGTGCCCGTCGGTGCCGCCGCGCAGGTCGTCCAGGACCTGCACCCCGGCCGCGCCGATGGCCACGTCGGTGAGCCCGGAGCGCCAGGGCCGCCCGAAGGTGTCGGTCACCACCACGCCGACCTCCACCGCCAGGAGCGCCCGCAGGCCCTCGCGGATCGCCGCCGCCGAGGCGTCGGGGTCCTCCGGGAGCAGCAGTACGGTGCCGGCCGCCGTGTTGGAGGCGTCCACTCCGGCCGCCGCCATCACCAGCCCCTGCCGGTTCTCGACGATCCGCAGGGTGCCCCGCCGGGCCACCACCCGTACCGTCTCGGCGTCTATGGCGGCCTCCCGCGAGCCGGCCGTCACGATCCGGCCCTCCGCCTTGGAGACGATCTTCGAGGTGACCAGCAGGACGTCCCCGTCCCGCAGGTCCGGCGCGGCGGCTGCGATCAGCTTGGCCACGTCGTCCCCGGGACAGACCTCCCCGATCCCGGCGACCGCCCGGACCTCGTACGAGGGAACACCGGCCGCACCCCCCGCCCCCGCCCCGCTCACCGGCACGCCTCGGCCAGTTCCAGCGCGGCCCGGGCCATCGCCTCGGTGGCGGCCGGGTCGGTCATCATCAGCGGGACCGCCCGGCAGGCGATGCCGGACGCCTCGACCTCGGCGACGGCGTCCGCATCGGCGGTGTCCACCAGCCAGCCGTCCAGCAGTTCGGCCCCGTAGTGCAGGCCCACGGCCGCGGCGGTGGCGTCCACGCCCACCGCGGCGAGCACCTTGTCGGCCATGCCGCGCACCGGCGCGCCGCCGACGATGGGGGAGAGGCCGACCACGGGGGCCTCGGCCGCCGCGACGGCCTCCCGGATGCCGGGTACGGCCAGGATGGTACCGACCGAGACCACCGGGTTGGACGGCGGCAGCACGATCACGTCGGCCGCCGCAATGGCCTCCAGTACGCCCGGTGCCGGCTTGGCGTGCTCGGCGCCCACCGGTACGACGGCCTCCGCGTCCACCGAGGCCCGCAGCCGCACCCAGTACTCCTGGAAGTGGATGACCCGGCGCTCCCCGTCGAGGGTCACCGCGACATGGGTCTCGACCCGGTCGTCGGACATCGGCAGCAGCCGGACCCCGGGCTGCCAGCGGTCGCAGAGCGCCTCGGTGACGGCGCTCAGCGGGTAGCCGGCGCCGAGCATCTGGGTGCGGACGATGTGGGTGGCGAAGTCGCGGTCGCCGAGGCCGAACCAGCCGGGTCCGACCCCGTACGCCGCGAGCTCTTCCTTGACCGTGAAGGACTCGTCGGTGCGGCCCCAGCCCTGTTCCTCGTTGATGCCACCGCCGAGGGTGTACATCAGGGTGTCCAGGTCGGGGCAGACCTTCAGCCCGAAGAGGTGAATGTCGTCACCGGTGTTGCCGATGACCGTGATGTCCGCGTCGGGGACCGCCGACTTCAGTCCGCGGAGGAAACGGGCGCCGCCGATGCCGCCGGCCAGAACAACAATGCGCATGCACCGAAGTCTGTCAGGCCGGTACGGACTCCAGGTCCGCCGGGGAGCAGCGGTGCATCGGCATCTCGGTCAGGCCGGGGAAGTAGATGTGCAGGCTGACGGCTCCGTCGAGGGAGTCGTTGACGACCTCGTGGGCGTAGCCGGGGGCGAAGACGCGCTGGCTGCCGGCGCCGAGGGCGAGGGCCCCGCGGGAGCTGTGCTCGGACAGGGTGCCGTCGAGGACGGTCAGGACGCCGGAGGACGGGCCGTGGTCGTGGCGTCCGCTGCCCTGGCCGGGGACCCAGCTGAGCAGCCAGACCTCGTAGCCGGGGCCGGTGCGGAGCCGGTGGTACCAGCGGCTGGTGGCGTCGTACTCGACGAGGTGTTCCCACTCGGCGCGGTTCGCGGCGATCTCGCGGGCGAGGCCGGCGAACTCGGCGATGGTGGCGGGGTGTTCCCGGGCGGGCTGCAGGAGGTGGGGGACTTCAAGGATGTCGCCGGCGATCTGGAGGTCGCTGTCGTTGTTCATCGTGAGGTTCCTCGACGGATGTCAGTGGCGCTCTGGCGTGGAGCTCTGGCGCCGGTTGCCGGTCGGTTGCGGTGGCTTCAACAGCCGCAACAGCAACAGCGAACCTGGGCAGCACGCAGGAACCCACGAATGGGGGTCCGGGTGGTGGCTGCGGTCACTGACATGCGGACAAGGAGACCGGGTTTAAGGTTCGACTGTCAACCCAATGTCCGGATTGCGAGAAAAGATTCACCTCATCCGGTTAACGTGTGCGGAGAAAGGTTTGTGCACTACCGGCCCGGGGATGTGGCGCTGCAGTCGCGCCCGTAAACGTCCGCCACCACTCGTGACCGGAATGTGATCTACGCCGCTTCTGTGGCCGGATCACAACCACGCCCGAGAGTGGCGCGTCGATTGCGGGTGAAACAGGCGTCCAAGCCATGCGCGTGGCATCTGTCACGATTTTTGGCGATATGAACACTTTCTGCATAGGCTTGGTTCCGCAGAGTGAATAAGGGGCCCAATAGCAGATCTCGGCTTGACTGCCCCGGATCCACACACTTGTAATTTCACTCGTGTCGTTCCGGCCGGATCCGGTAACGACAGGCACGGGGACGCACAGACAGAGCGAGGGGCGCACATGACCGAGCTGTTTCAGGAACTGCTGGTCGAGGAGGCGGACGAAGAGCTCGGATGGCAGGAGCGCGCTCTGTGCGCCCAGACCGACCCCGAGTCCTTCTTTCCCGAGAAGGGCGGCTCCACCCGAGAGGCCAAGAAGGTCTGCCTCGCCTGCGAGGTCCGGTCCGAATGCCTCGAATACGCCCTCGCCAACGACGAACGCTTCGGCATCTGGGGCGGCCTGTCCGAGCGCGAGCGCCGCCGCCTGAAAAAGGCCGCGGTCTGAACGGCACCCGCGACCACATAGCGAACAAAGCGAACAGAGCAACGAACAGAGCAAACGGTCCGCCTCCTGCACCTTCCCCGCTGGAGGCGGACCGGTGCGTTTCAAGGGCTAGTGTGGGGCGCTGTCCAGCCGCCTCCGAGGGCACACCACCCCCGGACCCGCCCCCAGACCCCGTCCGGGGGACCCCCCAGCCGGAGGGCCCGTACCGCGATGTCCTTGCACAGCCACCAGGCAGCCGCCCCCACAGCTGCCCCGGCCTTCCCCCGGCATGTCGTCACGGCGGTCCTCGTCGCGCACGACGGCGCCCGCTGGCTGCCGCAGGCCCTCGCCGGACTCCTCGGCCAGGAACGCCCCGTCCAGGACTGGATCGCCGCCGACACCGGCAGTGCCGACGACTCCGCCCGGCTCCTCGCCGAGGCCCTCGGCGACGACCGCGTCCTCCACCTGGCCCGCCGCACCTCCTTCGGCGCCGCCGTCGACGAGGCCCACCGCAACGCCGGCACCCTCACCCCCGAGGACCTGCCCTACCTCAAGCGCCCCAGCGGCTGGGACCCCGTCAGCCGCACCTGGCGCGACGACGCCTACGACCTCCCCGATCTGCCCCACGGCGAACCCGTCCAGTGGCTCTGGCTGCTGCACGACGACTGCGCACCCGAACCCGAGGCCCTGGGGGAACTCCTCCGCGTCGCCGAGGAGAACCCCGAGGCCGCCGTCATCGGCCCCAAGCTCCGCGGCTGGTACGACCGCAAGCAGCTCCTCGAAGCCGGCGTCACCATCGCCCACAGCGGTCGCCGCTGGACCGGCCTGGACCGCCGCGAACAGGACCAGGGCCAGCACGACCAGGTCCGCCCCGTCCTTGCCGTCTCCACCGCCGGCATGCTCATCCGCCGCGAGGTCTACGAGGCCCTCGGCGGCTTCGACCGCCGCCTGCCCCTGATGCGCGACGACGTCGACCTGTGCTGGCGCGCCCAACGGGCCGGCCACCCCGTCCTCATCGCACCCGACGCCGTACTCCGCCACGCCGAGGCATCCGCCCGCGAACGCCGCACCGTCGACTGCGCCGGCCGCACCTCGGCCAGCCCGCACCGCGTCGACAAGGCCGGCGCCGCCTACACCATCCTCGTCAACAGCCCGGCGGCCGTCCTCCCCTGGGTGCTGGTCCGGCTGGTCCTCGGCACCCTGCTCCGCACCCTCGGCTACCTCATCGGCAAGGCCCCCGGCCAGGCCGTCGACGAGTTCACCGGACTCCTGCGTACCCTGCTGCGCCCCGGCCGGATCCTCGGCGCCCGCAAGCGCCGGGGCCGCTCCGCCGTCCCCGCCAAGGAACTCCGCCCGCTCTTCCCGCCGCCCGGCGCCACCCTCCGCGCCAACCTCGAACAACTCGCCGGCTACATCGGCGCCGACCGCGACACCGACACCGGCAACGCCGGCCGGCACGGCGGGGCCATCGAATCCGGTCCCGGCGGCGACGACGCCGACTACCTCCACATCGAGCAGTTCGCCCGGCTCAAGCGGATCGCCCGCAACCCCGCCCCCGTCCTCTTCGCCCTGCTCCTCCTCGTCTCCCTGGCCGCCTGCCGCGGCCTGCTCGGCGGCGGCACCCTGATGGGCGGCGCCCTGCTCCCCGCCCCCGACGGAGCCGGCGCCCTCTGGCACGCCTACGCCGACGACTGGCACCCCGTCGGCACCGGCTCCACCACCGGAGCGCCCCCCTACCTCGGCGTCCTCGGCGCCCTCTCCGCCCTGCTGTTCGGCTCCACCCAGGCCGCCCTCACCCTGCTCCTGGTCTGCTCCGTCCCGCTCGCCGGACTCACCGCCTACTTCGCCTCCCGGCCCCTGGTCGAGTCCCGGCTGCTGCGCGCCTGGGCCGCCGTCGCCTACGCCTTCCTGCCCGCCGTCACCGGAGCACTGGCCGGCGGCCGGCTCGGCACCGCCGTCCTCGCCATCCTGCTGCCGCTCCTCGCCCGGGCCGGCGTCGCCGCGTACGGCCTCGCCGCCGGCCGCGGCACCGACGGCGACCGGGGCAGCTGGCGGGCCGTCTGGACGTACACCCTCCTCCTGACCCTGGCCACCGCCTTCACCCCGGCCGCCTGGCCGCTCGCCGCGGCCCTCGGCGCCGCCGCGCTGGTGGTGCGCCGGGCCGCCTGGAAGACGTACGCCCTCCGGTACGCAGCCACCCTCGCCACCCCCCTGGTGGCCCTCGCGCCCTGGTCGCTGACCCTGCTCATGCACCCCGGCCGGTTCCTCCGCGAGGCCGGACTGCCGTACGGCAACGGCGCCGCCACCGCCCTCGACCTGCTCGGCATCAGCCCCGGCGGCCCCAAGACCGCCGGCGGACTGCTGCTCCTCGGCATCGTCCTCGCCGCCCTGGCCGCCCTGCTCCGCACCGAACGCAGCTTCGCCGTCCGGGCCGCCTGGGCCGCCGCCCTCGCCGGGCTCGTCCTGGCCGTCCTCACCAACAGCACCGGCTGGGCCGGCCCCGCCACCCTCGTCTACGGCCTCGCCCTGCTCGCCGCCGCCGCGGTCGGCGCGGACGGCGCCAAGGACCGGCTCGCCGCCCACGGCTTCGGCTGGCGCCAGCCGCTGGCCGCCCTCACCGCCCTGGCCGCCGCCGCGGGCCCGCTGCTCGGCGCGGCCGGCTGGATGCTCGGCGGCGCCGACGGCCCGCTGGAACGCCGCGACCCGGTCCAGGTGCCCGCCTTCGTCGCCGAGGAGAGCGGCACCCGCGACCAGGCCCGCACCCTGGTCCTCGGTGGCAGCTCGCCCGCCACCGTCTCCTACACCCTGGTCCGCGGCTCCGGAGGCCGCCTCGGCGACGCCGAACTCGCCGCCTCGGCCGGCAGCGACAGCCGCCTCGACAAGGTGGTGTCCAGCCTGGTCGCCGGCTCCGGCGCCGACCAGACCGACCAGCTCGGCGGCTTCGCCATCCGGTACGTCCTGGTCCGCGACGGCGCCCCGCAGCAGATGCGGCAGGTCCTCGACGCCACCCCCGGCCTGAGCCGGCTCAGCCAGCTCGACGGCAGCGCGCTCTGGCGGGTGGACCGGCAGGTCGCCCGGGCCGTGATCCTCTCCGGCAAGCCCGGCGAGGCCCCCGTCCCGGTCGCCTCCGGCCCCGTCGAGGCCCACACCGAGATCCCGGCCGGCGAGTCCGGCCGGATGCTGCGGATCGCCGACCGGGCCGCCCCCGGCTGGCAGGCCACCCTCGACGGCAAGCCGCTCAAGGCCAAGACCCTCGACGGCTGGGCCCAGGGCTTTGAACTGCCCGCCGCCGGAGGCCGCCTCGACCTGGTGTACGCCGACTCCGCCGCCCGCTCCGGCTGGCTGTGGGCCCAGGCCCTGCTCGCCGTCCTGCTGCTGGTGATGGCCCTGCCCGGGCGGCGCCGCGAACTCGACGACGACCTCCCCGAGGAGGAGACCGCCGGGCCCGACCGTACCGGCCCCGGCGAGGCCGGCGAGGGCCGCCGGGCCCGCCGCCTCCGGGCCGGCGCGGAACCGGAGCCCGGGCCGGAGTCCGCGACCCCGGTCCAGGCCGACCCGTACGCGGAGATCCCCGCCCAGGTGACCTACCCGGCCGACGACCACGGCTACGAGGGCTACGGGTACGGCCAGTACCCGCAGCAGCCACAGCAGCAGCCGTCGTACGAGCAGTACCCGCAGTACGGCGGGCAGTACGACGGCCACGACGGCCACTACGACGGCCACTACGACCCCCAGCAGCAGTACCAGCCGGACCAGCAGCAGTACGACGCGTACGGCCGGCCGGTCGGCTACCGGCAGCCGCGCCCCGACGGGAGCCCCCAGCAGTGAAGCGCGCACCCCTGACCCTCGCGGCCGTGGCCGCCGCGCTCGCCGCCGTCGCCGGCGTCGCCACCCTCACCGCCCCCGCCACCCCGGCCGCCGGCGGCCCGGCGCCGGCCGCGGCCTGGCAGCCCGTCGAACGGTCCGTGCTGGTGTGCCCGACGCCGTCCGCCTCGGACATCGCCGAAACCACCTACACCTCGATCACCCCAGGCACCCCGGGCACCGCGGGCGGAAAGCCCGGCCAGGGCGGCAGCGCCCGCCTGGCCGGGGCCACCAAGGACCAGAAGCAGCTGCTGGAGCTGAAGGAGCCGGGCAAACCGGCCGGTGCCACCGCCTCCGGCGCGGAGGGCCCGGCACTGACCGGCATCGCCGACGGGGCCCTCGCCCCCGGCTGGACCGCCCAGCAGACCACCAAGGTGTCGGTGGGCCAGGCCCGCGGCCTGCTCGGCGTGGCCTGCACATCGCCCGGCACCGAGTTCTGGTTCCCCGGCGCCAGTACCGCCAAGGGCCGGCAGGACTACGTCCACCTCACCAACGCGGACGACACCCCGGCGGTGGTGGACATCGAGCTGTTCGGCCCGGAGGGCCGGTCCGCCTCGGACCCGGGCACCGGCGAGAACATCAAGATCGGCCCCAAGTCCTCGGTGCCGGTCCTGCTGAACACGCTGAGCTCGCAGCAGCAGGCCGATGTCACCGCCCATGTGACGACGCGTTCGGGCCGGGTCGGGGCCTCCGTCCAGGTGCTGGAGGACGGCGTCGGCTCCGACTGGCTGCCCGCCTCCACCGCCCCGGCCGGCTCCCTGGTGCTGCCCGGCATCCCCGCCGACGCCACCTCGGTCCGGCTGGTCGCCTTCGCCCCCGGCGAGGACGACGCCGACCTCCGGCTCCAGCTCGCCGGGCCGGGCGGGCCGATCACCCCGGCCGGGAACGAGCAGCTGCACCTGAAGTCCCGGATGACCGCCACCCTGGACCTGAAGGACCTGACCCGGGGCGAGGCGGGCTCCCTGGTACTGACCCCGACCGACCCGAAGAAGGCCGTGCCCGTGGTGGCGGCGCTGCGGGTGGTCCGCGGCACCGGTGCCAAGCAGGAACTGGGCTTCATCCCGGCAGCCGGCCCGGTGGGCGCGCGGGCGACCAACGCGGACAACCGCACCGACCAGGGCGCCACCACCCTCTCCCTCACCGCCGTGGGCGCCGACGCCACGGTGCGGGTCACCGCCTCGCCAGGCACCCAGGGCGGCGAGCCCGCGAGCCAGGAGTACAAGGTGAAGGCGGGCACCACCCTGGCGGTGGCCCCGCCGCCGGTGCCGGGCGGGGGCGGCAAGGGCACGTACGCACTGACCGTGGAAACCGTCTCGGGCGGCCCGGTGCACGCGGCGCGCACCCTGTCGCTGCCGCACGAGGGCATCCCGTTCTTCACGGTGCAGCCCCTGGTCGACGACCACAGCACGGTCACGGTCCCGAAGGCGATCCAGGACCTGCGCATCCTGGCGGACTAATCGAACCGAGAGCTATCAATCCTGCCCGTACCGAGGATCGACGGTCTCGGGCGACAGCCCGAGCAGCTCCGCCACCTGCTCGACCACGATCTCGTGCACCAGCAGCGCCCGCTCGTCGCGGTTCTTCGTACGGATCTCCACGGGCCGCCGGTACACCAGGATCCGGGCCGGCCGGCCCTCCCGGGGCTCCACCATGCCGCCCAGCGGCACGGCCTCGTCGTTCCACCCGGTGTCGGCGCCGCCCGGCGCCCCCGGCACCTCCGCGACCACGAACTCCACCTCGGCCAGCTGCGGCCAGCGCCGCTCCAGCCGCTCGATCGAGTCCTGCACGAGGTCCCCGAACAGTTCGGCGCGGCTCGAGGACAGCGGAACCTGCGGTGGGGCCACCGGGCCGCGCATGCCCCGTCCGTGCCGGTCGCGGCGGCGCGGCCGGGGCTCGTGCGGTGCGGGGGCGGGGGCGGACGCGGAGGGGCCGGGCGGCGGCGGAGGACTGTCCATCACCCAGGCAGGGTAGCCCTCGGCGGCGCCCCGGGCGGGATGCCGCGACGCGAACGTTCAGGCCGGGGAATCGACCGGCAATCTCCCGCCGATCGGCGCGTTCGAGGCCGACCATGGCCGGGATCGCGCCACGACACGGGGGAGCGAGCCGACCGAGAGTCGTCGCGGCCCGGTCAAGAGTGCGGTACCGTCCAACGTCGTGAGCCTTGTACGTCGCTGTTCGCGCACCGCGTGCGGCCGCCCTGCCGTCGCAACACTGACGTACGTCTACGCCGACTCGACCGCAGTTCTCGGCCCGCTCGCCACCTACGCCGAACCCCACTGTTACGACCTGTGCGCCGAGCACTCGGAGCGCCTGACGGCCCCGCGCGGCTGGGACGTCGTACGCCTGTCCGATGGTTCCGCGCCGTCCCGGCCCAGCGGGGACGACCTCGAAGCCCTGGCCAACGCCGTACGCGAGGCCGCCCGCCCGCAGGACCGCGCGGCCGAGGCCGGCGGGGGCAAGGGACGCGCCGGCGGAAACGAGACACGCCGAGGCCACCTCCGCGTACTACGCTCACCGGACACCTAAACGCCGTCTG
Organism: Streptomyces sp. NPDC002054; assembly: GCF_040296685.1. NCBI lineage: Bacteria > Bacillati > Actinomycetota > Actinomycetes > Kitasatosporales > Streptomycetaceae > Streptomyces > Streptomyces sp. NPDC002054. The sequence goes on from NZ_JBEOXT010000053.1 coordinate 33,248, forward strand.
AACGCTGTCACCCTGACGCGTTCGCGCCGCTGAAGCCGCCCCCCTCCGCAAGGTAGGTTGTTCCGACCGCACAGGACTCAGGAGGGCAGGCAGTGGCCGCTGATCTTTCGAACATCGTCAAGGCGTACGACGTACGTGGAGTCGTCCCGGACCAGTGGGACGAGTCCTTGGCGGAGCTGTTCGGTGCGGCGTTCGTCGAGGTCGCCGACGCCACGGCGATCGTCATCGGCCACGACATGCGGCCTTCCTCGCCCGGCCTGTCCGCCGCCTTCGCGCGCGGCGCCGCCGCCCGCGGCGTGGACGTCACCCTCATCGGGCTGTGCTCCACGGACCAGCTGTACTTCGCCTCGGGTTCGATGAACCTGCCCGGCGCCATGTTCACCGCCTCGCACAACCCGGCCCAGTACAACGGCATCAAGCTGTGCCGGGCCGGCGCCGCCCCGGTCGGCCAGGACACCGGCCTCGCCGACATCCGCGCCCTGGTCGAGAAGTGGTCCGAGTCCGGCGCCCCGGCTCCGGCCGCCACGCCCGGCACCGTCACCGAGCGGGACACCCTCGCCGACTACGCCGCCCACCTGCGCGGCCTGGTCGACCTGACCTCGATCCGTCCACTGAAGGTGGTCGTGGACGCGGGCAACGGCATGGGCGGCCACACGGTCCCCACGGTCTTCGCCGGCCTCCCGCTCTCGGTCACCCCCATGTACTTCGAACTGGACGGGACCTTCCCCAACCACGAGGCCAACCCGCTGGACCCGAAGAACATCGTGGACCTGCAGGCCCGCGTGCTGGCCGAGGGCGCGGACCTGGGCATCGCCTTCGACGGCGACGCCGACCGCTGCTTCATCGTCGACGAGCGGGGCGAGGGCGTCTCCCCGTCCGCCGTCACCGCCCTGGTCGCGGCCCGCGAACTGGCCCGCAACGGCGGCACGGGCACGGTCATCCACAACTTGATCACCTCCTGGTCCGTCCCCGAGGTGGTCCGCGAGCACGGCGGCACCCCGGTCCGCACCCGGGTCGGCCACTCCTTCATCAAGGAGGAGATGGCGAAGACCGGCGCGATCTTCGGCGGCGAGCACTCGGCGCACTACTACTTCAAGGACTTCTGGAACGCGGACACCGGCATGCTGGCCGCACTCCACGTCCTGGCGGCCCTGGGCACGGCGTCCGTCCCGCTCTCCGAGCTGGTCTCCTCCTACGACCGTTACGCGGGCTCCGGCGAGATCAACTCCACGGTCGCCGACCAGGCGGCCCGCCTGGCCGCGGTCCGCGCGGCATACGGCTCCCGCGAGGACGTGACCCTCGACGAACTGGACGGCCTGACGGTCACGGCAGCGGACTGGTGGTTCAACGTCCGCGCATCGAACACGGAACCCCTCCTCCGCCTGAACGTCGAAGCCCGCGACCCGGAAACCCTGACCCAAATCCGCGACGAAGCCCTAACCCTCATCCGCGCGTAACCCCTCCTGGGGAGGCCAACCCGGGGACCCGACCCCGCTGCGCCCCGCCCCAGCGAGGGCGGGGCACACCCAGCCACCGCCCCGGCCGCGCCCAGCCCCGCCCAGGACCCCGGCCGGGCGCAGCCGGAGCCGGGCGTCTCGCGCCCGGGACCGGCGCTCGTTGCGGGGACCGGCGGGGTGCAGCCGGAGCCGACCGTTTCCGCCGCGGCGCTCGCGCGGGGTGCGGCCGGAGCCAGGCGCCTGCCCGGGGCCGCCCTCGGTCGATGCCGGGCGCAGCCCGTGGCTCCACGGGCCCAGGCCCCCGCCCCGGGGGCCGGTTGCACGGCGGGGACCGGGGCGGAGCCCCGTCCCCCTTCAGCCCCGCCGGCGTTTGAGGCGCGGGTCCGGGCGGAGCCCGGTTTCGGGAAGGGGCGGGGTGGGGGAACGGCCCCGCGCAGCGGCCCACCCTCCGGTTCGGCTGGCCAGGCCGCGTCCCGCCCGCCCCAGCGGTACGCTGACCTGGCCCAACCCCGTACGCAGACAACCCCCGAAGGGAACCCCCATGCCGCTCGAAGCCGGCCTCCTGGAGATCCTCGCCTGCCCCGCCTGCCACGCCCCCCTGCAGGACGAGACCAAGGCCGAGACCCCGGAACTGATCTGCACCGGCAAGGACTGCGGCCTGGCCTACCCGGTCCGGGACGGAATCCCGGTCCTCCTCGTGGACGAGGCCCGCCGCCCCGCCTGACCCGGCCCCGCCACCCGGCGCCCCACCCGCCGCCGGCGCTCGCGCCCGCCCCCTCCACTGAACCCTTCAGACTTCAGACGACCGGAGGCCCCGCATGCTCGACGAGTCGCTGCTCGACGCACCGGAAGACCTCGCCCGCGCCGACCGGCGCGGCCTGCTCCGCGGTGCCGCCGAGGCCGGGGCCCGGGTCCGCACCGCGGCCCGGCACGCGGCCGAGGCCGGCCTGGCCGAGCTCCGCCCCGACGGCCGCCCCCGCGCCGTCCTGATCGCCGGCCCCGGCACCGCCGCCACCGGCGTCGCCGACCTGCTCGGCGCCCTCGTCGGCGCCTCCGCCCCGGTCACCCGGCTGCACCCGACCGGTGTCGCCCACGCCGCCGGCGCCCTCCGCTGGGCCCTGCCCGGTTGGGCCGGCCCGGTGGACCTGCTCCTCGTCGCCACCACCGACGGCAGCGAACCCGGTCTCGCCCAGCTCACCGAGCAGGCCTACCGGCGCGGCTGCACCGTGGTCGCGGTGGCCCCGCCCCGGTCCCCCCTGGCCGAGGCCGTCGACGGCGCGCACGGCCTCCTGCTCCCGATGGCCAAGGCCCCGTACCAGGAGTACGACGAGTCCGCCGCGGCCGGCCCCGGCGCCCTCTGGGCCCTGCTCACCCCGCTACTGCTGCTCCTCGACAAGGTCGGCCTGATCACCGCCGCCCCCGCCACCTTCGAACTCGTCGCCGACCGCCTCGACCGCACCGCCGAACGCTGCGGCCCGAACATCGCCACGTACAGCAACCCGGCCAAGACCCTGGCCGCCGAGCTCGCCGACTCACTGCCGCTCATCTGGAGCGAGGGCCCCGGCGCCGCCCCGGCCGGCCGCCGGTTTGCCGCGACCCTCGCGGAACTGGCCGGCCGCCCCGCGCTCGCCGCCGAGCTCCCCGAGGCACTGCCCCGCCACGGGGTCCTGCTCGCCGGCACCTTCGCGGCCGGCGCCGACCCCGAGGACTTCTTCCGCGACCGGGTCGAGGAACAGCAGGCGCTGCGCGCCCGGGTCGTCCTGCTGCGCGACCGCCCGGCCGGCGGCCTCACCGCCGCCCCTGCCGCGCGCGAGCTCGCCCTCAGCCACGACACGGCCATCAGCGAGCTCGAACCCGAGGAGGGCGGGGAGCTGGAGCAGCTCGCCGAGCTCCTCGCCGTCACGGACTTCGCCACCGCGTACCTCGCGCTGACATCCGCGGGCCGCACCTAACGGCATGCACCCCCGTGCACCCGGTGCACCCCGTGCACCACTGCACCGCCCACGACCAGGAAGCCAGGAAGACGACCGATGGACCGCCTGACCAACACCGTCCGCCCCTACGCCTGGGGTTCCACCACCCTCATCCCGGAGCTCCTTGGCACCGAGCCCACCGGCGGGCCGCAGGCCGAGATGTGGATGGGCGCCCACCCCGGCGCCCCCTCCCGGCTGAACCGGGGCGGCGCCGGCGAGACGGCCCTCTCCGAGGTCATCGCGGCCGACCCCGAGGGCGAACTCGGTGCGGCGACCGTCGCCAAGTTCGGCCCGCGGCTGCCGTTCCTGCTCAAGATCCTCGCGGCGGGCGCCCCGCTCTCCCTCCAGGTCCACCCCAACCTGGCGCAGGCGCAGGAGGGTTACGCGGACGAGGAGCGCCGCGGCGTCCCGATCGACGCCCCGCACCGCAACTACAAGGACGCCAACCACAAGCCCGAACTGATCTGCGCGCTCACCCCCTTCGACGGCCTGTGCGGGTTCCGCCCGCCGCTGGAGGCGGCCGAGCTGCTCTCCGGGCTGGAGGTCGACTCCCTCAAGCCGTACGTGGACCTGCTGCACGCGCACCCCGAGGAGGCGGCGCTGCGCGAGGTGCTCACGGCCGTCCTGTCCGCGGACCGCGAGCAGATGGCGGAGACGGTGGCCGAGGCCACGGCCGCCGCCGCCCGGCTCGGCGGCGCGTACACCCCGTACGCGACCCTCGCGCACCACTTCCCGGGCGACCCGGGCGTGATCGCGGCGATGCTGCTCAACCATGTGCAACTCCAGCCCGGCGAGGCGATGTTCCTCGGCGCCGGCGTTCCGCACGCCTACCTGAGCGGGCTCGGCGTCGAGCTCATGGCCAACTCCGACAACGTGCTGCGCTGCGGGCTGACGCCCAAGCACGTGGATGTTCCCGAGCTCCTGAAGGTCGTCCGTTTCGAGCCCTCCGACCCGGCGCTGATCCGCCCCGAGGGCAACGGCGAGGAGGTGTACGACACCCCCATCGACGAGTTCCGGCTCTCCCGCTTCGACCTCGCCCCGGCCGGCGCCCCGGTGCCGGTGCCCTCCGCCACCCCGCAGATCCTGCTCTGCACGGAAGGCGCCCCGCGGCTCGGCGAACTGACCCTTGCGCCCGGTGAGTCCGTCTTCGTCTCGGCGGGCGAAAGGACCGAACTGTCCGGGTCTGGCACGGTCTTCCGGGCCACTGTGGTGGCCTGAAGTACTGTCCCCATCCGGGGCTGCAACAATGTGCGGCCGAACCAGTGGCAGTGCTAGGAAGGGACATCCGCACTCATGAGCGCGTCGGGCGGTACCAGGGCGATCGTGGCGGCACTCGCCGCCAACCTCGCCATTGCGGCGGCCAAGTTCGTGGCCTACGTCTTCAGTGGCTCCTCCTCGATGCTTGCGGAAGCCGTCCACTCGCTGGCCGACTCCGGAAACCAGGGTCTGCTCCTGCTCGGCGGCAAGAAGGCCCAGCGCGAAGCGACCCCGCAACACCCCTTCGGATACGGCCGCGAACGCTACATCTACGCCTTCCTGGTCTCCATCGTGCTGTTCACCGTCGGTGGCATGTTCGCCATCTACGAGGGCATCGAGAAGGTCCAGCACCCGCACGCCATCGAGGCCTGGTACTGGCCGGTCGGCGTGCTGGTCTTCGCGATCATCGCGGAGTCCTTCTCCTTCCGCACCGCGATCAAGGAATCCAACGAGATCCGCGGCAGCCTCACCTGGAGCCAGTTCGTCAAGCGCGCCAAGGCCCCCGAGCTTCCGGTGGTCCTGCTGGAGGACCTCGGCGCCCTCGTCGGCCTGGTCCTCGCCCTGATCGGCGTCGGCCTCGCCCTCATCACCGGCGACGGCGTCTGGGACGGCATCGGCACCCTCTGCATCGGTGTGCTGCTCCTCCTGATCGCCATCGTGCTGGCCGCCGAGACCAAGTCCCTGCTGCTGGGCGAGGCCGCGGGCACCGAGGACATCGAGAAGATCCAGACCGCCCTCGTCGACGGTGAGACGGTCACCCGCCTGATCCACATGCGGACGCTCCACCTCGGCCCGGAGGAACTCCTGGTCGCCGCCAAGATCGCGGTCCGGACGGACGAAACGGCGTCCCAGGTCGCCGAGGCCATCGACGCGGCCGAGGCCCGGATCCGCGAGGCGGTCCCGATCGCCCGGGTGATCTACCTGGAGCCGGACATCTACCGGGAGCCGGCTACCGACCCGGCAGCAGCCACCGACACCAAGTAGCCCCACAGCACGCCGAAGGCCCCCACGAGCACCAGCTCACGGGGGCCTTCGAGCTTTCCGCCCCTGCTACTCGATCTCGCGGAGCACGTCGAGGATGGCCGGCTTGTCCGGAGCGGACTGGAGCCGGTCCCGGAAGTCCGGGTTCATCAGCTTCCGGGACAGCAGTGCCAGGATCCGCAGGTGCTCATCGCCCGCTGCGGCCTCCGGCACCGAGATCATGAAGATGAGCCGGGCCTTCGTACCGTCCAGCGAACCCCATTCGATGCCCTCCGAGGACCGGGCGAAGCCCACCGTCGGCCGGCTGACCGCGTCCGTCTTGGCGTGCGGGATGGCGATCGACTCGCCCAGCCCCGTGGTGCCCTGCGCCTCGCGCGCCAGCGCGACCCGGACCAGCTCGTCCACGTCCCGTACGTTGCCGGTGCCGGCCAGCATCTCGGCCAGCTCGCGGATCGCGGGCTCCTTGGCGTCCGCGGCCAGCTCGGTCTTCACGGTGCGCGCGGTCAGGTACCCGGAGAGCACTTCCGGGTGGGCCTCTGTGACGGCGGTCGCCGCGGCGACGGCGGCACCGGCGGCCGGCGCGACCTGCACCGCCGCTGTCGCGGTGGCCTCCGCACCCATCTCCGCAACGTCACCCGTACCCGCACCCACCCCGGCGAGAACCGGCTCCGGCGTGCCGGATGCCACCGTGGGGACCGGGCTGCCTTCACCGTTCCGGCGCGCCTTGAGATCGATCAGCGCATTGGTCGTCAGCGCGGTCACCACCGTGCCCACCGCGATGGCCACCAGGAACCAGCCCACCCCGCTGATCGCGCCCAGCGCGGCCACAACCGGCCCACCGTGCGGCACATGGTCGCCCACCCCCGCCGCACCCGCGATCGCACCGGCCACCGCGCCACCCAGCATGTTCGCCGGGATGACGATCGCCGGCCGGGCCGCCGCGAACGGAATGGCGCCCTCGGAGATGCCGAACATGCCCATGAAGATCGCCGCCATGCCGGCCTCCCGTTCCTGCTCGGAGTACCGCCGGCGGCGCAGCACGGTCGCCAGGCCCTGGCCGAGCGGCATGACCGGAATGGCCGCCGCGCACATGCCCATCACCGCGTAGTTGCCCGACGCGATAAGACCCGCACCGAAGAGGAAGGCGGTCTTGTTGACCGGCCCGCCCATATCGAAGGCGATCATCAGGCCGAGCAGGGCGCCCAGCAGGATCGCGCTGGTGCCGGTCATCCCGGACAGCCAGCTGGTCAGCGACTCGAACACCCACGAGATGGGTTTGCCGATGACGTAGATGAAGAACAGACCCAGCGCCGTGGTCGACACGATCGGGATCACGATGATCGGCATGATCGGCTGGACAACCTTGGGGACCTTGACCTTCTTGATCCACATGACCAGATAACCGGCCAGGAAGCCGGTCACGATCGCCCCGATGAAGCCCGCGCCCGACTCGGAGTCGTACAGCGCCCCGGTATTGGCGATAAAGCCGCCGATCATGCCGGGCACCAGCGCGGGCCGGTCGCCGATCGCGTACGCGATATAGCCGGACAGGATCGGGATCATCAGGGTGAAGCCGATGACACCGATCTGGAAGATGTGGTCCCAGAAGGTGCCCGGGGTGGTCACGTAGCCCTCGTCCGTCGCATGGCCGCCCAGCGCCAGCGCGATGGCAATCAGCAGACCGCCCACCACCACGAACGGGATCATGTACGAGACACCGTTCATCAGCGCCTTGTACGCGAGACTCCGCTCCTTGCCGCCACCCGCGCCGCCGGCCGCCCCGGCCGCAGGCACCGTGCCCTCCTGCACGGGAGCGCTCTGCACCTGCCGGATCAGCCCCTCCGGCCGGTGGATGCCGTCCGCAACACCGGTGGACAGCACCCGCTTGCCGGCGAACCGCTCGCGGTCGACCTCCTTGTCGGCGGCGATGATGACGCCGTCGGCGTCTCTGACATCGTTGTCGGAGAGCACGTTCTCGGCCCCGATGGAGCCCTGGGTCTCCACCTTCATCTCCACACCGAGACGCTCCGCAGCCTGCTGGAGCTTCTCCGCGGCCATGTAGGTGTGCGCGATCCCGGTGGGGCACGCGGTCACGGCGAGCAGCTTCAGGCGCTTCTGGGGGCCGACCGGACTGGTCACTGAAATCTCCTCACGCGGTGGTCCTGCTGGGGCGTGCACACGGCATCCTTCCCCACGTAAGCAGTGCATCAAAAGTCCGAAAGGCCCGAAACGGAGCCGCCGGAGGACCCAAAGAGATGACCTGACACGTCCCGTCGGCCGACTGGGGCTCACTGGGCCGATCGGTGTAGATTCGGTGGCAGTGCCAGACGTCGCTGCTGATGGCGGTCGGGCGGTCCGCGTGACCGGCCGAGAGGAGAGAGGGCCTCCGACGGACTGTGCTCGGTGCGCCTCCCCGGGAACCCCCGGACCGGTGCACGGCTCAGCCGTACCCACCCTCTCTCACCATGAGGAGCAGCACGCATGGACTTCAAGGTCGCAGACCTTTCCCTTGCCGCGTTCGGCCGCAAGGAGATCACCCTGGCCGAGCACGAGATGCCCGGCCTGATGTCGATCCGCCGTGAGTACGCCGAGGCCCAGCCCCTCGCCGGCGCCCGCATCACCGGCTCGCTCCACATGACGATCCAGACGGCCGTCCTGATCGAGACCCTGGCCGCCCTCGGCGCCGACGTCCGCTGGGCCTCCTGCAACATCTACTCCACCCAGGACCACGCCGCCGCCGCCATCGCGGTCGGCCCGAACGGCACCCCGGAGAACCCGCAGGGCATCCCGGTCTTCGCCTGGAAGGGCGAGACCCTCGAGGAGTACTGGTGGTGCACGGAGCAGGCGCTGACCTGGCCGAACACCCCCACCGGCGGCCCGAACATGATCCTCGACGACGGTGGTGACGCCACCCTCCTCGTCCACAAGGGCGTCGAGTTCGAAAAGGCCGGCGCGGCCCCGGACCCGTCCACCGCGGACTCCGAGGAGTACCGCCACATCCTCACCCTGCTCAACCGCACCCTCGGCGAGTCCCCCCAGAAGTGGACCCAGCTCGCCTCCGAGGTCCGCGGCGTGACGGAGGAGACCACCACCGGTGTCCACCGCCTCTACGAGATGATGGCCGAGGGCACCCTGCTCTTCCCGGCGATCAACGTGAACGACGCCGTCACCAAGTCGAAGTTCGACAACAAGTACGGCTGCCGCCACTCCCTCATCGACGGCATCAACCGCGCCACCGACGTCCTCATCGGCGGCAAGACCGCCGTGGTCTTCGGCTACGGCGACGTCGGCAAGGGCTGCGCCGAGTCCCTCCGCGGCCAGGGCGCCCGCGTCATCATCACCGAGATCGACCCCATCTGCGCCCTTCAGGCGGCGATGGACGGCTACCAGGTCGCCACCCTCGACGACGTCGTGGAGACCGCCGACATCTTCATCACCACCACCGGCAACAAGGACATCATCATGGCCGCCGACATGGCCAAGATGAAGCACCAGGCCATCGTGGGCAACATCGGCCACTTCGACAACGAGATCGACATGGCCGGTCTCGCGAAGATCGAGGGCATCGTCAAGGACGAGGTCAAGCCGCAGGTCCACACCTGGACCTTCGCCGACGGCAAGGTCCTGATCGTCCTCTCCGAGGGCCGTCTGCTGAACCTCGGCAACGCGACCGGCCACCCCTCCTTCGTCATGTCGAACTCCTTCGCGGACCAGACCCTGGCCCAGATCGAGCTCTTCACCAAGCCGGAGGAGTACCCGACCGAGGTCTACGTGCTGCCCAAGCACCTCGACGAGAAGGTCGCCCGCCTCCACCTCGACGCCCTCGGCGTCAAGCTCACCACCCTCCGCCCGGAGCAGGCCGCCTACATCGGCGTCAAGGTCGAGGGCCCGTACAAGCCGGACCACTACCGCTACTGATCCACAGCGCGGCAGCACCAGCACCCAAGGCAGGCCCCCGGCACCCGTGTCGGGGGCCTGCCCCATTCCCCGTACGCAAGGCCCCCACCCCCAAGGCCCCACCCCAAGGAACGTGCACCATGCCCCGCGGTCGCTACTCGCTCCACGATCCGCACGATCACGCCCCGCTCGGCGAGGAGCACTTCCACTGCGCCCCCGGCCCCTCCGGCTGGCGGTACGTCTCCCAGCGCACCACCCCCGAAGGCGAGCACGCCGGCTCCGTGGACCTGGCGATCGACGAGCTCGGCCGCCCGATCCGTCTCGAACTCAACGCCGCGAGCTGGCAGGTCCGCGGCGCCGCCATCGACGGAGTCACCTGGGTCCGTACCGACCCCACCGGCACCGAGGCCACCGAGGGCAACGTCCGCGCCCCCTCCTTCACCGGCACCTCCCCGGCCTTCCTCGTCGCCACCAGCCGACTCCTGCGCCTGACCCCCGGAGCCCCCGCCACCCGGATCCGCCTGGTGAACTTCACCGACCCGGTGCTGGCCCCCCGTACGGTCGACCAGGCCTGGGCCCTGCTCCGAACCCAGAACCACAGCACCGACAGCGGCCTGCTGGCGGTCGACGAGTACCAGGTGTCCGCGCTGGACACGGGCGAGGTGCACACCATCCACATCGCCGGCGACGTGGTCCTCTCCGCGCCCGGCATCGAACTCGAACACCTGGAGACCCCGCCCTCGGTGTTCCCGACGGACTACTAGGCCGGCGGAGCGAACCCGGTACTCCGCGCGGGCGAGGCCCCCGGCGCCACCGGCCCAACGGCCGGCCCCCCGGACGCACCCGCGTACGGCACTCCCTGGGACTCAGACGGACCCACCGCGACCGGCCCCGGCATCGGCCCCGGCCCGGATATGGGCTGCGGCCCGGGTATCGGCCCCGGCCCGGGTATTGGTCCCGGCCCGGGTATGGGCCCAGGGCCGGCCAGGGGTGTCATCGCCCCACCCGGCGCCATCGCCCCACCCGGTATCTGCCCCGGACCGAAGGCCCGCGCCGCGTCCCGCGACTGCCGTTCGTGCACCACGGCCGCCAGGAACGCCGCGGCCGGCACCCCGGCCGGCGGCAGCGCCCCCGTACGCGCCACGAGATCGTCCGCAAGCCGTCCTGCCATCTGCATGCTCACCTGTGGGTCCAGCTGCCCCATCCGGGTCAGGTACTGCCGGATCGCCAGCCACAGCCCATCGGGTACGCCCGACAGGTCCAGCGCCGTGAACCGCCCGGCCAGCCACGGCGGCGGAGGCGGCACCGGCATCACCCGGGCCCCCGGCACCCGCTCCCGGACCACCAGCGTCCCCCCGAACACATCCCCGAGCCGCCGCCCCCGCTCGGACACCAGCGAGGCTATGGAGGCGACCACCCCCAAGGTCAGCAGCAGCTCGATCACACCCATGGCCCCGCGCACCAGCGCATGCCGGAACCGGATCGGCCCGCCGTCGTCCCGCACCACCCGCAGCCCGAAGGCCAGCTTCCCCAGCGACCGCCCATGGGACAGCGTCTCCACCGCGATCGGCACCCCCACCAGAATCAGCAGGAACGCCGCCACGTTCACCGCGGCGAGCGCGGCATCGTCCAGGGACGCGGTGGCGAACACGAGCCCGACGGACACCAGCAGGTACCCCGCGACGTACACGACCAGATCCAGCAGAATCGCCAGCGCCCGGCTCGGCAGCCGGGCCGGCCGCAACCCCAGGACGACCGCGTCCCCCGTCACCAGATCGCTCACCGAAGCCCACCCTTCCCTGCCTGACCTGACCTGCCCCTCGTTCATCAAGTCTGCCAAGCTGACCGCGGACGAAGTAAGTGCTGTGGACAACCGACGGGGCAGGGGAGCACCAAGCGGATGGATCTCGACGTCTTCGTGACCGCGCACCGGGCGGAATGGGACCGCCTGGAACAGCTGCTCGGCCGGGGACGCCGGCTCACCGGGGCCGAGGCGGACGAACTCGTCTCCCTCTACCAGCGCACCGCCACCCACCTCTCCCTCATCCAGTCGAGCACCCCCGATCCCATGCTCACCGGCCGCCTGACCCAGCTGGTGGCCCGCGCCCGCGCCACCGTGACCGGTGCCCGCCGTTCCTCCTGGCGGGACGCGGCCCGCTTCCTCACCGCCGGATTCCCGGCCGCCGTGTACCGCAGCCGCCGCTGGTGGATCCCGACTGCGCTGCTGTCGGTCGCGGTCGGCGTGTTGATCGGCTGGTGGATCGCCGTGCACCCCGAGGTACAGGCCTCGATCGCCGCTCCGGAGGAACTGAGGGCACTGACGAAGCCGGGCGGGGAGTACGAGACGTACTACTCGAGCCACCCGGCGGCCTCCTTCGCCGCCCAGGTGTGGACGAACAACGCCCAGGCAGCCGCGATGTGCCTGGTGCTGGGCGCCTTCCTGGGGATCCCGGTGCTCTGGATCCTCCTGCTGAACATGGCCAACCTCGGCGTCGGCTTCGGCCTGATGGCCTCGGCCGACCGCCTCGACGTCTTCCTCGGCCTGATCCTCCCGCACGGCCTGCTCGAACTGACCGCCGTCTTCGTGGCCGCCGGCACCGGCCTCCGCCTGGGCTGGACGGTCATCGACCCGGGCCCCCGCAGCCGCCGCGAAGCCCTCGCGGAACAGGGCCGCGCCGCCCTCGGGATGGCCATCGGTCTCGCCCTGGTGCTGTTCGTCTCGGGTTTGATCGAGGGCTTCGTGACCCCGTCCGGCCTCCCCACCTGGGCTCGCATCACCATCGGCGTCGTAGCGGAGGCGGCCTTCCTTCTGTACGTCTACGTGCTCGGCGGCCGGGCCGCCCGGGCCGGCGAGACGGGCGACGTGGAAGCCGCCGACCGCAGCGCGAAGCTGCCGACCGCGGCCTGATGTGCGTACAGCCCTGCTGAGCTGCTAGTCTCCTCGTCGTCCCGCAAAGACCGTTGACACGGCCCGCGTGGGGAGGTAGATTCGAACGGTTGCCACGGACTGGACAGTCTGGAGGCGAGCGACTAGAATCAATCTCGCTCCCGAGCTGGAAATAAATTCCACCGGTGGAGCACACTCTCCGAATCCCTATCGGATATCGAAGCCGGAAAAACCCGGTGAGATTGTCTGATAGAGTCGGAACCGCCGGAAAGGGAAACGCGAAAGCGGGAACCTGGAAAGCACCGAGGAAATCGGGTCCGAAAAGATCTGATAGAGTCGGAAACGCAAGAACAAAGCAAGAACGAAGGAAGCGCCCGGAGGAA